>JAIXZE010000209.1 GCA_027489875.1 Verrucomicrobiales bacterium
AGGCACGGGGTTGCGTGGGCCGGATTCGTGTCGTTGGTGTCCTTCGTGGAGAAGCATCAGCCTTCGAACCCTTCCTTTGGTGCGGAGCCCGCGGATGCTTCAACCCCTCCGGGGTTGTTTTCCCCTCCCGCTGGAACCCGGGGTGCGCTTCGCGACCCCGGGCTAGCCGCTGAAATCCCTCCGGGATAAGGAAAGAGGCCGCGAAGAGGGCAGGCAATGGGGGCGCGTCTATGAATAATGCATGCGCCGGGTGAGGGCACCCGGCCTTCAGCAATGGAGATTGTAGGCCGCGTGCCCCCACGTGGCGCGGCTTCCTTGAACTCCCCCTCAACGCCGGGTGAGGGCACCCGGCCTTCAGTTGCTCGGATGCTGCCCCTCTGCGCGAGATTCTTCCTGCTTGGATACGGGTCAGGGCTTTGAGACGGGAGTCAGCGGAACCGGGCGTTGGGGAACCTCGATGGCGGCTGTGGCGTTTTCGGTGATGCGGTAGGCGTGGTTGGGCTGGAGGCCTTCGAGGCGTTGGCGGGTTCCGGATCCGGGCCATTGGATCTCGACGGCGGTGATGCGCGTGGCGTCGCCGATTCCGATCTCCTGTCGCAGTGGATTCGCGCCGAAGCTGGCACCGCTGCTGAGCGTGCGATGGATGGAACGGGGTCCGGCGGGCGTTTCGAGGAGGACGTGGATGCGGGCTCCGATGGCGGCGCGGTTGGCGCGGACGCCTTCCAGGTGGAGACGGAGCCATCGGTTGGTGGAACCGGGATTCTGGAACAGGCAGTTGTGGGCGTTGTCGCCGGGGAAGGCCCCACCCATGATCACGTAGATGTCCTGGTCGCCGTCGTTGTCGAGGTCGGCGAACGACACGCCATGGCCCTTCTGCAGATGGCCGGTTCCGGTGGCGGTGCTGACGTCCTGAAAGTGGGAGCCGCCATGGTTCCGGTACATCCGGTTCGGGATGAGCGTGGCGAGGTCGGGGTCTCCGGTGGCGAGGTAGAAGTCGAGCCACCCATCGTTGTCGAGGTCGCCGAAGTTGCAGCCCATGGCGTGGCCGATCCGGTTGAGACGGGTGGCGCGGGTGACATCGGTGAAGGTGCCGTTGCGGTTGTTGCGGTAGAGCCGGGGGAGCGCGCCCTTGGACGGCAGGCCGAGGTAATCGGCAGCGACGTCCCCGACGTTGTTGATGCCGTAGCCGGACGCGTAGAGATCCTCCCAGCCGTCGTTGTCGAAATCGAAGAACCAGGTGGGGAAACCGAAGATCGGCTGTTCGACGCCGGCCTTGGCGGTGACGTCGGAGAACCGCCAATGGTTGGTGGACGGGCCGGGACCGGTGGGGCCGTCGTTGTGGAACAGGATGTTCGGGCCGGTGCGGCAGGAGAGGTAGAGGTCGGGACGACCGTCGTTGTCGTAATCGCCGGAGGCGACGCCCTTGATGAACGCTCGTACGCGGATCCCCACGGCCTCGGCGCATTCGGTGAAGGTGCCGTCGCGGTTGTTGCGGAAGAGTTCGCAAGGATCGGGATCGGCGGGATCGGTGGTTTCGTTTCCGATGAAGAGGTCGAGCCATCCGTCGCCGTCGAAGTCGAACCAGCGTGCGGTCTGGGTGGGATGGAAGGAGAGGAGACCGGCCTCCTCGGTGACGTCGGTGAAGGTGCCGTCGCCGTTGTTGCGGAGGAGGGAATTGGGGATGCGGCCGAACTTCATGAACCAGGCACCCCGCAGGATCCAGATGTCGGGGCGACCGTCGTTGTTGTAGTCGGTCTGCATCAGGTTGAGGCCGCCGTTGAGACCGACGAGACCGGCCTGGCTGGTGCGTTCCTCGAAGCGGCCGGTGCCGGTGTTGCGGAAGAAGCGCAGCGGGCCGTTGAAACCCCAGCTGGAAGCGACGATGTCGAGCAGGCCGTCGTTGTCGAAATCCTCGACGATGGAGCCGCCGCCGAGGTCGTTCACATCCACGCCGGCGGAGGCCGCGACATCGGGGAAGCGCGGCATCGGGTGTTCGGAAGCGAAGCGCTCGGGCGGGACGAGCCATTGGGCCGGGACCTTGTCGGGGTACTGGCCGAGGGTCATGTGGGCGATGTTGAGGAGCCAGCGGGCGGCGAGGTCATCGGGGAATTCCTTCAACTGTTCCTCGAGGACGGGGAGGGCTCCGCGGGACCCGCGTGGCAGGATGTGGAAGGCGGCCGGGGGCAGTGGGAACAGGCAGGATTCGGGGCCGTGCCGGGCGATGCAGTTCTCCTGTTCGCCCATGCGGAGGAAGGCGACGGCCTTGCGCATGCGGAGCTGGGAACGGCGCGAGGGAGGGACGTCGATGCCGTTGGCGATGATGGCCTCCATGGCGGCGTAGGTGTTGAGGGCCGAATCCGGTCGGCCGGCCTGCGCCTGGTGCAGGCCGAGCTGGATACCGATCTGGAGGCGCTGGATGGGATCGGTGGCCTCGTCCCACGCCTTGGCGAGGATGGGCGCGTAGACATCGCTGCGGAAGAAGAGCGAGTTGGGGTCGTGGTTGTCGCGGAACGAGGCCAGACGCTCCGCCATGCGACGGTTGGAGGGCGGTGGATTGCCGGGGTCGAGGGTGGCGTCGGGCGGGTGCGGTGCGAGGCAGAGGGGATCGAGTTGGTAGAGGTTGGTGATGCCCTTCTGCGCGGTGGCCGGGAGGGAGACGATCAGGAAGAGGAGGACAAGGATCCACGACGGGGACCGGGACGTCGGACACGCGATCGCGCGTGGCGGTATTCCGGAGACAAGGTCAGCGCCGCCTGCGTGGCGGCCCGTCGGAGTGGACATGGGTGAAGGGTGTCTGAAGGGCTGGGGAGGTTCCAAGGTTCAACATGCGAGGCGCGGGATCGGGAGGGCGCATCTTGACACTGCCCCCTTTTGGAAAGGATTCGGGGTGGCGATGTCCTCATCGCCTTGGGAATGGCTTTGGAACGGCGACGAGGACGTCGCCACCCCGTTCCATGCGGGGGCAGTATCAAGATGCGCCCGAAGGGAGGTGAAGCCGGGATGGGGTACTGACAAAGAGGGGTGCGGGGTGTTGGATTGCGTGAGGTGGACATGAAAACATCCAGGAATGGGGGGGCTGGGTTTACGTTGATCGAACTGCTGGTGGTCATTGCGATCATCGCGATCCTCGCCGGGTTGCTGATCCCTGTGCTGGCGCGGGCCAAGGACAAGGCGCGGGCGACGGTCTGCCAGAGCAACCTGCGGCAGTTGTCGATGGCGGCGATGATGTACGACGGCGATCACGGGACGTATCCGATCGGGTGGCCGCTGGCGGAATGGCTGACTGCACCGACACCGCCGATCTGGTATCGCCAGTTGCAGCCCTACGTGGGCAAGAGCCAGAAGGTGGCCGGGCAGGGGATCTTCGTGTGCCCGGGTTCGCTGCAAAGGAAGGAACAGAAGTCGGGGGCAGCGCTGGTGGCGGGTGGTTTCTGGGGTTATCTGGCCTACGCGCAGAACGCTTTCATCAACAATGGCAGCAAGACGACAGGGACGCGTCAGGTCGCAGATCCCGTCGAGACGGTGCTGTATGGCGACACGGACGGGTGGGATGCGTGCCTGTATCCGGATGGGGCCAACGGGGCCAACGTGTGTTACCGCCACAGCGGCGGGAATGAGAAGAGCGCCGAGACCGACCGTGGCGTGGCCAGCGGTGGGCGTCGCACGAAGTTCCGGGCCAATCTCGCCTTTGCGGATGGGCATGTGGAATTGCGGCGGGCGGCTCCGCGACGGTTGTTCACGCTGGAGCGTGACTGAGCCCGTCTTCCCGGATCCTCTAATTTCCTCGGATGCATTTCGCGGCCTTTGTGCGGTGGCTGGGTGTTTTTGGAACCCTGGCCTTTTTGGGAACGGTTGTGCTCGGACGGGAAACGGAGCGGGGACGTCCGCTGCTCCGTTCGTGGGGCGCGACGGAGTATCGTGCGAGCCCTCAGGTCGCGCGGGTGGCGGTGGGTCCCGACGGCGTCCTGTACTTCGCGTCGGCCAACCTGCTTTTGTGGTACGACGGTCACGAGTTCGGTCGGCTGGAAACGCCGCTGAGCCACATCCGGTCGATGGTCGTCCAACCCGACGGTTCGATCTTTCTGGGGGGGGCGGATGATCTGGGGGTTGTGCGGTTGGATGCGTTTGGGCGGCCTGCGTTCCGGTCCTTGATGGAGGGAGCGGAAGGTGTTGAACGGAAGTTCGGTGTCGTCTGGGAGGCGGCGGCCGCGGGGGAAGACGTCTGGTTTTCGGCGGAGCGTCATGTGTTCCGGTGGGCGCAGGGGCGGTTCCAGTCCTGGGCCTTCACGAATGGGCCGGGCACCACGGGCGTGATGGTAGCTGGAACCAATGTCTTTGCGCAGACCACCGGAGTGGGCCTGCGGGAGTTCGATGGGCGCGAGTTCGTGACCCGGTCCACCAACGCGCTGGTGGCGCGGGGACTCGTGACCGGCATGGCTGCGGCGGTGGACGGCGGATGGTGGGTGTTGTCGCGCAGTGCCGGTCTGCTGCGATGGCGCGGGGAAGCGATGGAAGCGGTGGCCTTCCCGGGCTCGGAGGAGATCCGGAACGGGCGTCCGGCACAGTTGGACGTGCTGCCGGACGGACGGTTGCTGATTGCCACCGGGCGGGCGGGATTGTTCCTCGTGGATCCGGCCATCGGGGTCGTGCGGCATTGGGGAACGGAGGACGGGTTGCTCGCGGACGCGATCCGCGACGTGTGGTGCGCAGCGGATGGAACCTGGTGGCTGGCGACGGACATCGGCTTGCAGGCGCTCGATCTGCCGCTGGCGGTGACGGTATTTGATGAGCGCCGGGGTTTGCCCACCGGGCTTTGCGGCGGACTGATCCGCCACGACGGACGTTTGGTGATCAGCTTGCTGGACGGCATCCATGAGTTGTGGCCGGCCGCAGGGACCAACGCGGCGACGTGGCGGCCGCACCCGCACTCGATCCATTACCCGCAAGAGATCGCCTCGGATGCCGGTGGACTACTGGTCACGGGTGAAAAGGGGTTGTACCGGCTGACGCCTGCGTCCGGTGACGTGGTGTTTCCGGTGACGGGCGGGTTGATGTCGATTGCACGGATCCCGGGGGAGCCTGCGCAGTGGTTGTGCGGACTGCGGGATGGAGCCGTGGTGTTGGAATCGGCGGATGGGAAATGGCAGGAAGTGCGGACATTCACGGGCCTGGGTGAGGTGCGGAACATCGTGCCGGCTGCGGATGGTTCGTGGTGGCTGGCGACGACGGCGCGCGGAACGCATCGGTTGGTGCCCGGCGCGGGGAGCGGTCGGGCGGACTGGGAGTCGGCGACCGTGCGGTCGTTCAACCGGGAAGCGGGTGGATGGAAGGAGGCTCAGGATTATGTCCAGGCGTGGGCACTCCCGGACGGTCCGCGGATCGTGGGAAACGAGCGCCTGTGGAGGGCGCTCGGAGGCGAAGGCAAGTTGGAGGAGGACGAATCGCTCATGGGTGCCGCGGGACCGCTGCGGTGGCTGGCCTCGACGGCGACGGCGGGTTCGAATGCATTCTGGGGGAACGCGGCGTATTCGTCCGTCCAGGACAGCGTCGATTACCCCTTGAGCCGCTTTGAACGCGGTGCGGACGGGCGCTGGAAGCCCGCGATGAACTCGGCGGTGTTGGCGGATGCCTTGGGGTTCATCGGATCCATCCGGACCCTGCGTGAGGATGGACCGTCCGGGGAGATCATCTGGGCGAAGGGCATGGACCGGTTGCTCCGGGTGGAGAGCCGACAATTGCCCGTGACGGTACCGGATTTTGGCGTCCGGTTGACCCAGTTCGCCGCGCTGGGAACGAACCAGACCCGTACGTTGGCAGGAACCCTGGCGACGACCGCGACGGCACTCCGGCATACGCGGCGGCCGTATGTTTTTCGATATGCTGCGGGGCGTCCGGATCGCGGGGCCGGGGTCCAGTATCAATATCGGTTGGTCGGGTGGGACGATGTGTGGAGCCCGTACTCGGAACGGCGCGAGGCGACGTGGTCGGGGCTGCCCGGAGGTGCGTATCGATTCGAGGTGCGGGGAAGGGATCGCTCGGGCCGGGAGAGTGGGGTTTCGGGTTGGGGATTCGAGGTTTTGAGGCCTTGGTACCTGAGCCTGTGGGCGTGGGTGGGTTACGGGACGTTCGGCGTGATCCTGTTCCAGGGGGCTGTGCGGTTGCGTGTCCGGCAGGCGGAGGCGCGGGCGCGGGACCTCGAAGCGCAGGTGCAGGTCCGCACGCGCGAATTGGCGGAGGCGCGCGACGCAGCCGAGGAAGCGAACCGGGCGAAATCGCGGTTCCTGGCGAACATGAGCCACGAGTTGCGCACGCCGTTGAACGGCATCCTTGGGTTCACCCAGATCCTCGCCCGGGACGACCGCATGGATGTGCGGAACCGCGAGCGCCTGCGGGTGATCCGTTCCAGCGGGGACCATCTGCTGGGGTTGATCAACGACGTCCTCGACCTGTCCAAGGTGGAGTCGGGACGGGTGGAACTCCGGCCAATGCCGCTTCGGCCGGCAGATCTCCTGCGGGATGTGGAGGCGTCCTTCCGGCCGCGCGCAACGGAACGCTCGATCTTGCTGGAGGTTCAATGGACGGGTGATGCGGGCGCTGTGCGGATGGGGGACGCACAACGGTTGCGTCAGGTTCTCGAGAACCTCGTGGGCAACGCGCTGAAGTTCACACAGCGCGGATCGGTGTCCGTTCGTGGCGGTGAGATGGGCGAGGGCAGAGTGCGCTTTGAAGTCGTGGATACGGGGCCGGGGATGACTGCCGAAGACATGGGGCGATTGTTCCAGCCGTTCTCCCAGGCCGTGACCGGGCGTCCGCCAGAGCCTGGAGCTGGGCTGGGACTGGCCATCAGCCAGCATCTGGTGGGGCTCATGGGCGGACGGATCGAGGTGGAGAGTCAACCGGGGGCAGGAAGCCGGTTCACGTTTGAGGTGCGCCTGCCGCGGGTGGAGTCGTCGAATGTTTCGACACTGGAAGCGGGATCCGATGGACGCGTGATCGGCTACAGCGGTCCCCGGCGACGGGTGCTGGTGGTGGATGACGTGGAGATCAACCGGCGCCTTCTGCGGGAGTTGTTCGAGCCGCTCGGGTTCGGGGTGATGGAGGCGGCATCGGGCGAGGCCGCCCTCGAGGCGGTGCGCGGAGGCGGGTTGCCGGATCTGGTGATCCTGGATCTGCGGATGCCGGGGATGGATGGCCTCGAACTGACCCGGCGGCTGCGTCAGGACGGACGATTCGCCGGACGGATCCTCGCGATGTCGGCGAGCGTGCTCGGCTTTGGGAGGGCGGATGCGTTGGCTTCGGGCGCGGATGATTTCGTCGGGAAGCCGTTTGCCGAGGAAGCGCTCCTGGCGGTGGTAGGGGTGCTGCTTGGGGTGGACTGGCAACGGGAGGCGGGAATGGCGGCCCGGGTGGAATCGGCTGGGGTTGGCGACCCGGCGACGCAGCCTTCCGAGGAGTTGCTGGAGCCGCTGCGGTCTGCGGCTTCGCGCGGGGACATCGTTGAGTTCCGAAAACTCCTGGCCGAGGCGAAGGTGCGGGCGCCGGAGCATGAGGCCTTCTTCCGGCAATTGGAGGCCATGGCAGCGGCGTATCGGATGGCGGCGCTTCGGGAGATTCTCACGCAGCGAAAGGAAGCTCCGTGAGCCGCGCCACGATCCTGGTGGTCGATGACGTTCCGGAGAACCTGGGGCTGTTGCTGGACGCGCTCGGCATGGAGGGGCACCGCGTGCTGGTTGCCGAGAGCGGCGAGAGCGCCATGGCCCAGTTGGATCATGAGGTGCCGGATCTGATCCTGCTGGATCAGCGGTTGCCGGGGATGGATGGGATGGAGGTGTGCCGACGGATCCGTCGCCGCGCTGATTGTCAGGATGTCCCGATCCTCTTCCTCACCGCGGTTTCTGATCTGGCGGAGAAGGTGCGGGCGTTGGATGCGGGTGCCGTGGATTACGTGACCAAGCCGATCGAATCGGCGGAGGTGCTGGCCCGGGTCCGGACGCACCTGCGGATTTCCTCATTGCAGCGTGCGTTGCAGGAGGAAGTGGCGATGCGGCGCGAGGCAGAGGAGCAATTGCGCGATTCGTTGGACCGCGCGCTGGTGGTGGCGGCTTGGAGTGGTCGGATCCGGTTTGCCACACGACGGGCGCAGACCCTGCTGGTCCAGGCATCGGAGGGTGCGGAAAGCGGTGTGCTGCCGGCTCCGTTGGTTGCCTTGTTGCGCGGGGCAGGGGTTGGAACGCGGGATGGAAGTCCGATGGAGGTGCGGGTCTTGCGGGTGGCGACAGAGACGGAGCCTGGGGTGCTGGAATTGACGGCTCCGGATCGCGCGACGCCGGCGGCATTGTTGCCGTTGGGACTGACGCCCCGGGAGGCGGAGGTCCTGTTCTGGGTCAGCGAGGGAAAGACCAACGCGGAAATCGGTGTGATCCTGAATTCGGCAAAGCGGACGGTGGAAAAGCACGTCGAACACATCCTGGAGAAACTGGGTGTGGAGAACCGTGCAGCCGCCATCCGGGAGGCCCTGAGGGTCCGTGGGAATGGTTGAGGGCGTGCGGTTGTGGATCAGGCGGGTTCTGGGCGGTGCGGGGGAGGAAGGGGAGAAACTGGCGAGCCGGCATGGTTCCCCAACCACGACGGCCCGCCCACGCGGAACGCCACCCTGCGATGCCCTTCCCCAACAGGAATGACAGGCAGGTTCCTGGCACGGAACCGTACCGGTCATCGAGCACCGCGGCGTCGACCGGGTAGCCCCGGTCACCTGCTCGGACTCCAAACCGTGGGGCGACGGACCCGACACCCCTGAGGGACCCCATTGGATCCCGCTGCCCACGGACGCTGCATTGCCATTCCCCGACACGATCGCTGACAAGCCCTGCCGAACTGGTCTTGAGGACGGCTGAAAGTGAAGCACTCCTACCTCACTCCCGGGCGAGCCATGATCTCCCGCAGCGTAGAAACCGAACTGGCGTGACGTTGACAAACTCCCAAAAGAGTGGGGGGAAAGGAATGGGGGGCACCCACCGGACGAAGTAGTGGGAAACCACTATCCGGTGATCATCGGTCTAGATGCGGGCACGAAAAAGGGCGCCGGCGGAAAGCCGGCGCCCGTGGAAGGGAACTGGGTTGGATCAGACCGTCTTGCCCTGGACCTCGATGGCCCCGGAGACGGGTGCGGTGGGGACGGCCGATCCGATGTTGGGCCGTTCGCCCTTGTGCCACCAGAGCACGAGTGCGGAGGCAATGTAGATCGAGGAGTAGGTACCGCTGATGATGCCGGCGAGGAAGGTGAACGCGAAGTCGTTGATCGCGCCGCCGCCGAACACGTAGAGGATCATGGTGGAGATGAAGACCGTGCCGGACGTAATGATCGTACGGCTGAGGGTCTCATTGAGGGCGGTGTTCATGAGTTCCTTGAACGTGCCGCGTTTGCCGAGCTTCAGGTCCTCACGGATGCGGTCGAAGATGACGATGGTGTCGTTGATCGAGAAACCGATGATCGTGAGGAGTGCGGCGACGAAGGTCGCGTTGAACTGCCGACCCAGATGGCCCTCGTGGAAGAGACCGGTCAGGCAGTAGATGCCGATGGTCATGAGGACGTCGTGGATGACGGCGACCACCGCGCCGACGGCGAAGCTGAACTCATACCGGAAGGCGACGTAGACGAGGATGCCGAAGAGCGAGAGCAGGGACGCGATGATCGCGGACTTCTGCACCTCGAAGCCGACGGACGGACCGACGAGTTCGAGACCGACGCGTTCGAATTCGGCCTTCGGGAAGGCCTTCTTGAGGACCTCTTCGGCGCGGGCGCCGTTGGACGGAAGTCCCTTGGCGGTGGCCTCGTCGCTGTGCGGCGTGATCACGTTGAGGAACTGTTTTCCGGTGCCTGGGTCGGTTTGGTACTGGACCGCGCTTTCGCCCATCTTGAGTTCCTCGAGGGACTTGCGGATCTCGCCGGTTTCGACCTTGGCGGCGCTGTTGAACTTCAGGATGAGGGAATCGCCGCCGGCGAACTCAACGCCCTGCATGTTGTGGCCGCGGACGAAGATGCCGTAGCCGATGCCGACGATGATGAGGACCCAGGACGC
The DNA here is from genome assembly GCA_027489875.1 of Verrucomicrobiales bacterium. Lineage (GTDB taxonomy): Bacteria > Verrucomicrobiota > Verrucomicrobiia > Limisphaerales > UBA9464 > UBA6176. The sequence continues at coordinate 10,080 of JAIXZE010000209.1, forward strand.
GATGAACGCAGGCTTGGCCCACTTGAGGAAGTCGACCTTGCCGCTGGGGATCAGGTTCATCATCGGGAGCGTCTTGCGCTCGCCCATGGCCAGCCAGGCATCGAACACGAGGCGCGTGACCACCAGTGCGGTGAACATGGAGGCGGCAATACCGATGGAGAGCGAGATGCCGAAGCCCTTCACTGTTCCGGTGCCCAGCAGGATGAGCAGCACGGAACTGATCAGTGTGGTGATGTTGGAATCGAAGATCGTGCCGAAGGCGCGGTCGTAACCGGAGGCGATGGCACCCCGGACGGACTTGCCGGCGTGGAGTTCCTCGCGCATGCGCTCGTAGATGAGGACGTTGGCGTCAACCGCCATACCGACGGTCAACACGATACCCGCGATGCCAGGGAGCGTGTACGTCACATCGAGCGAGCACATCACCCCGACCAGGATGAGGATGTTCAGCATGAGGGCGATGTTCGCCACGACACCGGCCACCAGATAGTAGACCAGCATGAAGAGGGCGACCGCGACGATGGAGAACACAGCCGCGCGCACGCCGCTGCGGATGGAATCGGCACCGACGGAGGGGTCGACGCCACGTTCATCGATGATGCGCAGGGGGGTCTTGAGCGGGTTGTCGAGGGCGGAGGCCAGATCGTTGGCTTCCTTGAGATCGAAATCACCGGTGATGACACCGGAGCCCTGGGTGATGGCGGAATTGATGTTGGGCGCGGAGATAACCTCGCCGTCGAGGACGATGGCCAGGCGCTGGCCGACGTTGCGGCTGGTGACGCGGCCGAAGATTTCGGCGCCCTGGCCATTGAGGGTGAAATTGATCTGGGGCTTGCCCGTCATCGGGTCGAGGACGACGTGGGTGCGGGTCACGTACTCGCCGGTCAGACCTTCCTCGGGGGCGCGCTTGACGATGATGGGTGTCTGGTACTGCTGCCCCGACTTGCGGTCCTTGGAGAGGATGAGCTTGCGCTCGTAGCCGGGCGGGACGATGCCGCGCTGGAGCAGGTCGTCACTGCGGGGATGGGCGAGGCGGAATTCGAGGAATGCGGCGCGGCGGAGGTTGGCGCGCGCATCGGCCTTGGAGGCTTCGGTCAGGCCGGGGAGCTGGACGAGGATGCTCTTGTCGCCGGCGGGTTGGATGACGGGTTCGGCCACGCCGAGGGCGTCGACGCGTTTGCGGAGGACCGAGATGGCCTGTTCGACGAGGAAGCTGTTGCCGCGCTCGGTGAAGAAGTTGCCGGAGGCGGGGGCGTTGGTGGCGGAGGCGACGCTGTTGGTGCCCGGAGCGTTGGTTTCGGCGAGGCGGGTGGTGTCGAGTTCGAGGAGGAAGGACGTGCCACCCTTGAGATCGATACCGAGCTTGAACTGGCCGGCGGATTCGCGCTGCACCCGGTTCAGGATCGCCTGAGCGCTGGGCAGCATGGTGGAGCCGGGGAGGACGTAATTGGTCGGGAAGTACTTCCGGATGTCATTCGTCCCGATCGCCTTCAGGAGGTTGGTATAGGTCAGTGTCGACGTATCCGTGTCCTTGGGATTGAGGGCGTCCAGTTCGCGGGCCTTGGCCAGGATGGCGTTCAGGGTGGCGTCCGGATTCAGCACCGCGGTCCTGTCGAACTGGTCGATCAGGTTGCGGGCCTTGTAGGGAAGGATTTCCGTGGTCGCCCAGACGATGGTGAAGAGGACGAAGAGGAACTTCCAGAGATGGCTGCGATTCATGGCGTTTGGAAAGAAAGAGCTCCGTGATGGGAGCGGGAGATGGATGGGTCGGAGGCCTCGGACGGGAGCGTCAGGCCTTGGTTTCGGTATTCTTGACGGTTTCGCTGATTGCGGACTTGAGGACCTCGAGCTTTGCGTCGCCGGACCGGAGCGTGACGGTGTGGTCCTTAACCGATTGGATCACGCCGACGATGCCGGAAGACGTGGTGACCTGGTCGCCGGGCTTGATGGCCTTGAGCAGTTCAGCCTGTTCCTTGGCGCGCTTTTGTTGGGGACGGATGAGCAGCACCCAGAAAACGACGCCCATCACGACGATCATCCCGATCTGGACGATCATCTGCTGCTTGGCGGCATTCGGGTCCCCGGTGGCGGACTGCTGCGGCATCAGTCCCAGCAGCGAGGCAATGAGAGGTTCGAACATGCGTCAGTGAAAAATGAGCCCGAAGCCTAGGAATGGCACGCGTTTTGGCAAGCATGGCCTTTTGGGGAGCGTTTTCGATGACGTTGCCGGGGAAGCCGGGATTGTCGGAAGCGTGTCTGGAGCGTGTCTGAACTCGCACTCCGGGTGCCGGCTGTCCAAGCTGCCGTTGGGTAGTGGACGCGTGCAGCAAACGAAGGTGAATGGAATCGAAACCGCCAGAGGGCATCTTTCCGGCCACGCAATGGAGCGTGGTGTTGGCCGCTGGGGGAGGGGAGAGCCCGCCCGCAGCGCGGGCGTTGGATTCCCTCTGCCGGGCCTATTGGGTGCCGCTCTACGCGTTCGTGCGCCGCTCCGGGTATGCGTCGGCGGATGCGGAGGATCTGACCCAGCAGTTCTTTGCCCGGTTGCTCGCCGGCGAGGGATTGCGGACGGCGGACCCGTCGCGAGGCCGGTTCCGGACCTTCCTCCTGACCTCCTTGCAGCGGTTCCTGGTCAGTGAATGGCGTCGTGGCCAGGCCTTGAAGCGGGGGGAGAGTCAATTGATCCGGGTGGACCCGGCCCGGGCGGAGGAACTCATTGGCCTTTCGAGTACCGGGCGTTCCCCGGAGATTGAGTACGATCGCCAATGGGCGGACCAGGTGTTGCGGCAGGCGTTGACCCGGCTGTCGGAGGAGTACGCGGCCGATGGCAAGGCCCGGCTCTATGAACAGTTGCGGGGACAGGTCTGGGGTGTTCCGGAGGTTTCGGGAGCGGATCTGGCCGCGGAACTGGGGCTGACCGAAGGGGCGTTGCGGGTTGCGGTCCACCGGTTGCGGCGCCGTTTCCGGGAGCTACTGCGCTCGGAAGTGGCTGCCACGGTGGCCGGCGAAGCGGACGTCGATGACGAATTGCGTTATCTGGCCGGGTTGCTGGTTGGCTGAGGCGTGTCCATGACACCGCACGCTTCCAGTCGTTGTGGTCGGTGTGGGGCCGTGTTCGCGCATGGCCTGCTGGATGGTTTGTGCCGGCGATGCCTGCTTTTGGGGGCGCTTTCGGACGAGCCGGAGTTTTCCGCTGGCTCGCCCCTGTCCGAGCCTGTGCCCGAAGCGATCCGCACCCTAGGCGACTACGTGCTGGAGGAAGAGATCGGGCGGGGCGGGATGGGCGTGGTGTATCGGGCGCGGCAGCGGTCGCTGGATCGTGAAGTCGCGGTGAAGGTGCTTTTGGGGGGAGCCTTTGCTGGAAATGCCGCCGAGTCCCGGTTTCGCGGCGAAATGCTTGCGGCAGGACGACTCAACCACCCGGGCATCGTCGCCGTTCATGACGTCGGCCAGCAGGCGGGGCAGTGGTATCTGGTCATGGAGTGGGTGGAGGGTGAGGATCTCTCCACCCGCGTCGCGCGGGGCGTGCTTCCGGCGTTGGAGGCGGCCCGGGTAGGGGAGTGGGTGGCCAAGGCTGTCCAGCATGCCCACGAGCGCGGCGTGCTCCACCGGGATCTCAAACCGTCGAACATCCTGCTGGATGCCTCCGGACGATGCCGGGTGACCGACTTCGGCCTGGCGAAGCGGTTGGACGTGGTGGAGGAGTCGACGACCCTGACCGGGCAGGTGCTGGGATCGCCGGGATACCTTTCGCCCGAGCAGGCCGCGGGCTCGCGGGCTGGGGGGAGCGTGGGACCGGCAACGGATGTCTACGGACTCGGGGCGACCCTTTACTTTGCGTTGACGGGGCGTCCGCCGTTCGCCGGCGCGGGTGTGGCGGAGACGCTCGAATGGGTCCGGACAACGGATCCCGTGGCTCCGCGCGTCCTGAACCCGGCGATACCCCGCGATCTTGAAACGATCGTGATGCGATGCCTCCAACGCGAGGCAGGGCGTCGTTACCGGTCCATGGCGGAGGTTGCGGATGATCTGAAGCGGTTTCAGGCCGGCGAACCGATCCGTGCGCGACCCGTGGGGGGATGGGAGCGCGCCTGGCTCTGGGCACGGCGCAAGCCGTTGGCCGCGGCGGTTGTCCTCCTCGGGGTTCTGCTTGCGGTGGGTGGGCCAACCGCCGCCTGGCAGGTCAACCGACTCCGTGTCGCGGCGGAATCGCTTTCGCGTGAGAACCGTCATCGATTGGCTGCCTCCCGGGCGGCGACGGGAATGCGGATTGTCGAGGAGGGTGCAGGTCTCGAAGCACTGCCATGGCTGGTGGATGCGCTGCGCATCGACCTCGGCGATGCCTCTGCGGAGCGTATCCATCGGCTGCGTCTGGGGATCCTCGCGTCGCGGTTCCCGGTACTTGAACAGATGTGGCCGCTGGAGGAACCGCTCCGGGAGGCCTGGATCGCGACTGACGGGCGCACCCTGATCACGTGGCACGCCCTGACGCAGGATTCCGTGGGGCCGGCGCTCTGGGCCTGGGCTCTGGATTCGGGGGAACCCGTGGAGTTGTCGCGTCCTCCTGGGCGTGCCGGATTGGCGTTGGCTGTTGCCCACGACCGATCGGCGCTGGCGGTTCCTGAATCGGCGCGTGTGCGGTTGCGCTGGCGTCATGGGACAAACGTGCTGGCTGCCGACGTTCCCCTCGACGCGCGCGCCACGGCGGGTCGCTTTTCCGAGGACACGAAGCGCTTTGCCGTCGGGACTGAACGTGGGGAAGTCATCGTTCACCGGGTCCAGGAGCCGCCGGTGGAAATCAGGCGTTGGACGTTCACCAACGCCATCGACCAGATCCGGTTCAGCACGGACGGGAACAAACTCCTCGTCCGCATGGGAGGCGCATACGCGCGGGTCCTGGATCTCGGCACGGGTCGCGTAACCCGGAATGTGGGGCGGAAGCATCCTGTGACGGCCGCCGTCCTGAGTCCGGACGGAGCCGATGTCCTCGTGGCGACGTCGGATGGGCAGGCGGACATCTGGTCGTTGTTCCGGAACGTCCGGCGGTTTGAGGTCGCGGGCGAGCCCGGGGTCACGGCGGCGGCATGGGCTCCGGGAGGGGACGTCGTTGCGACGGCGGTGAGGGGCGGTCGCGTCCGGATCTGGACAGCGCTGGGGCGTCGGATGGTCTCACCGGCGCTGTCGCATCCGGTGGCCGTGGAGCAGATCCACTTCCTGCCGGACGGCGTGCGGGTGCTGACGATCGATTCGGCGCGGGTGGTCCGGATCTGGCGGTTGCCGACGCCGTGGGGCGAGGTGAGCCGGGAGGCGTTGGACGATGACATTGTGGACTCGGCGCGCGAAACGCTGCGTACGGACGCTTCGGCCATCGAGGTCCACGGCGACAGCGGCAATGTTGCGTGGATTGCCGACGTCCTGGAGGAGGGGCGGGTGCGGGTGCGGACGCGCGAGGGAATCGTTCTTTGGATCTCCGAAACGTTCCGGGCACCGGTCCGTGGGCTCAGCGCGGAAGGGGACCTGGTGAAGATCGAACTCGCCGGCGGTGGTTCACACCGTGTCCGTGTGGTGGCTGAAACGCGGACGTTGGAAGACCTCGACCGTTGGGCGACGATGATTTCGGGCTGGCGGCTGGGGGCGGATGCAGAACGCGAAGCCGTCCGTGCCGAAGAGTTGCTGGAGACCTGGCACCAGCGTCCGCGCCGGTGAGATTCCGACGGAACGACCGTTCCGGTCAGCCCGCCTGCGCTGCGTTCTCAGTCTGCCGTGCCCGCCAGAGGATCCAGACGATCTCCTCGAAGAAGGCACTGGTCCGGGGATAGGCAACGAAGTCCTCGATGTGTTCGACCGGAGCGCCCGAGCAGAGGTTGGTGGCACCGCGGTTCAGGAGGACGTGCGGGGCCAATTGGCGGAGCCGGCGGACGAGGAGCAGGAGGTTTTCGCCGGGCGAACGGCCGTTGAACTCGGGATTGTGGTGGAAATGGATGCTGTCGAGGGTCGTGTTGAAGCGCAGGACCGCATCGCCAAAGATGATCTCCAGCCGGACTTCCTCGCGGTCGTAGCCGACTCCGATGAGACGGACGCCCTTGTAGGGGATGTCGGTGGCGTCCTCGCGGGCATTGAAGAGGCGGATGCATTCCTCGCGCAGTTGGATGCTGGCGAAGGCCTGAGCATCAGGAAGGCGAGGCAGGTCGCCCTCAGCGACGAGGTCCACGCTGACATTCTCGCCCGCCAGGGATGCGGCAATGTGTTGTGCCTCATCCTCCGGCAGGTCGCGGGCGAGGATTCCAAAGGCATCATCCGCAACGAAGACAGCATCCGCCGCGGAGAGCGAATCACTGGAGCGGAATGCGCGCTGGAGGGCCTCTACAGGAGGGGGCGTCATCGAGGTTTGCAGCAGCGCGTAAGTCATGGTGTGGCGAGCAGGCCAGTGGTTGGCCGCGAACGCGGGGATTTCATCCCCCGATGCGCCCCCCCCTGTCAATGGTGGGCTCCGATTCCGATGCAGGAATCAGCACGCGAAGGGCGTTGCGCTGGATGCTGAAGCGGGCAGGAAGCACCCCGATGTTGTCGCCTTCTACCTGAAATGGGGCGGTCCGGTGGCAATGGAATTGAAACTCCGGGGCTTGCTGATGGACCACGCCGGACATCTGGAGCAGGCGGCCGGCATTCACGGCGACCGCAGCGCGGGCGAGGGTGAGGAGGTTGGCGCGGGCCAGAAAGGCGAGGTCGAGTTGCCCGTCGTCGAGATGGGCGTGGGGAAAGACCGGAAACCGGCCACCGTAGAACCGTCCGTTCCCGACGAGGGCGAGTTGGCCCTTCAGGTCCGCTGGTCCCCCGGTCACATGGATGTCCGGGAGCGGCCCGGCCAACGCACCGAGTCCCGCCCACAGATAGGCACCGGGGCCGATCCATTTCTTGAGCTTCCACTGGACCCGGGCAATGGCGGCGGCATCCAGACCTGCACCGGCCATCTGGATGAACCACCGATCCCCACCCGAATGGGTGGCCACGGCGAGGTCGATCGTCCGGACCCTTCCTGCCTGAACGGTGGCCCAGTTCTCGGCCACTCCGGATGCAAGACCGATCTCCTTCGCGAAGACGTTGATCGTGCCCAGCGGCAGGACCCCCAGTTTGGGCCGACAGCCGAAAGGAACGCAGGCCAACCCGTTCACCACCTCGTTGACGGTGCCGTCACCTCCAGCAGCAACCACGGTCTCGATCCCGCGCAATCCTGCGCCGAGTGCGAGACGCGTGGCATCTCCGGGGCCGGAAGTCGGGAGCAATTCAACACCGTGGCCCAGCCGATCCAACTGGGCCCGCAGCCCCTTCGCTTTGTCTCCGCGCGCGGAGGGATTGAAGATGACTGCGATCACGGACGCCTGGAATGGACTGGACCCTAGCGGGCCGGGACCACAAGGCGGTATTCGGGCGACCACTCGCTCGTCGGCGTTCTCGAGGAGACGCCCGGAATCACGTAATCAAAGCGGTACTTGTAGGGGACGTAGGTGCGCCCTTCAGGGATCGGCACCAGTGCCTCCCACCGGTTGAATACGACCGGAACCTTCGTCATGGGATACAACGTCCCGTCGATCACCACGTACGCCTTCACTGCATCGGCCTTGACGCCACGACGGCTCGTATCCCAGGTGACCTCGAAGGGATAGGTGCGCGTGGAGGTGACCGGCACGGTACGCGGGGTGAGATTCGAAACGGAGGTGGGTGCGCACCCCGCCAGCAACAGGGCTCCCAGCAAGGCCATCAACGAGGCACGGACGTTCATTGACGCCATGGTTCGCGGCGGGACGGGAGGTTGGCAAGGGGGTTTTGTTCCCCTTGCCACTCCGGATCAGGACTGCGTGGTGCGGCGGCGGCTCATCCAAACCCCGAGCCCGAGGCAGCCGGCGAGGATCGCGTAGGTGCTGGGTTCCGGCGTGGTGATCGCGCCCGTGGTGAACACGAGGCCCATGTTGGCGCCGTTCATCGTGAAGCTCAGCAGCCCCATGGAAGTGCCGGCGATCTGGTAGATCGAGGCGTTGTAGGCCGAGTTCGCGGTCAGCGAGTTCCACCATTCGGCCCCGGTGCCGCCGCCGGCCGCGGCGAATCCACCTTCCTGATAGGCCGCCTTCTCGGAGCCCTTGAATTCAGCGAAGTCCCCCGATTGCACCTTCCCGGCGTTGACGTCCGTGTGGGTGTATTCGGTTCCCAGAAGGGTGCCGTCGCTGGTGAACAGGCTGCGGTAACCCTTCCAGGCGTCCGGTCCCTTCTCACCGGCGACGAAGTAGAGACGGACGGCGTCGGTCGGCTTGATCGAATCGAAGCCCTTCACCGCAGTGAACAGGGAGGGGTCGTACTTTCCGGCGCTCACGGCTTCCTGCACGGTCGGCAGGAAATTCTTGGAGAACTCGGTGCTGGCTGCGTCGGATGCAGCCGATTGCCATTCAACAGGCGTCCAGGTTTGCGCGGCGAGTTCGAGGGTGGAGACGATGGCGACGGTTCCGGCGAGGAGTTGGATAGTGCGGTTCATGTGAGCAGTGTGTTGGCTTTTTCCCTTTTGCCCCTTTGGCGCTGACACTCAGCTCCAGGTGCACCAATGAACGACGCAACCTTGGTGCCATCGCATTGGCCTGTCCAAACCTCTTTTGATCAATGCTTTGAGATTTTACCCGATTTTTGTGCGGTGCCCCATCCAGCTTTTGCAGCTCACTTGCATGCATGCACTTGCAACCCCTTCAAAACGACCCCTGATCCTCGTGTCAGGTCGAATGGAACTGAGGGCTCGACCCACGGCGGCATCGGGCGTAGTGGTGTCAGGAATTACCGGATATGAGCCGTAAAGTCGTCTGGACAGTGGCGTTGGGGGCATTGGGGCTGGCCTTGATTCTGGGCGGCTATTTCGGGCTGACCCGATGGCGGGCGCACGTCCAGCGCCAACGTGATCTCCGCAACCTCACCGAGGCACGCCGTGCCCTCGAGGCGGGTTCCGTCTCCGAAGCCCGGCGGCTTCACGGCGACAGCCGGGAGTTGGGATTTCCCAATGCGCATCTGCAGCAGGACTGGAAGCGACTGGAACTGGACCTCGCGCTGAACGATTCCGATCCGCTCCGTCTCCTCTCGATCTATCAATCCGACCGCGCGCTGGTGGAGGGCAACGAGCGCGCGAGCCTCTCGATCGTTGCCGCCCTGCGGCAACTCGGGCGACGTGAGGAGGAACGGGCTGCCCGCGAGCGATGGCGGGGAAAGGAAACCCGGAAGGATGCCTGGTTGTTCCTCGACGCCGAGGCGTTGGTGGAGGGAGGACGCGAGCCGGAAGCCAGGAAGCTCCTCGAGTCGCAGCGTTTTCAGGGGGATGCTGAAGGGCTTCGCCTTGTTCGGTTGGCGAGGTTGCTGACGCGTGGGGACCAGATTGAGCCGGTGCTCGATCAGGCCGTCCTGGCCGCGCCAACCAATGCCGTGGTCCTGACTGCGCGCGGGCGTTTCTACGAAAGTCAGGGAAGCCTCCGTCTGGCCGCTTTCGAGTTTGCGTCGGCATTGGCGATTGATCCCTCGGATCGAGGCCTGCGCGAGCAGGCGGGAGACTTCCTTTTCCGGGCGGGTGCACGTGAATCCGCGATCGAAGTGTGGTCTTCGGAGCCTTCCGGTCGGCGCAGCGGAACCCTGTGGTTGAAGAGTTGGTTCTGGCGTCGGGTCCTCAAGCCATCGAACGAGCCGATGGTACCTCCCACCGAGGCCGGGGAACTGGCCCCGTTCGTGGCTCTGCTCCAGGGATTGCCGCCGAAGCGCTATTGGGACTCGGAGGCGGCCCAGAAGATTCCGAACGTCCGAGAGATCGTGGGACGACGACCGGAGTTTGCCGCGCTTGAGATTCTCGATGCCTGCGCGCGACGTGATTGGCCTGGTTTGGTGGAGTCGCTGGACCGGCCCGGACGGCAGGCTTCGCTCAGTCCGGAGCTGGAGAACGCCCTCTATGAACTGGGACACTGGCGGGTGCACAGCCGCGTGGCAGCCGCACCGGGGCGGTTTGAGGCCGAAGTGCGGTCGCGCGCGAACCGGCACCCGTTGCTCCGGGAGTTGGGCGAGACCTTTGCCCGTGCGCGGGCCACTCGCTCGGCCACGGTTGCCTTTTCGCCCGAGTTGCGTGCGTTGGTGACTTCCGATCACGGCATTCCTGCCCTGCTGCTGGCGGTCGAATGGCCCGAAATGGCGCTCCTCTTGACTCCGGACGGCCCGGTTCCGGCCGGCGTTCCGGAATTGTATCTGATCGAACATGCCATGGCCCTGCGGTCGAATCGAGGGCCAGCCGAGGCCGACACGTTCCTCGCCGGCCTGAACAGGTCCGCGCCGGTGGATTGCCTGCGGGGTGAGGTCCTGCTGGCGCTCAAGAAGACCGAAGAAGGGCGTCTCCTGCTGAAGCCGCATGTGGCGCTAACAAACCGACACGGAATGCGTGCTGCCTACCTGCTCGGGATCGATGCCCTCGAACGGAAGGCATGGGATGAAGGACGGGCATTCATCCGCGGGAATCCAACCCTGGCCGCCTCGATCCAGGGCCGGGAACTGGAGGCCCAGCTGGCATTGGCCGCTGGCAACATGGCGGGCGCGGAATCGCTCTTCGCGCCGCTGGCGAAGGAGTCACCGGTGGCGGCGCGGTTCCTTGCCGAACGCGCGAAGGCGCGTGGGGACTTTGGCGCGGCCCGGGACCACATCGCGCGGTTGGCCGGCAGTTTCCCGGATAATCCGCAGCTGCGGTTGGAACTGCTGGAGCTGCGGAAGAAGGCTGGAGGTCGACCATGAGGGCACGGGGTCTCCTCGGACTCGTGGTGCTCGCCGCCTACGGTGCGTGGATCTGGTGGCAGGACCGGTCGTGGATGCCTTCTGCGGGGGATGTGGTCCCGATCCTGGTGGGGCTGCCATTGTTCGTGTGGATGGGTGGGCCGTGGCAGTGGCGTCCGGAGGCCGGGAAGGTTTCGCGCGTGGCGCTGGTTGTCGCCGCCCTCGGATGGGTGGTGGGCAGTGCGACCGGGATTTCGTTCGGGCTGGCGCTTTCCTTCGCCGCCCTCTGCTGGGCGTGGGTCGGGACGATGGTCGAGCCTGGACCCGGGATCCGGTTCCGGTCGCTGACGCTGGTCGTGCTCGCCTTTCCTTGGGTGCTTCAGGATCTGGAACGGGTGGGCTGGTACTTCCGTTTGAGCGGCGCCGCGGTGAGTGAAGCGGTCTTCCGGGTGCTGGGGATGAGCGTGTCGCGGTCGGGCGTGGACCTGATCGTGGAGAACCTTTCCATGAGCGTGGAGGCGCAGTGCGCGGGGCTCAACAGCCTTCAGGCGATGCTTCTGGCCGGCGTGTTTCTGGCCTGCCGTTTCTTTCCCGAGCATCGCGTGTTCTGGTGGATGCTTCCCGCCTGTGCTGCCGCCGCATGGGCGGCGAACACGCTCCGGATCCTCCTGATCACCGTGGCCGCGCTGACCTTCAGTCCTGAGTTTGCCATGGGCACCTTCCACAACTCCGGCGGGCTCGTGGCATTGCTGTTGTCCTTCGGACTCGCCGCGGGTGGCATGCGACTGGTCCTCGCCATCCTCCACCGCACAGCCCGGAAGCAGGAAGCCATCGCATGAGCCGCACGCGTCGAACCCCCGCCGAAATCAGTCTTTGGGTCGCCCTCGGCCTCGTCGCGATCCTCGCCCTGGCCTGGCGGATGGTCCCCCTGTCCGATGCCGCCGAACGCGTGCGGTCGCTTCCGCTCGAAGGTCTGACGTTTCGTGGGCAGGACGTGCCTCTGGACGCCGTCGAGACCAATCATTTCGCCGGGGTCACCCTGCTGAAGCGGGAGTATCAGGCGGGTCCCCACCGGATCGCGTTACTGGTGGTCGATGGCACCCGCAACCGTCACGCGGTCCACGATCCGGCCTACTGCTTCCGCGGGGGCGGATGGGAAGCCGTTTCCAGTTCCGAAATCCCGATGTTGGGAGGGCGGGCGACCCGGCAGGTGTTTCGCCGGGGAAATGAATCCCGCGATCTGGTCTTCTGGTTTTCCGATGGGAAATCCCGCTACGGATCCCTTGTTCGGCACGCCTGGGAATCTGCGCTGCGCCGCATCACCTTCGGCCGATCCGGCGAGGCTCCGGTGTTGATCAGCCTGCAGGCCTCGGGAAATCCGTCCCCGGATTGGGATGTCGTCCTTCAGGCCATCCCGCCGCTCAATGCGTTGTGAAGAGGCCAGTTTCCAGATTCCAGTCGCCAGATGG
>JAIXZE010000272.1 GCA_027489875.1 Verrucomicrobiales bacterium
GCGCCCGCGTCCAGTTCGCGACCGTCGAATCCGTCCACCTGGACGAAAGCCCCATCCGGCTCATGGTCGACGGCCAACCGGTCACCACGGAAACCCTGATCATCGCTACCGGCGCCGGCCATCGTCACCTCGATGTCCCCGGCGAACACGAACTCGAAAAGAAGGGCGTTACCTACTGCGCCACCTGTGACGGTGCCCTGCCCGGCTTCCGCAACCAACCCCTCGTGGTGGTCGGCGGCGGCGACTCCGCCTGCGAGGAGGCAACCTATCTCACGCGCTTCGCCTCGAAGGTCTACCTTGTCCACCGCCGCGACAGCCTGCGCGCTTCCCGCATCATGGCCGAGCGCACCCTCGCCAACCCCAAGATCGAACCCGTCTGGGACTCGGTCGTCACCGAAGTCCTCGATGTCGCCGCCGGAAAGGTCACCGGTGTCCGCCTCAAGAACCTCAAGACCGGTGCCGAATCGGTCCTTCCCTGCGCCGGGCTGTTCGTGGCCGTCGGTCACGTCCCCAACACCCAACTCTTCAAGGGCGTCCTCGACATGGACGAAGCCGGCTACCTTCGCCCCAAGGAAGGCACCGCCCTCAACGTTCCGGGCGTCTTTACCGCCGGCGACTGCTCCGACCACGTCTATCGCCAGGCCATCACTGCCGCCGGCATGGGCTGCTCTGCCGCCATCGACGCCGAGCGTTACCTCGCCGCACGCCAGCATTGAGGGGTGGACTTGAAACTCCTCCCCCCCATGCAACTCTCCCCCCTCGAACTGGCCTCCCGGATAAAGTCCGGAGAATCGATTCCCCTGCTCGACGTCCGAGAAATCGAAGAACACCAATTCGTCGCCCTGCCCGGTTCCTTGTTGATTCCCCTCGGCGAAATCGCCGACCGCCTCGACGAAATCGCCCACTGGAAGTCCCAGACCTTCGTCGTCTACTGCCATCACGGCATCCGCAGCGCACGCGCCGTCGCCTTCCTCCGATCCCAAGGCTTCACCGCAGCCCTCAACCTCGCCGGCGGCATCGACCGCTGGTCCACGGAGGTCGACCCTTCCGCTCCCCGATATTGAGCGTTTGCGCGCTGACGGAGACGCGAAGTCGATGGGATGCGCACCCATGAAGCGACTCACCGATGCCTGGCTGGGTGACTCGATGAAGTGTTTGAAAGGCTCGTTCTTCTCCGCGCCTCAGCGTCTCTGCGCGAGTCACTCCCCGTCTTCCAACCGCATGGATGTCGGCTTGACCATGTCCATGCGGTAGTCGTCTCACGCGGAGCCGCGGAGAGCGCGGAGAGAGCGGGCTGGTGACGAGCCTTCCCACTTCGGCAACCGTCGACCCAATGGTGATTGGCCTTACGTACGCGCCAGATATCCATTCTCCGCGACCTCCGCGGCTCCGCGTGAACCTCTCTCCGTTTTCAGCTTCGCGCGACGGGAGCTGGAATGCCCCAGCCGACAGGTTGAAATCGGAGGATGTCCCGGAAAAAGAAGTGGTGCGCGGGGCGGGGGTCGAACCCACAACCTTCGGCTCCGGAGGCCGACGCTCTATCCAATTGAGCTACCCGCGCACGGTCAGGACGGAGACAAACTAGGAAGCCTGTGCCTCAGGATCAATGAGTTTGTTTGATCGGTGGCCAGAGTTTGAATTTTCAAAACTCAAGTTTGAAGGCCTTGCCCATGGGAGGCCGGGTGCCCTCACCCGGCGAAGACCCTGACGGACCTCCCTTGAAACCTGAAACTTCAAACTTGGAACTCTCACCAAGGTCCGCATCTTGACGCTGCGACTCCAAATGGAGTCTTCTCTCCCCCTTTGGAACGTTTCTGAATATGACCACGATCACTGCCATCCAGGCCCGCGAGATCCTCGATTCACGCGGAAATCCCACCGTTGAAGTCGACGTCCATCTGGCCGGCGGCGCCCTCGGGCGCGCTGCGGTCCCCTCCGGAGCCAGCACCGGCGAGCACGAAGCCATCGAATTGCGCGACGGCGACAAGAAGCGCTACCTCGGCAAGGGCGTCTCGAAGGCGGTCAAGAACGTCGAAGACAAGATCGCTCCCGAACTGCTCGGCGAAGACGCCACGAACCAGATCGGCGTCGACCGCATCATGCTCGATCTCGACGGCACCGAGACCAAGTCGAAGCTCGGAGCCAACGCGATCCTCGCCGTGTCGCTCGCGACCGCGAAGGCGGCGTCGGCCCAGCTGGGCCAGCCGCTGTTCAAGTACCTCGGTGGGCCCAACGCCAAGGTCCTGCCCGTTCCCATGGCCAACGTCATCAACGGCGGTGCCCACTCCGACGCCCCGATCGACTTCCAGGAATTCATGGTGATGCCCCACGGCTTCACCACCTTCTCCGACGGCCTCCAGGCCATCACCGAAATCTTCCACGCCCTGAAGGCCGTGTTGAAGAAGAAGGGCCTCTCCACCGCCGTCGGCGACGAAGGTGGATTCGCACCGAAGCTCGACAGCGCCGAAGCCGCCCTCGACGCCATCTCCCAGGCCACGAAGGACGCCGGTTACAAGCTCGGCAAGCAGATCTTCCTCGCCCTCGATGTCGCCGCCTCCGAGTTCTACAACGGTGACGGCTCGTACACCTTCAAGAAGAGCTCCGGCAAGAAGCTCTCCGGCGACGAACTCGTCGACTTCTACGTCAAGCTCGCCAGCGAGTACCCGATCGTCTCGATCGAGGACGGCTGCGCCGAAGGCGACTGGAAGTCCTGGAAGACGCTGACCGACAAGCTCGGCTCCAAGGTCCAGCTCGTCGGCGACGATCTGTTCGTCACCAACGTCAAGTTCCTCCGCAAGGGCATCGACACCGGCACGGCCAACTCGATCCTCGTCAAGGTGAACCAGATCGGATCCCTGACCGAGACGCTCGACGCCGTCCAGCTCGCCCAGTTCAACAAGTACACCGCCGTCCTCTCCCACCGTTCCGGCGAGACCGAGGACTCCACCATCGCCGACATCGCGGTCGCGACGAACTGCGGACAGATCAAGACCGGTTCCCTCAGCCGTACGGACCGTACCGCCAAGTACAACCAACTCCTCCGCATCGAGCAGTTGCTCGGCAAGCAGGCGGTTTACGCCGGCACCAGCGTCCTCCCGAAGGGCCGCTGATCTGCCAGAAGTTCCTTCCGGGGCACGACGCGTCGCACGCGTCGTGCCCCTTTTCTTTTGTCCGGACCGCGGCGTCCCGCCCCAGCATGGACGCCACCTGCCCGTGTGGTACCGTCGCCCCATGTTTTCGGTCCGACAGCGCCCCACGCGGTGGCGTCCTTCCCTCTCCCTGCTGGGATTCCTGTGCCTGTGGACGGCGGCCGTCCACGCCCAGACCTCCCTCCTGCCCTCCGGCCGCCTGTTGGGAATGGGACTTCAGACGCCGGATGCGTCGACGGCCTCGCGGAGCGTGATCACGGTTACGGGACAGCCGTTCACGCAGGGCGTCCGGGTTGTCTCTGCCAAGGTTCCCGCCAATGCTTGGAACATCCAGCTGGGCACGTTGACGACGGCTCCCGTGGCCAGTGGGGATGTCATCGCCGGCGAAGTCTACCTCCGTCGCGTGTCCCCGACCAACGCCCCGGCCCTTGCGGAAGTCGTCTTCGAGCAGGCGGGGTCGCCCTACACGCAGTCGCTCGTCCGGGTGCTTTCCGAGGAATCCGGGACCTGGACCAGATACCGGTTCGCCTTCCCCTCCAAGGCCGCTTACGCCACGGGGGCCGCGCAGTTCAACATCCGGCTTGGATACGCTGTCCAGACCCTCGAACTCGGCGGACTTTCACTGACGAATTACGGGCAGTCCCGACCCCTGGCGGAGTTTCCGAACGACCTGACCTACGCCGGCCGGGAACCGGACGCACCCTGGCGGGCAACGGCCAACACCAGCATCGAGAAGATCCGGAAGGCCAACCTCACCCTCGACCTGCGCGACTCCGATGGATTTCCCCTGCCCGGTGTACCGGTCGAACTGCGCCTCGTGAGGCACGAGTTCGCCTTCGGATCCGCCGTGGCCGGCAGTCGCCTGCTGGCCACCGGAGCCGATGCCGACCGGTACCGTGGGGTCGTCACCCAGTGGTTCAACACCGTGGTGCTGGAGAACGACCTGAAGTGGCCCCAGTACGAGGGCAACCCGTCGCTCGCCCAACGCGCGGTCACCTGGCTGCGCACGCGCGACATCGACGTCCGCGGGCACAACCTGATCTGGCCGGGAACCAACCAGACCGCGTTCCTGCCGGCGGATGTCCGCGGCCTGTTGAACGACGTGCCGCGGCTGCGCACCCGGATCAACACCCACTTCACGAACATCCTCTCCCGCTTCGCCGGGCAGATCGCCGATTGGGACGTCGTCAACGAACCCTTGCACGAACGCGCACTGGAAGGCGTGATGGGCCGGAGCGAGGTCGTGGAATGGTTCCGCATCGCGCGGAACCTCGAACCCTCGGCCACGCTGTACCTCAACGAGTACGTCAACCTCGAGGAGGCCACGCGCGCAGGTTCCATCCAACTCCGCCAATACGCGGATGACCTGCGTGCCAAAGGTGCGCCGGTCGAGGCCCTCGGCCTGCAAGCACACTTCAGCGGGTTCCTCACCTCGCCCCCCGAACTCCTCGCACGCCTCGACCTGATCTCGGGACTCGATGCCGGAACCGGCACCTACCCGCTGCGCATCACGGAATTCGACATCAACGTCGCCGACGACCAGGTCCAGGGCGACTACACCCGCGACTTCCTCACCGCCGCCTTCAGCCACCCGGCCGTCAACGGCGTCCTGATGTGGGGTTTCTGGGCCAACCAACACTGGCTCCCGCAGGCAGCACTCTTTCGTCCGGACTGGTCCCTCAAGCCGAACGCGATCGCGTGGAGCAACCTCACCTTCCGGGTCTGGACCACCCACACCAACGTCAAGGCGTCGAGCACCGGAAAAGCGACGGCCCGCGGTTTCAAGGGCGATTACGAGGTCACCGTGCGACTGCCGGGGACCAATGTGGTCACCCAGATCAACCTGACCTCGGACGGCACCGTCCGGGCGACCCTTCCTGTGGTACGCCCCCAGATCCAGGTGACGCCGGGAGATCTGTTCACCTTCTCATGGCCAGCTTTCGCTTCGGGGTATCGCCTCGAGTACGCGGACCGCATCGACGCCGAGGAATGGCTGCCGGTCGAGGGTTTCGCCCAACTCGGGGCCGAAGCCTGGAAGGTCCAGTTGCCCGCTCCCGACGAAACCCAGTTCTATCGACTCCGCCGCGGCGGCGAGTAACCCCGGGTTCCCGTCCCGCCGATTCAGTTAACCGTCTTCGGGAGGCTCGCCTTTCGTTCACCCACGGGACCGCGGCCACCCGGGCGGTTCCGGTACTCGCTCGGACGCCATCCCGTCCACTTCTTGAAGGTGTTCGAGAAGACGAAGGGATTCGCGTACCCCACCGCGTCCGCAATCGTCTCTAGTTTCTGGTCGGTCTCGATGAGCAGGGCCGCGGCGTGCCGGATCCGCAGGTAGGTGACGTGTTCCATGGGCGACCGGCCCAACTGCTTCCGGCATAGCCGACGCAGGTGCTCGCCGCTGCAATGCACGCGTCGGCTGAGTTCGTCCAGGTTCCAGGACGCGCCCGGCTTCGCCGCCACCAAGTCCCACAATTGGGTCAACCGATCCTCCACATGCCAGGGTTGGGCAAAGCGCAGGACGTAGCCGTGGATCAGTTCCGCCCACTGGTGCAGCGCGGCCGGTTGCGCCTCCCCGGTCTGCTCGTGGTAGAGCCCCTTCACGGCCGCCGCGACGGCCTCACAGTTGAACTGGGCCAACACCGGTGCGCTCGACGTTCCCAACGGTCCCTTGCCGGCCGCTGAATCGTACCGAACCCACGCGAACGACCACCGCTTCCCTGGAACCGCATGAAAGGCATGCAACGCGTGCGGCGGTGCCATGCAGGCCTGGCCGGCCCCGCACTTCTGCCACCGACCATCCAGCAGGATCCGTCCCTCGCCCTCGAAGCAGGCCAGGAAATAGGTCCCGGCCAGATGGGTCCGGACCATGGTGTACGGCACCGCCGCATCGGCGACCCCGACATGTGCCACATGATGCTGGGCGAGCGACGGGCAATCAGCCACCCGGACAATCCACTCCCGCGTGCGTGGTCCGACACGATGGGTCTCGACCAACTCCGGCGTATTCTCGATCGCGCTCAACGGCGCCACAGTGCCTCCACTCTCCATTGCTGTAAACGCCACGCCCGGTAGGTAACGGAGCGAAGCAAACCATCCTCCTTCCCCGAACGGGGCAGCGACGTCCACGTCGCCCTCTCCCAAAGCCCTTCCCAGGGCGACGAGGACGTCGCCACCCCATTCCAGAAATGGAAAGTGTCACCACGCCACGAAATAGTTGACCGATCGGTACAGTTGAACCAACCCTTCCACCGGCCACTCACGGGATCCCGGGGATTCCGTAACCGCCACCACACCATGGGACGCACCAGTGATGCTCGCGAACGACTGCTCCAGTCGGCCATCGACCTCATCTGGACCAACAGCTACGCCGCGGTCGGCGTCGACCAGATCTGCGAACGCGCAGGGGTCAAGAAGGGCAGCTTCTATCACTTCTTCCCGTCCAAGACCGAACTCGCGCTCGCCGCCTACGATGCGCACTGGGAATCCATCCAACCCCATCTCGACGCCATCTTTTCCCCGCTGGTTCCGCCACTCGAACGGATCGAGCGGTGGTGCCACGCCCTCTACGAACACCAGAAGGAACTCTACGACCGCTACGGCTGCGTCTGCGGTTGCCCATACGCCAACGTCGGCACCGAACTCGGCACGCGCGACGACCGCATCCGGGCACGGGTTGGCGATTACTTCGACCGCTTCCAACGATATCTCGAAAGCGCCCTGCGCGACCTGACCGCTGAAGGAATCACGCTTTCGGCCGGGGTCAAGGTCACCGCCCAGTCCATCCTCTCCTGCGAACTCGGCCTGCTCGTCCGCGCCAAGGTGGCCAACGATCCGGAGGTCCTCCGCGAACTGATGCCCTCCGTTCTCCGTCTCCTCGCCGTCGCACCCTCGTCACCCACAATTTCAACTCCATGACTTGCCCCCGACCAATCATCAGGCATTTTGCGGCCCTTGAGGGAGACGATCAGTCAAGTATCCGCAATTCCTCAAATCCTTTTATGTCATCGAACTCATACCGTGTCCCGGTCCAACTCCCGTCGCAGCGGGCCAAGCCCCGTGCCAACGGCATCGACCAGATCGTGGAGCAACTCCGGCCGATCCTGGTCCGCGAACTCCAGGTCCACATCCCTCCGCAGCACATCGACCTGGCCATCAAGGAAGCGGCAGCCCGTGCTGAGATCACCGGCGTCCCGGCCCTCTGGTTCCCCGAGCTGGCCCGCGAGAAACTCGCGGAAGCCCAGGCCTGGTGGATCCGGCAACAACGGATCCGCACCCTTTCGGCCGTCTCGTTTGCGGCCTGACCACCTCCGCCCCCTGACGCATGCCCTCGCACAAACTGCTGCCCCCGCTTCCGTTGCTGGCGGCCCTCGTCATTGCCGCCAACGGCTGCCGGAAGCCGCAGTCGGCTCCGCCCCAGCCGCCACCGCCGACGGTGACCATCGCCTCGCCGCTGGAGCGTGAATACACCGAAGAGGTGGACCTCAGCGCCCGCGTCGAAGCGATCGAGACCGTTGAAATCCGTCCACGCGTCTCGGGTTATCTCTCCGAGGTCCGGTTCAAGGCAGGTCAGAAGGTGAACAAGGGGGACATCCTTTTCCTGATCGACCAACGCCCGTTCGCGGCTTCCCTCCAGCGCGCCGAAGCCGATGTTGACCAGGCGAAGGCGCGGGCCGAGGGGGCCGAGCGGGATGATCGCCGCGCCGCGACCCTGCTCGAACAGAAGGCCATGTCCGCCGAAGAAGCCGACCAACGGCGCACGCGTCTCGCGGAAGCCCGCGCCGCTGTCGCCTCCGCCGAAGCCAATCTCGCCACGGCCCGACTCAACCTCGAGTACACCGAAGTCCGGAGCCCCATCACCGGCCGCATCACCCGTCCCTTCGTCACCCCCGGCAACAACATCTCCGGTGTCGACGGCTTCACCACGCTGCTGGCCACGGTCGTCACCGACGACCCTGTCCATGTCTACGCCGACATCGACGAATCGACCATCCAACGCCTCCAGGCGTTGAAGGCGTCCGGCAAGTTGTCCGCCGACGCCTCCGGACGCCTGCCCGTCCGGCTGAGCATTCCCGACGCTCCCGCCCTCTCCCGCGACGGCTTCGTCGAATCCTTCAACAACCGCATCGAATCCGCCACCGGAAGCCTGTTGATCCGCGCGGAGGTGCCCAACCCCGATGGACACCTGATCCCGGGCCAGTTCGCCCGACTCAAGCTGCCCGTGTCCGAGAAGGGGAAGGTTCTCCTCGTTCCGGAGACCGCCATCGGCACCGATCTCGCGCAGCGCTTCCTGCTGCTCGTGACTTCGTCCAACACCGTCGATTACCGCACCGTGACCCTCGGGCCGACGGTCGACAGCCACCGCGTTGTCCGCGAAGGGCTCAAGGGCGGCGAGAAGGTCATCGTGAACGGGATCGCCCGCGTGCGTCCCGGGATGCCCGTAACGACCATCCCCGCCACCAACACGCCCAGCGCGAAGCCTCCCGGCGCCTGACGATCGTTCGGAACGTCCTCCGACGCCCAGCCCCCCGTCTTCATGAATTTCAGCCAGTACTTCATCCGCCGACCGATCCTCGCTGGCGTGCTGAGCGTGGTCATCCTCCTCGTCGGATTGATCGCCCTCCAGCGCCTGCCGGTCAGCGAGTATCCCGAGGTCGCGCCGCCGCAGGTCGTCGTCCGCGCGGTCTACCCGGGGGCCAATCCCAAGACGATCTCCGAGACCGTCGCCGTGCCGCTCGAACAGCAGATCAACGGCATCGAGGATTCCCTCTATATCCACTCGCAGGCGACGGGCGACGGCGTGATGACGTTGACCGTCACGTTCAAGCTGGGCACCGACATCGACAAGGCCCAGGTCCAGGTCCAGAACCGCGTTTCCCAGGCCTTGCCCAAGCTCCCCGAGGAAGTCCGCCGCCTCGGCGTGCTCACCATCAAATCCTCGCCCGACCTCACCATGGTCGTGCACCTCTTCTCGCCGAACAACCGCTACGACGACGTCTACGTCCGCAACTACGCCTCCCTGCAGGTGAAGGACATCCTCGCCCGCCTGCCGGGTGTCGGACAGGTGCAGCTCTTCGGTTCCGGCGACTACTCGATGCGCATCTGGCTCGATCCGTCGAAGGTGGCCGCCCGCGGCCTGACCGCAGGGGACGTCGTCGGGGCCATCCGCGAACAGAACGTCCAGGTCGCCGCCGGCGTGATCGGTGCCCAACCCGTGCCCAACGGTGCCCCCTTCGAACTCCAGGTCAACGCCCGCGGCCGCCTCGTCTCCGAAACCGAGTTTGGCGACATCATCCTGAAATCCGGTGGCGACGGTGGAACCACCCGCCTCCGCGATGTGGCCCGCATCGAACTCAGCGCCGCCGAATTCGCCCTGCGTTCGCTCCTCAACAACAAGTCCGCCGTCGCGATCCCGATCTTCCAGCAACCCGGAAGCAACGCCATCGAACTGTCCGACGCCGTGCGACGCACGATGAAGGAACTGCGGAAGTCGTTCCCGGACGGACTCGAGTACGCCATCGCCTACGACCCGACCGTCTTCGTCCGCAATTCGATCGAGGCCGTGGTCAAGACGCTGCTCGAAGCCGTATTGCTCGTCGTCATCGTGGTCATCCTGTTCCTCCAGACCTGGCGCGCGTCGATCATCCCGTTGGCTGCCGTGCCCGTGTCGCTCATCGGCACCTTCGCGGTCATGCTGGGCCTGGGCTTCTCGATCAATGCCCTCTCCCTCTTCGGACTCGTCCTCGCCATCGGCATCGTCGTGGACGACGCCATCGTCGTCGTCGAAAACGTGGAGCGGAACATCCGCCTGGGACTCTCGCCCGTGAAGGCCACGGAAAAGGCCATGGCCGAAGTGACCGGCCCCATCGTGGCCACCGCCCTGGTGCTGTGCGCGGTGTTCATCCCGACGGCGTTCATCTCCGGACTGACCGGCCAGTTCTATCGCCAGTTCGCGATCACCATCGCCATCTCGACGGTCATCTCCGCCTTCAACTCACTGACGCTTTCACCCGCACTGTGCGCCATCCTGCTTCCGCCCCATCACGCCCCGAAGGACATCGTCGGGCGTGTCATGGACGGAGCGCTCGGCTGGCTCTTCCGGCCGTTCAACCGGTTCTTCGACTGGTCGTCGAACCTCTATTCCGCTGCCGTCCGTCGTGTCATCCGACTATCCGCCGTCGCCCTGGTGCTGTACGTCGGCCTGATCGGCCTCACCGGAAAGATCTTCCAGAGCGTCCCCACCGGGTTCGTCCCGCCGCAGGACAAACAGTACCTCATCGCCATCGCCCAGTTGCCCGACGCCGCCTCGCTCGACCGCACAGACGCCGTCATCCGGCGGATGTCCGACCTGGCCGCCTCGATCCCCGGCGTTGAGTCGTCGGTTTCCTTCCCTGGTCTCAGCATCAACGGATTCACGGCCAGCCCGAACTCGGGCATCGTGTTCGTGACCCTGAAGCCGTTCGAGGATCGCAAGGCACCCGATCAATCCGGGTTCGCGATCGCCAACACGCTCAATGGGCTATTCAGCCAGATCCAGGAAGCCTTCGTCCTGGTCGTGCCGCCCCCTCCCGTGAACGGCCTCGGAACCTCCGGCGGCTTCAAGCTCCAGATCGAGGACCGCGCCTCTCTCGGCCTGTCCGCGTTGCAGGAAACGGCAGACGCCGCCTCCTACCTCGCCTTCACCAATCCCGCGCTCAGCCAGGTCTACTCCACCTTCAAGGTCACCGTTCCCCAACTCGAAGCCGACGTCGACCGCGAGAAGGCCAAGGCCCAGGGCGTCCCGCTCACCTCCCTTTTCGAGACGCTCCAGATCTATCTCGGCTCGCTCTACGTGAATGATTTCAACCGCTTCGGACGCACCTACCAGGTGATCGCCCAGGCGGACGAACGCTTCCGCAACGACGCCGCCGACATCACCCGACTCCGCGTCCGCAACGCCAACGGCCAGATGGTGCCCCTCGGATCGCTGGTGCGCGTCCGCGAGATCTCCGGACCCGACCGTGTCGTCCGCTACAACGGGTACCCCGCCGCGGAACTCTCGGGAAGCCCGGGACCGGGCTACAGCTCCGGCCAGGCCGAGGACGCCATCGAGGAGGTCATGCGCCAGGTGATGCCGCCCGGAATGGACTTCGAATGGACCGAACTGACCTACCAGCAGAAGATCGCCGGCGACACCGCCCTCTACGTCTTCCCCTTGTGCGTGCTGCTGGTGTTCCTCGTCCTCGCCGCCCAGTACGAGAGCCTGACGCTCCCTCTGGCCATCGTGCTCATCGTTCCCATGTGCCTCCTCAGTGCCATGCTCGGCGTCATGCTCAAGGGCAGCGACAACAACATCTTCACCCAGATCGGCCTGATCGTGCTCGTCGGTCTCGCCTGCAAGAACGCCATCCTCATCGTCGAGTTCGCCAAGGCCCGACATGACGAAGGCATCGACCCCGTGGAAGCCGCCCTCGAAGCCTGCCGCCTCCGGCTCCGCCCCATCCTGATGACATCGATCGCCTTCATCGCGGGCGTGTATCCCCTCGTGGTCTCCACCGGCGCCGGATCCGAGATGCGTCAGGCCATGGGCACCGCCGTGTTCGCCGGCATGATCGGCGTCACGGTGTTCGGACTGTTCCTCACGCCGGTCTTCTACGTGGTCCTCATGCGGTGGTTCAGCCGTCCCAAGGCGGCGGCCTCCACCGAGGAACATCCGGCCTCGCACCCGGTATGATCCTCCATGCACTTTGAAGGCCGGGTGACCTCACCCGGCTTGATCTCCCGACGGTGAAGGCCGGGTGCCCTCACCCGGTTTGATCTCCGGACGGTGAAGGCCGGGTGCCCTCACCCGGCTTGATCTCCGGACGGTGAAGGCCGGGTGCCCTCACCCGGCTTGATCTCCGGACGGTGAAGGCCGGGTGCCCTCACCCGGCGCAACCCAGGATCCCAGCTGATTCCCCACATGAATGTCGAAGCCATCGCATGGAGCGTTGAAGAGGCCGTCTTTCCGGTCGCGGAGGAGGCGCGTCTCATTGCCGCACTCCACCAACGCGGCATCACCTGCCACCGCTTCAAGGCCCACGAGTTCCGGAATCACCCGGACATCGACGTCACGACGGTCCCCCGGGGTTCCTGCTACTTCATCCAGGCATTGAGTTCAGAACGGGGCTGGCGTCGCGACCTCTTCGGACTCCCCGAGGACTTCGCTTGTACCAGTTACTTTCCGAGGTTCGGGAGCCGTCTCGTCAATCGCGCCGCCCGATTCATGTCGCTGGGGGAGCTGTGCTGGACCCATCCCTCCGTGGTGCAGGAACTGGGCGGCACTGGCGAAACACTGTTCATCCGACCCGACGACGGCTTCAAATCCTTCGAGGGTGGCATCGTCACTGCGGCATCCTTTTCAACCTGGGTGCGCCGCCTCGAGATGCTCCAGGTTCCCCAGCACACCCGCATCGTGGTGGCTCCGGTCACGCCCCTCCAGAGCGAGTGGCGGATTGCCATGGTCAACGGCCGCGCTGTCGCCGCCAGCCAGTATCGCCCCGATTGGTGCGCGGGTGCACCGGCGTCCGTCCTTCATTACGCGGAGGAATGTCACCAGACCGCCGGGTGGACCATCGGTGCTTATTCGATGGATATCGCCCAGACCCGGAGGGGGCTGGAGATCGTCGAAGTCGGGAGCCTTCTTTGCGTCGCGTGGTACGAAGCGGACCCCGGGGCGATTGTTGATGCCGTGACCGAAGTGCTCTGAGTTGGACCGTCAAGACGTAGCCAACGAGGTCAAGAGGCTGGTCGGAGGGAAGTTCCCAGAATCTTGCCCCAACGGGGCAAACGGCGAAAGCCCGGGGTGGAACCCCGGGGACCGCGCCCCCGAAACATTCTCCGCGCCCTGAAAGGGCGCACGGGGACATGCGCCTTGGTGTGCATGTCTTCGTGGGTTGTCACCGTTCGCCCCGTTGGGGCGGGGTGTCACGGGATGGGGTGACCCAGGGTTCCGCTCCGCTCCACCGCTGGGCTTTCTCCGTGCGCCGCGTTGCGGCGGAGGGGGCGAGGCGGCAGTCGCGGCGGTGCGCGCGACGATGGATGGGACGATGACCACGGTGATGATCACGTGGGCTGGAGGGGCGGACACGCCCCCTGCCCCAACGGGGCAAACGGCGAAAGGGTGGAACCCCGGGGACCGCGCCCCCCGAAACAATCTCCGCGCCCTGAAAGGGCGCACGGGGACATGCGCCGGACATCTGGAAACTGGAAACTCCCCCGCCCTCCTTCAAATCCGGATCTCGATCCGTGAATCTCCCCCCGCATACGCCAAGCCACCCTTGGGCCCGCCGGCGGGCACCGGCGGGGTGAACTTCCCGATCGGTTCCAGATACTTCGCCGCCCCGGCCGTCAACAGACCCAGCTCACTCGGTCCCATGAGGAACTGGTGCCCCTGCGCCTTGAACCGTTCCACATCCGACGGCGTGATGGCCGGCCGACCCGACCACTTCCCGTTCCGACGCGCCGCATCCGCCACCCGGGCGACTGCGGCTTCCAGTTCCGGTTCCCCCTGGCGTCCGCGGAAACCCATCGAGAACGACAGGTCGCTCGTCCCCACGAACAGGACATCGATTCCCGGCGTCGCGGCGATCTCCTCGATGTTCTTCACGCCGTTCACGCACTCGATCACCGCCACCACCAGCACGTTCTCGTCCGCGAAATCATGATACCCCTTCTCGGACGGCCACCGGCTCGCGGCGAGATCGGATCCACAGCCGCGCAGGCCCAGCGGCGGGTACCTGCACGCGCTGGCTGCCAACTGAGCGTCCGCGGCGGTGCGGGTGAACGGGAAGATCACGCCCAGCACGCCCATGTCGAGGAACCGCTTCGCGGTCCACAACTCGATCACCGGAGGACGGGCGAACGGCACCGCTGGCAGTCCCCGGGTGGCCAGCACGATCTGGCGCAACGTGTCCAACGCGACGGGCGAGTGCTCCATCTCCACCCACAGGAAGTCGAATCCCAACTGGGCACCGAGCACGGCGGTCTCCACGTTGTTCGACCACACCATCATTCCGACCACGGCTTCGCCCCGGCGCAGCTTCTCCTTAACGGCATTGACCATGGGCCGGACGGTTCCTTCAGGGGTGCTCATTTGTCCGGATCATGCGTCCGTCAATCGTCCCGGGACAAGCCGCAGATGGATCCAACTTGCAGAGCGCACAAACCTCACCAGGAACGGGGAGGTGACGTCCTCGTCGCCGGCCAAATACCTCGCCAAAGGTGATGAGGACATCGCCACCCCGTACGCGTTCCAATCTGGGGTCTTGAATCTGGGAACTGGAAACTCCCGAAGGGATTCAATCTTCCACCTTCTCCACCGCTTCCGTGTTCGGTCGGCGTTCGTGCAGCTTCTCCAGCAACTCCGGCAATGCCGTCCGCACCGGGGATCGCGCCAGGTATTCCGCCGCCGGCCCCTTCCGGCCGCGTGCCCGCAGGGACGCGTAGACGTGCAACTCGAAATGCACCCGCAAGGCCGCCTCTGCCTCCGACAACCCCAACGTCGACAACAACCCCAGCAACGCTTCCATCGTAGAGTATTGCCCAGCCGACGCCTGTTCCCGGAGCCAGTACCGGCTTTCGCCCTCCAGGTGGAGGCTCACCGGCCGACCCCAACCCTCGGACAACTTCATCATGCCGCCCGCCTCGCCCCAACTGCCGTCGAGCAGCAACACCTGCAACCGGGTCACGTCCACCGACTGCGCACGCTCCCGCGTCAACCGTTCCCCCCGCGGATGCAGGATCCACACCTCGCGCTCCGGCAACACCACCGTCTCCCGCACCGGCACCCGGTTGCGCTCGCACACATGGATGCGAGCGCCGGACACCACCCGTTCGATCAGCTTCCCTGTGCTGGTCGGGCGCCACTGTTCGCGTTGATGCATCAACACGTCGACCTGCACTGGCATCGCCACCGCGGGGGGCCCCTCGCACAGACACCACCGCGTCGGCAGCAGGCATCGCCCGCACCGTTCCGTTCCTGCCAACACCACGCTCCGCGCCATGCCGAGACCCTCCCCGGCGACCGCTCCGTCTCCAAGAAGCGAATTCAGGGTTGAATCCCGGCCCGTCGACCGGATGCTGACGCCATGGCCAGTTCGATCTTCCGGGGACCTCTGTCCCGTGCCGTCCGCCATGCCGTCGCCCTCGCCGGGGTCGTCATGCTTCCCTTCGCCCATGCCGCCGGTCTGGACCTTCGTGACGGCGACCGTGTCGTCTTCATGGGGGACACGTTCCTCGAACGTGAGGGCGACCTCGGCCATCTCGAAGCCGCGCTGACCCGCAAGTTCTCCGATCGCAACGTCACCTTCCGCAACCTCGCGTGGGCCGGCGATACCCCGATGGGCAAGGCCCGCGCCAGCTTCGACTGGAACAAGCCCGATTCCGAATGGCTCAAGCGGGTCAAGGAACAGGTCGCCATCGCCAAGCCCACCGTCGTCGTCCTGTCCTACGGCATGACCGCCGCGCTTGAAGGCGGTTCCGAGGGTGCCGCGAAGCATCGCGCCGAACTCGCCAAACTCATGGACGCCGTCAACGAGGTCGGCGGCGGCAGCGTGCGCTTCGTCCTTCTTTCCCCGCTCCAGCAACAGGGGGAACGACCCGACTCCGACCGCACCAAGGCCCTCGACTCCATCGCCACCGCCACCAAGGCCCTCGCGGAGGAACGTCAGGCCACCTACGGCGACGTCCTCGGTCTCACGCGGAACATGTCCCGGCTCCGCATGGTCCTCTACGACACCCCGGTGCTCCTCAACGAGCAGGGCTACGCCATGCTGGCGCCGCGCCTTGTCGAATCCCTGACTGGCACCAAGCCCGAAGACGAAGGCACCGCCCCCGCCCTCCTCGCCGCCATCCGCAAGAAGAACGAACTCTTCTTCCATCGCTGGCGCCCGGCCAACTGGACCTACCTCTTCGGCTTCCGCAAACACGAGCAGGGCCGCAATTCCGTCGAGATTCCCCAGTTCGACCCATTGATCGCCGAGTGGGAAGCGCGCATCGCCAAGCTCCGTTCCTCCGCCAAGCCCCCCGCCGACGCCATCGCCGAGGTCGAGCGACTCACCGGCCCCGCCGCCCGCCAACCGCATCGCGATCCCAACTACAAGGAACAGCCCGTCCCCACCTTCACCGTCTCCGAGGGTCTCGAAGTCACGCTCTGGGCCGAGAATCCCCAACTCTACAAGCCCATCCAGATGAACTGGGACGACCGCGGCCGCCTGTGGGTCGCCTCCTCCCGCGTCTATCCGCAGATCCGGCCCGGCCAGGAAGCCGAGGACGCCGTCATCGTCGTCGAAGACACCAATGGCGACGGCAAGGCGGACAAGTCCACCGTCTTCGCCGAAGGCATCCTCATTCCCACGGGGGTCCTTCCCGACAACCGCGGCGGCGTCTATGTCGCCGCCAGCCATCAACTCCTCCACTTCACGGACACCAACGGCGACGGCAAGGCCGACACCCGCCGCACCATCATGTCCAGCTTCGGCACCGAGGACACCCACCACAATCTCCACACCCTGCGCTGGGGTTACGACGGTCATGTCTACATGAACCAGTCGATCTACACCCACACGCACATCGAGACCCCGCACGGCGTCGCCCGCCTGAACTCCGGCGGCATCTGGCGATTCAATCCCGAGACCCTCCGCATGGAGGTCTTCACCCGCGGCGGATGCAACCCGTGGGGCCACCACTGGGACCAGTACGGCAATTCCTTCTTCACCGACGGCGCCGGCGGCAAGGGCATCTACCACGCCATGGACGGAGCCACCTACTTCACCTACTCCGACATGCGCCGCGAGGCCGACTCCATCAGCCCCGGCAATTACCCGAAGTTCGCCTCGCTCGAACGGATCCACAGCCCCGCCTTCCCCGCCGACTGGCAGGGCAACCTCATCACCTGCGACTTCCGCGCCCATCGCATCGTCCGCTTCTCCCTCAAGGAGGTTGGCTCGACCTTCCAGACCGTCGAGATGCCCGACGTCCTCCGGACCACCAACGTGACCTTCCGTCCCATCGACCTCCGCATGGGACCCGATGGCGCCCTCTACATCGCGGACTGGTCCAACCCGATCATCCAGCACGGCGAGGTCGACTTCCGCGACCCGCGCCGAGACCACGAACACGGCCGCATCTGGCGCGTCGCCGCCAAGGGCACGCCCGCGGCCACCCAGCGCGACATTGCCAAGCTCAGCGACGCCCAACTCCTCGACCTCACTCTTTCGAAGAGCGGATGGGAACAGGAACAGGCCCGCACCCTCCTCCGTCAACGCGGAGCCCGCGTCCTCGCCGACATCCCCTCCTGGCTCCAGAAGCAGAAGGATCCGCGCGCCAAACTCGAGGCTGCCTGGCTGCACACCGCCGTCGGCAAACCCTCCCCAACCCTCGTCAACGAACTCGTCTCCGCCGAGGATCCCCACATCCGCACCGCCGCCGCCCGCCAACTGGCGCACTGATCCCAACCCGCATCTCCTTGCGTCATTTCCGCAATGTCCACGCCACGTGTCCCATTCGTCCCATAGGTCCCATTCGTCCCATACCTGAACTCCGTGGATCTCCCGAAGAATCCAGACCCCAATCTCGCCCTCGCCGGGCTCGTTGAACGGGTCACCTTCTTCAACGAGGAAAACGGATTCTGCATCCTCAAGGTCCGCGCCCGCGGTCATGCGGACGTCATCGCCGTCATTGGCAGCGCTCCCGCCGTGTCCCCGGGCGAATGGATCGACGCCCGCGGACACTGGGTTCAGGACCGTGAATTCGGACGCCAGTTCAAGGCCGACCACCTCAACGTCACCCCGCCCGACAGCCCCGAGGGCATCGAACGTTATCTCGCCTCCGGATTGGTGAAGGGCGTCGGGCCCACCTACGCCCGCAAGCTGGTCGCCCGCTTCGGCACCGGGATCTTCGACGTCATCGAGAACGCCTCCGCCCGGCTCCAGGAAATCGACGGCATCGGGCCCAAGCGCCGACAGCGCATCAAGCAGGCGTGGAACGAGCAGAAGGCCGTCCGCAAGATCATGGTCTTCCTCCACGGCAACGGGGTCTCCACCGCCCGCGCCGTCCGCATCCACAAGACCTACGGCGACGAAGCCATCGAGGTCGTCCGCGCCGATCCCTACCGCCTCGCGCGCGACATCCGCGGCATCGGTTTCAAGACCGCCGACCAGATCGCCCAACGCCTCGGCCTCGCCCTTGATGCCCCGGCGCGGATCGATGCCGGTCTCCAGCACGTGCTGGTCCAGGCCACCGACAACGGCCACTGCGCCCTCCCGCTCGACGTCCTACGCGACGAAGCCACCCGCCTCCTGGTGGTGGACTCCGCGCTCGTCCTTACCGGGATCGATCGAAGCCTGTCCAGCCGGAACCTCATCCGCGAACGTGTGGGTGATTCCGACCTGCTCTTCCTACCACCCCTCCGCCACGCCGAGCACGCCATCGCCCACCGGCTTCTCCGCTCCGCCCAGGCGCGCCCCCCTTACCCCGACATCGACGCTGCCACCGATCTCGCCACCGTGGAGGCCCGCACCGGACAGGCTCTCGCGCCCAGCCAGCGCGACGCGGTCATCGCCGCCCTTCGCCATCGCGTCCTGGTCATCACGGGCGGACCCGGCGTCGGGAAGACCACCATCCTCCGTACGCTCCTCGCCCTCCTCACCCAACACAAGGTGCGCTGCCTGCTTGCCGCCCCCACCGGACGCGCCGCACGACGCATGGCCGAGGCCACGGGTCTTCCTGCACAGACGATCCACCGACTCCTTGAGGTCAACCCCGGCACGGGCGGATTCCTCCGCAAGGAAGACAACCAACTCGCCACCGACCTCCTCGTCATCGACGAAGCCTCGATGGTGGACGTTCCGCTCCTGCATTCCGTGCTTCGTGCCCTCCCGGAACCCGCCGCGCTCCTCCTCGTCGGCGACGTGGACCAACTTCCCTCCGTCGGACCCGGCTCCGTCCTTCGAGACCTCATCGACAGCCAATCCATCCCCGTCGTCCGCCTCATCGAGGTCTTCCGTCAGGCCGCCGGGAGCCGCATCATCACCAACGCCCACCGCATCAACCAAGGCCTGCTCCCGGAACCCCACACCGGTTCCGATCTCACCGATTTCTACTTCATCGAACGTGAGGACCCCGGCGCCATCACCGCCACCCTCCTCGAAGTCGTCCGCAACCGGATCCCCACGCGCTTCAAGCTCGATCCCATCCGCGACGTCCAGATCCTCACGCCACAGAACCGCGGTTCCCTCGGCGTCCGCGAACTCAACAACGTCCTCCAGGAATCCCTCAACCCCGCCACCGAAGGCGTCCCCTGGATCGAGAAGTTCGGCATCCGCTTCCGTCGCGGCGACAAGGTCCTCCAGACCCGCAACAACTACGACAAGGACGTCTTCAACGGCGACGTCGGCTGGATCACCGCCCTCGACGAACTCGAACAAGAACTCACCATCGACTTCGACGGCCGCGCCGTCGTGTATGACTTCGGCGAACTGGACGAGGTCGTCCCCGCCTATGCCATGACCGTCCACAAGTCCCAGGGCTCCGAGTTCCCCGCCGTCGTCATCCCCCTTGCGGTCCAGCAGTACATCCTCCTCCAGCGAAACCTGCTCTACACGGCCATCACCCGCGGCCGGAAGCTCGTCGTCGTCATCGGCCAATCCCGCGCCCTCCGCATCGCCATCCAGAACGACCAACGCGAGGCGCGCTGGGGTGCCCTCTCGCACCGCCTGCAGAGTCACCTCTGATCCCTCAAACAAAGTCCGTAACACCTCCGTCGCCATTGCGTATCCCCCGTTGTGGAAGGCTCTGCCTCCCCATTTCGCCATGCGCATTCACCGTCGATCGATCGCTGGGACCGCCGCCCGGTTCGGCACCCTCCTGCTCCCGGCCGCCCTTGCGGCCGCCACCTACCAATGGACCGGTACCGTCAGCGATGCTTGGAGCAACTCCAACAACTGGTCTCCAGCCGGCGTCCCAGCCAGTGGCGATGACCTCGTCTTCCCTCACAACGCCATCCGCAAGACCACACGCAACAACCTCGGCAACGACTTCCGCCCACGCTCGCTCCGCTTCACGGGTGCCACTGCCAACTATGTCGTCCACGGCGACCGCATCAGTCTCAACACCGCCCCCGGCGACACCGACCCAGTCCGCCTCATCGACGAGCACACCTCCGGGAACCTCCGCTTCGAAGCCGATCTCTCGATCGCGGGCGCCCTCGAGTTCCAGGTCGCGGGAAGCCTCGGCTTCTACGGAACGCTTACCGGCGCGAGCTTATCCAAAGTGCGCTTCACCGGCTCGGGATCCGTGGAAACATGGGGGCCACTCGAGGGCTTGATTCCCATTTCGGAACTCCCCTCCTTCACCGTCGCTGGGAATACCGAGAACTCCACCATCGGATTCATCGAGATCGAGGGCAACGCCCAGAACCTCTACCTGGCACGCCCGGGCGGCATCCTCGGATGGTCCGGCGATGTCCTGGTGGGTGACCCCGCCGCTCCCGCGCGCGAAATGACCGTCTGGCCCCTTTTCGAGAACGCCTTTGGCCGGAATCTGCACCTCCGTGGCGGCGGCCGGCTCGTCATGAACGACAAATCCCAGTCCGTGCAATGGCTGGGGTTCGATACCGGTGGCGTCGCCGATACCGGAGCTGCCGTCCTTCACGTCTTCGGCACGGTCAGCACCCAGGGCACCCCAACGGCCACACGCACTGCAACCCTCCGGGGCCGACTCGGCATCGCGACCACCGCGGTCAAAATCCGGAATGGCGGAATTCTCGACCTCCAATCCCCGCGCGATCAGACCAACCTCTTCCTCGCCAACCTCGGGCTTCAGTCCGCCCTCAACCTCGAAGCCTCCGTTTTCGGTAGCCCGCTCAGCCTGTCCATCGGCGAACCCGGCATCCAGAAGCTCGGTGCCTCTGTCCTGCGCCTCCTTTCCGGGAATACGTACGCCGGCCCCACCCACGTGGAACAGGGCCTCATCGACGCCCGTCACGCATCCGCCCTCGGCACGACGGACGGCCCTACGACCATCCACCGCAACGGGGGCGTCCTGCTGAACGGCATCGCCAGTGCCGAACCTTTCTACTTCGACGAAAAGGCGTCCCAGTTCGAAACCGCGTCCCAGTTCGAAACCATCACCGCCCGCGTCCCCGAACTCCTCCCGCAGCTGCTCTCCACCGGCAACGCCGAGGCCTCCGGCCCCCTGACCTTTGACGTCGATGCCGCCATCTCCGCCGCTCCCGGGACCCTCACCCTTTCCGGTCCTTTCGCCGGCACCGGCAACCTGCACCTCAACTACCTCATTCCCCCCGCCGCCAACCTCGTCGACAGCACCACCAATGGGATCATCCGCCTGACCGGCAGCACCCCGAACGCCCACACCGGAACCACCCGCATCCATCGCGGCCGCGTCGAACTCGCCCGTTCCGTCGGCACCCTCTCCATTCCCGGCGATCTCGTCGTCGGCAACCCCGAGGGTTCCCCCACGCTCCTCGACGTCCAGAACCCGCTCCAGATCCGCGTCGGCCGTGCGCTCTACCTCCATCCCGGTGCCACCCTCCGCACACCGGCCACCCACTTCCGCTCCATCGAGGGCGAAGGCCAGATCGACGTCGGCTCGTCCTACGCCTCCGTGGGAATCGCTGACACCGACTCCACCTTCGCCGGATCCATCACCGGAAGCAGTGCCGTCGCCAAGGTCGGCAGCGGTATCTGGACCCTGACCGGCACCAACACCGTCCCGGGCAAGATCGAACTCACCGAAGGCACCGTCTCCATCACCGGCAAACTCGACGCCCTCGACATCAAGGCTGACGGCACCGGCATCGCCACCCTCGCCGGCACCGGCACCGCACGCGATCTCGCCCTTGGACCCCTCGGCCGCGTCAGCCCCGGATCCGGCAATGGCGTCGACACCCTCGCCCGCCTGACGGTCCGAAACCTGCGGATCGTCGACCCATCCGCCGTCGCACGCTTCGATCTCGCCGGAAGCACCGTCCTCACCGGACACGACCAGGTCCGCGCCACCGACTTCGTCCAACTCGGCGGCCGCCTCGCCCTGTTCACCAGCTATACCCCGGCCCCCGGCGACCGGCTCCGACTCATCGACAAGACCTCCGCAGGCCCGATCACCGGGACCTTCGAAAACATTTCCGAGGCTGGCACCGTCACCAATCAGGCCCTGATCTGGAAGGCCACCTACACGGGCGGCGACGGCAACGACTTCGTCCTCGAATTCGTCGGCACCACCAATCCGCCCCCGAACCTGCCGCCTGTCCTCACCTCGCCCGCCACCCTCCAACTCACCGAAGGCGTCCCCGCCTCGCTGCAGGTCTCCGCCACCGATCCCAACCCCGGCCAAACCGTCCGGTTCCGCCTCGACGCCAACGCCCCGGTCGGAACAGCCATCGACCGCGACTCCGGAAAGCTTCTCTGGACACCCGGCGAACGACAGGGCGGCCGCACCTTCAATTTCGGAATCGTCGCCCTCGACGACGCGGTTCCCGCCCTGCGTGTCACCAACCAGATCTCCGTGTCCGTCCTCGAATCCAATCTCCCACCCACCCTGACCGTCCAGACGCGGCACACCGCGACCGAAGGCACGGAATTCGTTCTCATGCCTTCCGCGACGGACTCAGACGAACCCTCCCAGCAACTCGCATGGGACATCGTCGGCCCCACGCCCAACGGCCTGTCCCTCGATCCCACCACCGGCACGCTCCGCTGGACCCCGGGCGAACTGCAGGCGCCCGCCACCAACGAACTCACCCTGCGCGTCCGCGATGACGGCACCCCCCGGGCCTCCGCCACCCGCATCCTCCGCCTCGTCACCCTCGAACAGAACGAGCCCCCAACCCTGACTCCTCCCACCGACCTCACCGTCATTGCCGGGGAACTCGTTACCACCGAGGCTTCAGCCACCGATCCCGATCGCCCGCTCCAGAACCTCCGCTTCCGGGCCGCCGGCCCCGTCCCCGAAGGCCTCACGATCCATCCCGTCACCGGCCGGATCCGCTGGACCCCGACCGAGGCCCAGGTCGGCGTGTACGTCCTCCGCATCGCCGTCACCGATGACGGAAGCCCCGCACTCGAAGACTTCGACCGATTCCAGATCACCGTGCAACCCGCGCCCGTCGTCGTGCGGCTCCAGGCCATCCTCGACACCTCCGCGGCCACGCCCGAAGTTCAGATCTCATGGCCCGCCGCCGCCACGGACTTCGAACTCCAGTTCAACCCCGACCCCAGCAACGACGACGGGTGGCAACCCATCGCCAACCCGGGAACCATCCTCACCGAAGGCAACCGCCGCCTCTTACGCCCCGCCGCCGGCACCAACGCCCGCTTCTACCGCCTCCACCGCCCCACACCCACCGGGAACTGACCCCAGCCAACCCGTGTTCACCGCCCCATTCGTCCCATAGGTCCCATAGCTCCCATCCGTCCCATCCCACTGCTTGAATCTTGAACCAGAACACTCCGAACTCCCCGGGTGTTCGCGGAACACTCCATCGTCAGCCGCTGGTTCGAATCCCGATTCCCGACGCCCACGCCGGCGCAATCGGCAGCGGCGCCGCACATCACGGCCGGCGAGCATGTCCTGATCATCTCGCCCACGGGCACGGGCAAGACGCTCGCCGCCTTCCTGCCCATCCTCCACCAACTCTCCCTCGACCACGCCGCCGGCCGCCTTCCCAACACGCTCCAGGCCCTCTACATCTCGCCGCTCCGCGCCCTCGCCTACGACCTCGACAAGAACCTCAACGGGCCCCTCGCCGAAGCCTACGCCGGCAAGTCACCCATCCGGATCGGACGACGCTCGGGCGACACCGAGACCGGGGAACGCCGACAGCAGTTCGAGCATCCGCCGCACATCCTCCTCACCACGCCGGAAAGCCTCGGACTGCTCCTGAGCCAATCGCGTTGGCACGAACACCTCGCGCAGGTCCGCTGGATCGTCGTGGATGAAGTCCACGCGCTCGCCGAGAACAAGCGCGGCTCCGACCTCAGCCTCAGCCTCGAACGCCTCTCGCACCTTTGCGGTCACGGCCCGCAGCGCATCGGGTTGTCCGCCACGGTTTCTCCCTCCGCCGAGGTTGCCTCGTATCTCGCGGGAGCGGGTCGTACCGCCGCCGTTGTCGAAGTCCCCACCGCCAAGCGGATCGACCTCCGTGTTTACACCCCGCTCCAGCGCGAACCCTATCCCGCCGCCGGCTTCAGCGGCGCACGCCTGATCGGTGAACTCGCCCGTCTCATCCAGGCCAACCGCACCACCCTCGTCTTCACCAACACCCGTTCCGGGGCCGAGTCCGCCACCTACTGGCTCCGCGAACAGCACCCCGCCCTCGCCGAACAGATCGAGTGCCACCACGCCTCCCTCGATCGCGACCTCCGTCTCGACGTCGAGGACCGCCTCAAACGCGGCGAACTCCGCGCCGTTGTCTGCTCCACCTCGCTCGAACTCGGCATCGACATCGGCAGCATCGATCTCGTCGTCATGCTTGCCACGCCCAAGGGCGTCAATCGCGCCCTCCAGCGCACCGGCCGCGCCGGCCACCGCATCTCCGAGATCAGCCACGGCCTGCTCATGGCCACCAACGTCGGCGACCTCGTCGAATGCTGCGCCACGGCGCGTCTCGCCCGCGCCGGCCACCTCGACGCCGTCCGCATCCCGCGCGCCCCCCTCGACGTCCTCGCCCAGCAACTCGTCGGTCTCGGCTGCACCGGGGAATGGCTGCGTTCCGACGCCTTCGCCCTCGTCCGACGCGCCTGGCCGTACCGGGACCTTTCCCTCGAGGACTTCGACCGCGTCCTTGATTACCTCGCTGGTGGCGGCCGTTCCCTGCGGCAGCAGTACACGGATGTCTTCGGCCGGATCCACCTTTCCGAAACCACCTTCGAAGCCCGCGCTGGCGCGCCCCGGCGCGACTACCTCCAGAACATCGGCACCATCGCCACCGAAGGCGTGATCCGTGTGCTCCTGCGCAACACCCAACTCGGCACCGTCGAAGAAGGCTTCATGCGCGGCCTCCGGATCGGCGACGTCTTCACCCTCGCCGGACGCCCCCTCCGCATTGAACGGTTCGGCAACATGGAATGCTGGGTCGCGCGCGCCGACGGTGCCACACCCACCGTGCCCCGCTGGGGCACCAACAAGTTCCCCCTCGCCAACCGCGTTGCCCACGAGATCCGGTCCTTCCGCAGCGAACTGCGTGTCCGCGTCGAAGCCCGCGAAACACCGGCCGTCCTGATTCCGTGGATCTCGAAGCGGCTCGAATGCGGTGCCACCAACGCTGCCATCATCCACCGTGTCCACGCCGCCCAGCACGGCGTCAGCGAGATCCCCACGCCCGAGGTCCTGCTGGTCGAGGAATACCTCGACGAACCCCTGCCCGAATCATTCGCGCCATCGAACCGCGCTCCCGCCAACCCGCGCTCCCGGCCCCGCCGCATGGGCCGCCCGCCCTCGTTGGCCTCCCAACCTCCACCGCCAGCCGAAGGCCAGCTCGCCATGCCCGCCATCGACCTCGGCGGTCGTTCCACGAAACCCAAGCCCGCGCGTCCCACACCGCCGCCGGATCTCCCCGAAACCGAGCCCCGCCGTCGTCATTACTTCTTCCATTCCCTCATCGGCCGCGCCGCCAACGACGCCCTCTCCCGCGTGGTCGGCCTCCGTGCCGGACGCCGCGGCATCGGCAATCCCGTCGCCACCGCCGACGACTACGGCTTCGTCCTGACGATCGGCGCGGACCACCAGTTCTCGGCTGCCGACCTCACCGCCTTCCTCGATCCCACCGGATTCGAGGCCGAACTTGAGGAAGTCCTGCGGCGCTCGGACCTGTTGAAGTACCATTTCCGCAACGCGGCCCAGACCGGCCTCATGGTCTACCGGAACTATTTCGGCGAACAGAAGTCCGCCCGGAAGCTCCAGTGGAGCTCCGAGGTGATCTTCAACGTGCTCGTCGAACACGAACCCGACCACGTACTCCTCCGCGAGGCCCGCCGCGACGCCGGGTTCTCCTTCCTCGACGAGGCCCGCGCGCTCGCCTTCCTGAAGGACCTCGACCAGCGCGGCCGACCGATCCGCCTGCGCACCGTCGCCGTCGTCCCACCCCTCTCCTTCGGCATGTACGCCACCCGCATCCGCGAGGCTCTCCTCGTCGAGGATCCCCGCGAAACCCTCGAACGCCTCTACCACCACTGGTGGCAGAACCTCGCCGAGCCCTCCCCATCCGGGGCGGCGACGTCCCCGTCGCCCACGCCACACTCCTCCTCACGCGCATGAACCCTTCGCTGCTCATCCCCATCCGGGGTGGCGACGTCCCCGTCGCCCCATCCCAAAGCTTCTTCTCACGGCGATGAGGACATCGCCTCTCCGTTCCAGGCCGGAGCGGCGACGTCCTCGTCGCCCTCGCAGCACTCCCTCCAGCATGAACCCCTTCCTCCCGCTCCGCCGGTTCCTCCGCTTCACCTGCCTTCTCCTCTGCGTTGCCTTCCCGCGGCTCAACGCCACCTGGTACAACGAGAACGTCCCCAACGGAGCCGACATCATCCAGATGGACCTCCGCTGGCCGTGGTGGCCTTCCGGTTCCTACTTCGCCAACTGGAACTCCAGCTTCAACCCGAAGCCCAACAACCTGAGTTTCTACGCCGGCTTCACCAGCTTCCTCCCGGACGGCCCCAACCAATCCCCCAACCCCGATCCCGCGCTGCAGGACGCCTTCCGCCCGGGCTCCGTGTGGACCTTCTGGGGCAGCGACGCCACCGGCACGCCCGTCCGCTTCAACGACGTCGCCCCCAATCTCTACATCAAGAACGACTACGGCGGCGAAGGCAGCAGCGGCACCGTCGGCGGCGAGGTCTGGCCCTTCATCCGGCAACAGCAGTGGTACACGATGCTGGCCCGCGTCTGGCAACCCGCCGACGCCACCAACCACGCCTTCGTCGGACGCTGGATCAAGGACCACGCCACCGGCACGTGGCATCTCATCGGCGTCGCGCGCCTTCCCATCCCCGCCACCTCGTTCACCGGCAACAGCGGGTTCCTCGAACCGCTCACCAGCGAGAAGGCCGTCCGCTCCCTGCACCGTCGCCTCGGCTACTTCCGCAAGGATGGCTTCTGGGGCAAGTCCGACACCCTCACCATCGACAAGACCCAGTATGTCGTGGTCAACACCGTCCCCGAAGCGGATCACGAATACGCCGCCATCGAATACGCCCAACGCCCCGATCTCCTGCCACAACGCCTCTCCGGCACCCCGATCGCCGGCGACCGCAAACACGCCTTCACCACACGGCAACCCGACCAACCCACCTTCGACCGCCCCGCCCTCACCAACGCCCGCGCCTTCCATGTCGCCGGGCACATCGCACTGTCCTGGGAGATTCCACCCACCGCGTCGCCGATGTTCGCCGTGCGCGCCGAAGTCTTCAGCAACCCCGAATGCACCGGGACGCCTGCGTTGACCCGGGAGGTCCGCATGCCCTCCCTCCGGCACCTGCTCCTCGCCACCACGGAACCCAATCCCACCGTCCGCCTGACCCTCCGCGACGTCTTCGACCAGTCCACTGATCCACTCGTCCTCAGGCCCGCCCCCGCTGTCATCCCGCCCGCGACTCCAGCCACGACGGGTTCCACGATTTCCGGCCTCGCCTACGAACTCCGTCACCAGGACGCCCGCCGTCGCACGAACTTCTTCAATCCGCCCTCCCAGAAACCCGACGAATCCCACCACTGGCTCTCCCTCGCCGAATTGCCGAACGGAAAACCCGTTCGCACCGGCCTCGCCCGCGGCTTCGACATCGGCGTCCGCGAGAACCGCAACTCCGGCTACGCCCTCACCTTCACCGGACTCCTCCGCGTTCCCGTCGATGGTCCCTACCTGTTCCACGCGCAGATCGATGGCGCCTGGCGCATCGAGATCGACAGCACCGAACTCCTCGTCCGCGATGGCCAGTGGGGCACCACGCACCACGCCGCGTTCCGCGTCCTCGCCCGCGGCGATCACCCCATCCGCGTCACGCACGTGTACGACGCTCTCCCCGCGCACAATTTCGGCATCGATTGGGAAGGCCCCGGCTTCGCGCGACAACCCATTCCACTCGAAGCCCTCCGCGTCCCCGACGACGGCAGCTACCCCACCCCAACCCTCACCGCCACCGCGCCGGGCGACGGCACCGGCCAGATCCGCGTCGCTGTCGACCCGCGCGGCCACTCCGTCGATCGCATCGCCCTGTTCCTCGGCACCCTCCAACTCGCGGAGACTTCCGGCCCCAACCTCGCCTACGTCGGTCCATTGCCCGCGGGCACCAACACCCTCTGGGCGCGCCTCGTCTTCGATGGGGCCAAGACCATCGACAGCACCCCGTCCCACCTCTCTGTCACCGGCCCCGCGTTGTCGGCTCCGTGGACCCTGCGCAACGTCGGCGACGCCAAGGCCTCCGCCGGTGTCTGGCCCTCGAGCACCCATGGTTTCCAGTTCTTCGGGAACGGCATGCACACCGTCATGCAACGCGTGAACGGGGACTTCACCGCCACCTGCCGACTCGACGCCTACAACGGCTCCCGCGGCGAACCCGTCAACCGCCGCGCATGGACCGGCCTCGGCGCCCGCGAGTTCGGCGATCGCCTGAACTGGGAGTGGGGCCAGGACTTTCACCTCGTCCAGACCGCCGCCGACGGATTTCGCGCCTCCGCCGACTTCACCGATTTCGGCGCCGGCCGGATCACTTCCTACGAACTGCCGTCGCAACGCCCGTGGCTCCGCATCGTCCGCAACGGCCACCTCTGGACCGGTTGGACCTCCACCAATGGTCAACACTGGGAACTCGGTGCCTACCAGTTCCGCAAGGCCCGCCCCGACATGGACGTCGGCCTCTTCTTCGCCGCCCTTCCCCAGGAAGCCCGCGCGCATTACCACGCCACCGTCTCCCACGTCTCGATCACGCCGGGCGTTGCTCCCGACGCGATCCCACCCACACCCGTCACCGCCCGCAACACCGCCGGTGACCGCTTCACCGGCATCGTGATGGCCCGCTCCGACCCGAAGATCGTGATCGTCCGCTCGACATCCCGCGGCCTCCTGCGCACCGCCGACTCGGGCAAGTCATGGACTCCCATCAACGGCACCCTCACCGGCGACGACCTCGCCGTCCGCAGCGTCGCCATCCATCCGGAGAATCCCAACCTGATCCTCCGCGCCACGGGTCGCGGCCCCACCGGCCGGCTCTGGAAATCCACCGACGCCGGCGGGTCCTGGACCCTGCTGAACCTCGACGCCAACTTCGACGGCGTCGGTCCCTCCGCCCTGTGCGGCGAGGTCATCGCCTTCGACCTCCGCGATCCCCGCATCGTCTATGTCGGCACCGAATCGAAGGGCTTCTTCAAGAGCCCCGATCTCGGTGAGACCTGGACCCGATTCGGCCTCGTGGGCGA
>JAIXZE010000369.1 GCA_027489875.1 Verrucomicrobiales bacterium
ACGAACACGAACGACAGCACAATCATGAGGGCTCCCAGCGCAGCGTAGGCCTGGTGGGGCCAGTGGGACCGGGGCACGGACCGGGGGCGGGAAATGTAGACGGCGAGAAGGCAGCCGAGCAGCAGTTCCCACGCTCGGGTCGGGAGAAGGTAGAAGGCTGCTGCCGGGTAGCGATGGGACGCGAAGAAGGCCAGACCAAGACTGCCCGCGGCAACAAGGCTCACGGTGACCCAGGGAGGCCAGCGTTTGAAGCGGGATGCCACCAGCCAGAGGAGTGGCCAGACCAGGTAGAATTGCTCCTCCAAGGCCAACGACCAGAGGTGAAGCAGTTGGAAGTCCTCGGCTTCAGGTCCCCAATAATTTCCGGCACTCCGGTACATGTAGATGTTCGAGGACAGCGTGAGTGCGGAAGCACACTGATATCCGAATCTCTGGAAGTCGGGGCCGAACAGCGTGAGGAATGCAGCAACGGTCCCCAGTGCCAGGATGAAGCCCAGTGCGGGAAGCAACCGCCGGGCCCGGCGGAGCCAGAAGTCCCGCAGTCGAAAGGTTCCGGCGTCCTGCTGCCGGATCAGGATCGAGGTGATCAGGAATCCGGAGATGACGAAGAAGACGTCCACGCCCGTGAATCCACCGGGAAGGACCGGTGCACGAAGGTGGAACAGGACCACCGCCAGAATGGCCACGGCGCGGAGACCGTCGATTTCCGGTCGATAATGGATGGAATCGGACATCGCGATGGGGAATCCACGGGCGTCGGGTGCATGTTACACACCGGGTTCCCGCGTGGGCTAGGCCCAACCCGCGCCATGTCGTGCGGGGGGCACCTGAACACAGCCCGCTTTGGAAAGGATTCGGGGCGGCGATGTCCTCATCGCCACGGGAAATGGCTGGAGGGGGCGACGGGGACGTCACCACCCCGGTTGAGGTTGGGACCGGGGTGGCGATGTCCTCATCGCCACGGGAAATGGCTGGAGAGGGCGACGAGGACGTCACCACCCCGTTTGAGGTTGGGACCGGGGCGGCGATGTCCTCATCGCCATGGGAAATGGCTGGAGTGGGCGATGGGGACGTCACCACCCCGGTTGAGGGCGTGTTGGGTCTTCATCAGGGAGCGAAGAAATGTGCACTGCGGGTGGTGTGTCGTGTTCAGGGGGGATGGCTTTCGAGAAACCTTGCTTGCGGTGCGGTGCGGGTGGCCTTAACTGGCGGTGTCGTCCGCCCATGGGGGCGGACGTCTCTCCATGGAAAAATTGCTTCTGATCGATGACGAGGTGGACGTGCAGTACTCGTTTCGCCGGATCTTCGACTCACCGGACCTCGAGTTGTACACCGCGTCGAGTGGTGAGGAGGGCCTGCGCCTGATTCCAAAGGTGCGCCCGGACCTGGTGATCTCGGACATCCGCATGGCGGGGATCAACGGCCTTGAAACCTTGCGCCGCATCCGCCAGCTGGATCCGAAGGTGCCCGTGATCCTGATGACGGCTTACGGGACGACGCAGACAGCCATCGAGGCGATGAAGCTGGGCGCGTTCGACTACGTGTTGAAGCCGTTTGACGTGCCGCGGTTGAAGCAGTTGGTCGGCGATGCCCTGAAGGCGTCACGGGACATGCGGCAGACGGTCGCCGTTTCGCCGCAACTGGAGCAGCAGGACTACGATCTCGGCGTGATCGGACGTTCGGAGCCGATGCAGGCGGTCTTCAAGCTGATCGGGCAGGTGGCCCACACGGATGCGACGGTGCTGATCACGGGCGAAAGCGGAACGGGCAAGGAACTGGTGGCGCGGGCGATCTACCACAACAGCCGTCGGGCACAGCAGCCATTCCTGGCGATCAACTGTGCCGCGATCCCGGAGAACCTGTTGGAGAGCGAACTCTTCGGTCACGAGAAGGGCGCGTTCACCGGAGCCAGCCAGCAACGCGTCGGCAAGTTCGAGCAATGCCATGGCGGCACGTTGTTCCTGGACGAAATCGGGGACATGTCCCCGACGACGCAGACCAAGATCCTGCGCGTGCTCCAGAACGGGACCTTCGAACGCGTGGGCGGGAATTCCCCTATCCGCGTCGATGTCCGGATCATCGCCGCGACCAACAAGCCGCTGGAGGATGCGGTGGCGAACCGGCAGTTCCGCGAGGATCTCTTCTACCGGCTGAACGTGGTGCGGATCCAGATGCCGCCGCTGCGCGAGCGTCGCGATGACGTCCGGTTGTTGGTGGATTACTTCCTGCGCAAGCTGGCGGGTGCGGGAACGCCCAAGACGATCTCGACCTCCACGCTGGCCGCGCTCGAAGCCTATCATTGGCCCGGGAACGTCCGGGAACTGGAGAACATCATCCGCCGCGCAACGGTGGTGGCGAAGGGGCAGGCAATCCTGTTCACCGACCTGCCGCCCGAGGTGACCGCGGCGGTGCAGAAGGCGACGGCCACCGCAGGGACGGCAGCGCCCACGGAAGGCTCTCCGGCGGCGGCTTCGGGTGTGGCAGCGGGTTCGGGGCCGGCAGCCGCAGGAACCGCGACCGCCGCGCGGACGACCCCGATGACGGTTCCGGAGATCGCGCAGTTGTTGTTCCGGTACGCGAAGGCGGATTCGAAGTTCAAGATCCTGCCGGCGGTGGAACGTGAGTTGGTGATCCAGGCGCTGCGCGAAACCAGCGGCAACCAGGTGCAGGCGGCGAAGCTGCTGGGCATCACCCGGGCCACCTTGCGGAAGCGCGTTGAGAAGTTCGGCATCCGGCGCGAACTGAACGTCGCCTGAACCCTGGGGTGCCGTGAACTCCGCTGCGTCCGCCAACGTGGGAATCCCAGCGCG
Source organism: Verrucomicrobiales bacterium (assembly GCA_027489875.1). Taxonomy (GTDB): domain Bacteria; phylum Verrucomicrobiota; class Verrucomicrobiia; order Limisphaerales; family UBA9464; genus UBA6176. The sequence goes on from JAIXZE010000369.1 coordinate 2,811, forward strand.
GACCCCGGTGCTCTCGGTGGCGTCGATGCGCGCTTGGGAACGCGCGACGTGGGCTACGGGCGTCCGTGAATCCGCGGTGATCGAACGGGTGGGGCGTGCCTTGGCTGGCTGGTTGAGGGAGAGGTTGCGGGATCAGGGGCGTGTGGTGTTGCTGTGCGGACGCGGGCACAACGGCGATGACGTGCGCGCGGCGGTTCCCCATCTGGGCCCGCTCGATGTCCGCGAGATCACCGTCGTGGATCCGGTGGCGGACCTGGCGCGTGTGGTTGAAGCCCTCCGCGACCCGCCCGACGTCGTGGTCGATGGGCTGTTCGGGATTGGGTTGAACCGCCCGCTGGATGCCGCCTGGCAGGCCATCCTGGAGAAGGTTCACGCCAGTGGTTGCCGGGTCGTCGCGATGGATGTGCCGTCGGGTCTGGATGCCGATTCCGGTGCGGTACTGGGTGGGGCCATCATCGCAGACTGGACGCTCACCGTGGGCGCTCCGAAGCGTGGTTTGCTCGCGGCCGAGGCCGTCCGGCATGTCGGACGGTTGGAGGTTTTGGCGGATGTTGGGCTCGTTCCGTGGGATCCGGGAATGACGCCTGCGGAAGGCTGGTTCGGGACGGCGGCCGAGTTCATGGGCTGGCCGCCGCGTCGGGCGGTGGATGCCCACAAGGGAGATTTCGGGCACGTCTGCATTGTTGCTGGGAGCCTGGGATTTCACGGCGCGGCGGTGTTGGCAGCGCGGGCGGCGCTGCGGGCGCGCCCCGGCCTGGTTTCGGTGATCACGGCACCGGAGTGTTACGTGCCGGTGGCCGCGCAGTTGGACGCAGCGATGGTGATGCCGTGGTCCGCGCGGATGGCCTTGCCGGCAAAGACCACCGCGGTGGTGGTCGGGCCGGGGCTTGCCGATCCAGGTTTGCCCGCGGCCCTGAGGGAGTGGATCGCCAACGGCTGGCGGCACTGGACGATGCCCGTGCTGGCGGACGCGAGCGCCCTCGATGGGTTGCCGGTGGGCGCCGTTGATTCGGGTGCGTTGCGGGTCCTGACGCCGCATCCGGGGGAGGCCGGCCGGTTGCTCGGGGTTTCAGCGGCCGGGATCCAACGCGACCGTGTGGCGGCGATGAAGGCGGTGTCGGAACGCCACGGCGGGGCGGTCGTTGTGTTGAAGGGAAGCCGGACGGTGGTGGGCCGCGCGGGGGAACTGCCGTGGTGGAATCCGACCGGCAATCCTGGATTGGCCCAGGGCGGCAGCGGGGATGTCCTCGCCGGGTTTCTCGGTGGCTTGCTTGCCCAGCCCGCCCTCGCGACGAACCCGATGCGCGCCGTCCGAGGGGCTGTCTTCCATCACGGGGCCGCGGCGGATCGACTCGAAGCTTCGGGGGAACCGTGGGATGCCGCAGACCTGTCACGGGCCATCCGGTGGGGCTGAGATCCCCATCAGCCTGGAAAAGGCAGCTGGGTCCACAGATTTCACAGATTCCACAGATTAGAAGGCAGTTGGGTCCACAGATTTCACAGAGGACACAGATTGGAAGGTGGTTGGGTCCACAGATTCCACAGATTGGAAGCCGGCTGGGACTGGCAGTCGTTTCACCGCGTGGGTGACCCGGAAACAGCGAAGCGGTGGGGCCTCTTGTTCCAGTCCATCTGTGAAATCTGTGGATGAACCAATCCCCGTTCTGTGGATCAGCGGGCGGCGGAGGCCGCGAGCGCCTGGTCGAGGTCGGCGAGGATGTCGTCGATGTGCTCGATGCCGACGGAGAGTCGGACGAGGTCCGGCGTGATCCCGCCGGACGCCTGTTGGGCTTCGCTGAGCTGGGAGTGGGTGGTGGTGGCCGGATGGATGGCGAGCGACTTGGCGTCACCGACGTTGGCGAGGTGCGAGAACAGCTTCACGTGGTCGATGAATTTCCGGCCGGCCGCGCTGCCGCCCTTGATGCCGAACACGACCATCGAACCGCCCATGCCGCGGAGATATTTCTGGTTGAGCGCGTATTGCGGATTGTCGGGCAATCCGGGGAACCGCACCCAGCCGACGCCCGGATGGGATTGCAGGAAGCGCGCGACGGCGAGGGCGTTGGAGCAGTGCCGTTCCATCCGCAGCGGCAAGGTCTCGATGCCCTGAAGGAACATCCACGAATTGTCGGGCGCGATGCAGGCACCGAGGTTGCGCAACGGCACCGTGCGCATGCGCAGGATGTAGGCTAGGGGACGCAGCATGTCCGGCAGGTCGATGCCCCAGCGCAGGCCGTGGTAGGAGTTGTCCGGCGTGGTGAACAGCGGATGCCGTCCCGCGGCCCAGTTGAAGCGGCCGGAGTCCACGACGATGCCGCCAATGCCCGTGCCGTGCCCGCCCATCCACTTGGTGAGCGAGTGCACGACGATGTCGGCCCCATGCCGCAGGGGCTGGGTGAGGTACGGGGTGGAGAAGGTCGAATCGACGATCAGGGGAACGCCGGTGGCGCGGGCGACGGCCGCGACGGCTTCGAGGTCGGTGACTTCGAGGGAGGGGTTGGAAACGGTCTCGCAGAAGAAGGCGCGGGTCCGGGCGTCGGCAGCCTTGGCGAAGTTCTCGGGATTGTTGGAATCCACGAACCGCACCTCGATGCCGAGGGCCGGGAGGATGTCGTTGAACTGGGTATAGGTGCCGCCGTAGAGGTTCCGGGCGGAGACGATGTTGTCGCCGGCCTGGGCCAGGTTGATGACGGCGTAGAAGACCGCGGCGGTTCCAGAGGCCACGCCCAGTCCGGCCAGTTCATGCGCCCCTTCGAGGAGGGCGACGCGCTTTTCGAGCACGTCGGTCGTCGGGTTCATGAGCCGGGTGTAGATGTTCCCCAGCTCCTTCAGGGCAAAAAGATTCGCGGCGTGGTCGGCATCCCGGAAGACGAACGACGACGTGCGGTAGATGGGAACGGCACGCGACAGGGTCGTGGGATCCGGTTGCGTCCCGCCGTGCAGGCAAAGCGTCTCGAGTTTCATCGGTATGGAGGAGAGATTGAAGTTCGAGGATTCAAGTTTGAAGCCCGGAGTTTGGACGCGTCCCGGTCCCAGCCCCAACGGGGCGACCCAAGGTAGCCCGGGGCATCGCCCCGGGTGTTCGGGTTGGAATGAGGAGAAGCCCTGAAAGGGCGGGTCAGTATCGTGGGTGTTCGGGTGGCATGTGTGGGTTTTGGTGTGTGGGGTAGGTCGCCCTTTCAGGGCTCGGCTTGGTGTGGGGGCGGCGACCCAGGGCGTTGCCCTGGGCTGCCTTGGTGTGCCCCGTTGGGGCGTGGCGCTGGCACGGCGCGTTGCGCCCCGATGGGGCGTGTCGGCGTGAGCGGGTTCTTGGAGGGGGGTGTGCCGCGGGGAGGCGACGTCCTCGTCGCCATTCAACCTGGAAAAAGTTCTTGGAACCCGGGATGGCACAGGTCACGGGTATCTGAACCAGTCAGCGCGAGGTTAGATACCTCTATGACGGATTCACCAATCCTTAAAGAGAACATGTCTATTTCAACGAGATATCGATGGCGAAAGGCGACCGACATCAATCGCGAGTTTGCAATCTTCGAGCTCCTTGCAGGTGAGGAGGTTCTCCTGGACGTTGGATTCTCCGAGAAGGGTGTGCTGGAGGTGTCGTTCAATGAGACGATTGTTGGATTGGTTTTCGATTGGCCACGCCTTCAGGAACTCATTGAAGAAGGGCGGAAGCTTGCTGATCTGGACCGATAACAATCGCGCCGCCCTTCAAGCGCTGTGCAAGTGCCGTGGTTCCGCTTTGAATTCACGTGGTTTCTGGTTGCTCTCGTTCGCAGCAAGTCACCGGTGGCGGAGTGGAGATGGGAGGTGATGGAATTCTGTCGCCCCTGCCGGCAGCAGTCGCTGGATGGCCGCCACCTTCCTTCCCGACTCCTGAGCCTTTGCCTCGAGCTGGCGGACGAACCACACGACCGTCACGGGGTTCACGAACAACGTCCTGAACCAGTTGACGGCGCTCAACGCGAACGCGCGGGCAAGGCAATGGGGTCAGATCTGTCCATTTGACAAATCGTTGGCGGGACCAGAAGCGCTGCCAATCGACGGGTCTGGCCTGTGGCATCTTGTCGTGACCTCGACCCGACTTCCTCTCTTGGATCCGAGCGGTTACTGGGCGGAGATGTGGGGAACAGCGCGCCTTTGCGTCTTTGTGCGATTCTTGCGTGCCATCCGCTCCATCCTGTGATGGAGGCCAGAAGGTCTCACGCGAAGACGCGAAGACGCGAAGAAGGCCGGGGCTGTGGGTCGGTTTCGTGTTGTTGGTGCCCGGTGTGACTCGGTGGTGGCCACAACCGCGATGCGGTTGGGTGGGGGTGGGACGTGGACCCAGGGTAGGCCTCGTTCCTCGGCCAACCCTGGGCTTGCGAGTCTCAACGTCTTTGGCGTTGGCAGGGCAAGAACCCGACGACGCCAAACCTCCGCCTTCCACCTCGGCGATCCCCACGTCCCTGTGTGTCACAACGTCCTGACCCCTTCGCGTCTTCGCGTCTTCGGAAAGCGCCAAGCGAAGCTTGGCGGATCTAATGAACTGAAATGTGTTCATCATGGTAAATGGTCGAAAGTCATGTAGCCGGACCCAAAGCGTCTGGTGGGCAACCA
>JAIXZE010000146.1 GCA_027489875.1 Verrucomicrobiales bacterium
AGGTTGGCGCGACGCACGTCGGGGGACGAGAGCACGGCGCGCCAGGTGGCGTCGCTCGTTGCGTCGGGGGCCTCCGTATCGTGGGGCAGGAGCTGGAAGAGATCGTACCGGAGGGAGAAGCTCGTGATGTCCGGTTGCGTGTTGTTGAACCCGAGCTGGCTCTTGAGGTTGAGGGTCCAGTTCTCGTTCATGCGGGCCATGGCATCGGCGAGACCGGCGTCGCCCAGACCGCCGACATAGGGATTCCAGACGCCGTCGCCGTCGTTGTCCTGCATGTTGCCGATGACGCGGGAGCGGATGATGCGGTTGAGGAAGTCGGAACCGGCACCGCGGCGATCGCCGGGGAGGAATGCGGTCTCGAAATCGTAGGCGCGGGCGGCGAGGTAGGTGTAGCGCGCGGCGAGGTCGAACTGGGCGCGGTACTTCTGGAGCGCGTCATTCCTGAAGACGCGGTAGGCCATGTCCTTGTGTCGGGCCTTGGCGACGGCGGCCGAGGTTTCGAAGCGGAAGCGCTTGAACTCCTGGAGCAGTCGGAATCCGCGGGTGATGGCGGACTGGTAGGCGGAGGTCTGCTGCTGGATGCCCTCGAGCTGCGTCATGAGATCGTAGCGCAGGACGGTCTCGTTGCGGATGAGCGTCTGGAGCTCGGTGATGGCCTCGCGCAGGGCGAGGGAACCGTCGAGCTGGGCGAGTCGGAGTTCGGTGCGGAGTTCGACGCCATCGCGTGCGGCCTCCATGGAGAGGGCGGAACCTTCGGCGACGTTGGCGAGGCCGACGTAGATGCCGGAGGCAACCTTTCCGAGGAGCTTGGCGACCAGGCGTGCGCCGAAGGAGGGATCGACGGAAGTGCCGACGGCCTTGGGGAGGCCATCGGTTCCGGCGTCGACGGCCTCGTTGATGTCCTTGCCCACGGCGTTGAGGATCTGGGCGGTGAACCGGATGGTGGCGATGGCAACGTTGAGGCCTTCGACTTCCGAGTTGCGGTCCTTGATCACCTGGATGCGGTCGGCCTCGACATTGAAGCGGGCCTGGAGGAGTGCGGCGCGGTCATCGATCTCGGCGATGAGGTTGTTGTACTCGGTGAGGCGTGTGAGGTAGGTGCCGACGGACTGGAGCAGGGCGGAGCGCGTCTGCTGGAGCTCGCCGGTGGAAAGGCGGTCGGTGAAGGCCGTGGGCTTGGTGATGCCGAAGGCGTCCGTGACGGTGTAAGGCACGGTCGTGGAAGTGGTGCGGATCAGGCCGTCGGTTCCGATGCCGACATCCAGGGAACCGTTGGCAGCGAAGGTGAAGGGGTTCTCCGTGTATTGGATGGAGACCGACTTCTGTCGCAGGGCGAGGTTCGCCGGATTGCGGACGACACCGAGGAGTGCGGACGGATCGATATAGTCGTAGTGCAGGTAATCGGGTCCGGTATAGCCGGCGGGGTAGATGCCGCCGGGTCCGATGTCCTCGCGATAGGGTTGGCCGAAGACTTCGATGAGGCGGCTCTGGAAATCGAACTCCTGGGCGCGGACCTCGGACTGGAAGGTGGCGAGGTCGTCGGCCTGCTGGCGGAGGCGTTGGGTGTTTCCGTTGGCGTAGTAGAAGGTGGTGACGGCGGTGGAGAGGGCGGCCACGGCACGTTCGTAGATCTGTTCGAAGTGGGTCTGTTCGCCATCGGCGGCGGCGACGGAGATGTCGAAGGGCATGACGCCCCGTTCGAGGCCGAGGGGATTCAGGCCGCGATCGGCATTGTCGACCTCGGTCTGGATGCGCTCGTAGGCAGCGGCGATCTCATTGAAGTCAGGCTGCGTGCCGCGGTCGATGGGGCGGACCCCGGCGATGGGAACGCGCGGACCGGCTTCGGGAAGGAGGGCATTGCCGAGCATCCAGTCGAAGTAGGCCCCTTGACCGGCACGGGTGGCCCAATCGGCGACGCCCCAGGCGCGGGCGCGGTTCTGGTCCTTGTAGCCCTGCCATTGGCCTTCCGGGTTTTCGGTGAAGCGGTCGCGGTAGGTCAGGTTCACGATCTCGGCACCGGTGCGGGCCTTGGCGGCGGCCCCGCGGATGAACTTCTGTTCCTCGGCAAAGTCGACGGAGACATCGACCCCGTTGACCTCGTCGAGTTCGGTGCGCGGGATCCAGGTAAAGAGCGGGTTGATGGCGAGCCGGTAGTAATACTTCAGGCTGGAGAGGTAATGGCCCCAGGCGTCGCCGTGGCCTTGCGGGTAGTAGAACTGGGCGTCCGCGGCGTCGATGTTGCCGTCGATGCGGCCCTGGGCGTCGCGGATGTCGTAGTTCGCCATGTAGGCGACGCGACCGAGTTCGCCGGCGGTGTTCCAGCGGAGCCGGTTGTAGACGGGTGGACGGGTGACGAGCGGCTCGGTGGAGTCGTCGCGTCCACGCAGGAGGGCCAGTTCCTCGGCAAGCAGATCAGGTGTGGCGGCGAGGCCCTGGAAGGCGTGGAGAGTGGGCGCGAAGTTGACGTAGCGCTCCTCGGAGGAACTGAGGATGGCGAGGGTGGGATCCGAGGCGTCCGCGAAGGCCTCGTTCCCGAGGAGCGTGTAGAGATCGGACAGGCGGCTGGCGGCGAGGAGCAGCGCGTTGTTGGCGGGTTGGTAGGCGATGCCGGAGTCGATGCTCAGGATGCGGGCGCGTCGGAGGACGGTCTCGTAGATCTCGATGAGGCCGAAGCTGTCGACGGAATCGCCGTTGAGGGGGATGTTGCCCTCCCAGCGTCGGCCGGCCTGCGAGAGCATATTGACGGTGGTGTTGAGCGAACGCGTGGGATCGGCGAGGTCCTTGAAGCGCTGTTCGTACGGATTGATGCCGTCGAGGACGCGCTTGACCCAGCCTTCGCCGAGCTTGGGAGCGGTCCAGCGGGACCAGCCCCGGGGATTCTCCGCGGTCGCGAGCAGCGTGAGGGTCCGTGGGTCGCTCGGGCGGTAGCGGACGATGACGCGGTTGTCGCCGAGGGTGAAGGGCGACGCACCGCCGATGGTATAGGTGACCTTGCCGTCGCCGGAGTCGACGAGTTCCCAGCCTCCGGTGGGGTCGTTGTGTTCGACGGGGGCCGGGAGTTCGGAGACACCGATGGGCTGGAGGCGCCACTCGAAGAACCAGTCGTCAGGATTGCCGGCGAAGTCGGCCTTGTGCTTGAAGGTGATGCGTTCGTCGAAGGCGTCCTTGGGCAGGATGGTGGCGACTTCGCCGCGGTAGGCCCCTTCGACGCGGAAGACTTCGAGGGAGACGGGGAGATCGACGGAGCAGAGGGGCTCCGGGCGGTCCTGCATGGCGATGGTGACCCAGCCGGAACCGGTGGCGAGACCGGCGGAAACGGCGAGGAGGGCCTTGTCGCGATCGGCGTTGGTGAAGGGCAGGTTGGCGCGGGTGGCGGCGGCGAGGGTGTCGACGGCCTGGGCCCATCCGGCGTTGCCTGGGGCGAGGTCCTTCACGATCTGGGCCTCGGAGGGGGAGATGACATTGGGGAGGAAGTAGGAACCTTCCGCGTTGCCGGGCTCGTTGAAGAAGACGCCGGCGAGCTTGAGGAATCCGCCGCTGTCATTGGTCTGCTGGTAGGTGAAGCGCGGATAGAGGTGGGGCGGCAGTTGCTTGAACCGGAGCTTGCCCTGGAAGACCTCGGTGAGCACCGCGGCGGGCAGCTTGCCCATGGACACCTGCTGTTCGAGGAGCGGATCAATGAGCGTGACGGCCGAGTCGAGCGGGTTGCGCGCGGTGGCCTGGTCGTAGATCACGGTGACGCTGCACGGACCGCCGACGCCGGGCGTGCCGTCCGGGTTGGGGGGCACGTCGATCACGGGCAACCCGCGTTTGGCGTCGACGAGGCTCTCGCCGATGAAGAGGCGCGGCGCGTTGGTGGGCCAGGCCGTGAAGACGGTCGTGGCAATCGGAACGCCGGGAGTGCCGGCGAAGAGGTCGAGCAGCGGCACGGCGTTGTTCGTGGGCTTTGGATAGAAGCCGGGGAAGAAGTCGGCTTCCTTGGCCTGATAGTAGAACCGGACGGTGGCGACACCATTGGAGACACCGTCGTGACCGGCGGCCTTGGCCCAGAGGCCACCTTTGCGGTCGTCGTGGAGGAAACGGTTGGCCGGCGAGACGCCATCTTCGGCGGCCTGGTCGTAGGATTCCGGGCGCACGGGATCATCGGACATCGGGCGCGGCGGCAGCACGGGACGGCCGGCCTGCACGGTGAACGCGAATCCGGGGAACTGGGTGTTGGTGGCGACGACCGGGAAGACACCGATGGCACCGCGGCCATTGCGTACGGGATCGCGATAGGCGAGGAGCACGTATGGGAGCGAGGTGGTCGGGGAACCGAGATCGCTGCGGAGCGGCATCAGGGTGCGGTGGCCGTCGAGATTGGAGGCGACGCGGGCGTGTTCGTCGTTGGGATTGAAGCCCGGGAGGGTGGGGTCGTTCTGGACGTAGAGGTTCCAGTCGCCGCCGTAGACGGCCGGATCGAGTCGGCCGGTGCCGCGTTGGGAGGCGATGACGGCGACCTGGGTGGGGGGAAGGTTGGTGGGCCAGGCGGCGGTGAATTCCGCGGCAACGCCGGGCCAGAAGTTCGTCGGTACCGTCGCGTTGGGCAGGGTGGGGATGGCGTTGGTGGTGGGGCGATAGAAGGCGACGACGAGGCGGGTTTCAGGATCGGTTTCCTGGGCGAGGTTGACGGGCACGATGGGGAACTCGGGCCCAAACTGGTTGGTGCGATGCTGGTAGAAGTCGGGACCGACCGCGTGGCGCGCCCGCGTGGTGAGGACAAACGGCGGGGGTGCGAGCGGAGCAACGAGGCTGGACTGTGGCTGGATCTCCTCACCCACGGTGGCTCCGTGCAGGATGGTCCCCGGTGCTTGATCCCAGCGGCGGGAGTTCACGAGGAGCCAGGCCGTGGTGGAGGGGTTCTTGGTGAGCCGCAGGAGGGATCGTCCGGGGCTGCCGGGGGAGAAGTGTTTCGTGGTGGCAACGGCGTCCGAGGACAGTTCGGTTTCGCTGGCGGTGAGTTGGACGACGTCCCAGTTCGTGAGGATGACCGGGGGCGTTCCAAGGATGTGGGGTTGGAAACGGGAGAGGGCCGGCCAGATGATGGTGCCGACCGTCGTCGAGCGGAGTTCGCCGGCGAGGGTGGTCCAGGAGACGACGACCGCGCCGGGGCGGGCGGCAATGAGCTTGCCGGAGGCGGGGTCCCAGGAAGCGGCATCCACGGGGACGACAACGGGACCGGTCGGTGGGAGTTCCTGCGCGGTGATGGTGCCTGGGCGCGGGATCTCGGATCCCGCCTCGAAGACCAGGCTGGCGGAGAAGATGGCGTAGGTGCCGTTGAACTGGGCTTGGGACGCCGCGGGGTTATGGGCGCGATCGATGGTCAGGGTCCGACGGATAGGGTCGTGCAGAGCACCCAGCGGGGACCACGCGGATTGCGCCGTCGGTGAGGCATTCGGGGTAAACCAGATGTCGAGTTTCTCCAAGTCCAGGCCCTCGATCTCGGACGCGAGGTAGGTGAAGTTGAGGGTCGAACGGGAGAACTGGGTGCGATCGGTGGCGACCTGCCAATGGACGTCGGCGACTCGCAACTCACCCGGGATGGTGGTTGGCGTGGGCGGGGCGGATCGGCGGAGGGTGATGGTCTGCTGGCTGGCGAGTCCGTTGGCGGCACCGCCCTTGAACCCGACGGCGGCGCGGGCGAAGGCGCGCCGCGGAAGCGATCCCGGAATCTGACCGGCTCCCCGCAACGCGGTGGTGATGCCGCCAATCACGATATCGCTGTTCGCCGGACGGATGGTGTTGCGTGCTATGGAGGTGGAACCCGGCGTCACGGAGCCGTAGCGCATCCAGACCTCTCCGAAGCGTTCCGACACGTTGGTTGAGCGTCCCTGCCCGTTGGGGACGGTGACGAGGAAGTCGCTCGCTCCGTCCCCGTTGAAGTCGACAACTCCGGCGAGGCCGCGACCGGTCAAGGAGCCCGGAAGCGGGCCCACGATCGGGAATCCAGTGGCGGCAGACGGGGCATCGGGAAGGACGATGGATGTAGGCAGGGGAGTCGCGGACGACCCCCGGCGGAGGAAGGCTCCCCCTTCATGCCGGATGCTGGCGTTGCCGATGAGGAAGTCGGCCAGACCATCGCCGTTCTCGTCACCGGCGGCACCGACACCGAAGCCGAGGAGGCTGACCATGGAAGACGTGAAGGTGGTGGTGGTCGCGGACTCGATGAAGATATCGCTCGAGCCCGGTTGGACACGACTCCCGCGCACAAGATAGACCCGGCCCGCATTGATGAGCGACGCAGCGACTCCATCGCGGTGGTAACCGACAAGGAAGTCATCGAGGCCATCGCCGTTGGTATCGCCGACGGCGGCCATCAGCATTCCGAGGCCTTCGACGGTACGGATGGTGTCGATGTAACCGACCCCGTTGCGGCGGTTGGCCGCATTCAGGCCCAGGATGGAAGTGCGATTGAAGGGTGCGCCGGGGAAGAAGCTGTCGTTGCCGCGAGGGACACCGAAAATCAGCCACACGCGATTCAGTTGCGGGTTGGCGATCAGCATGTCGTTGAACCCATCGCCGTTGACGTCACCGGCAGCGCTGAGGGTCGCCATGGAGGAGCCCTCCGAGAAGATCTCCCGTTGGAGCGGATGCTCCATGAGCAGGGTGTCCCCGGAGGGCCATGCGGGACCGCCGTAGAGCAGGTAGACCCGGGCGCTGGTGGAGAAGAGCACTTCGTCGAAGCCGTCACCGTCGACATCCCCGACGGTTGTGAAGTCCTGGGAGATGGTTGTGGCGGTGGTGCCTGACAGTCGGGCGTCGCCAGCGCGGCCCGGGGAAGGTCCGGTGAGGTTCCCCAGCTCGTATCGCCCGGATGGACCGGCTGCCCGCCACTCGGAGCGGCTACGGCCATACAGGACGTACAGTCCGCTTCCGGACAGGTTGTCCGCACGGACGAGGATATCGCTGAGGCCGTCCCCGTTGATGTCGCCGCTCGACATGCGGTCCGCCAGTGCAGAACCGGCGGGAGGAAGGATCCGGATGAAGTCCGGCGAATCGATCGATCGCAGGTCGAGGTTGGCCACGGGCGCGTTCGATGAACCGAAGACGAGGAATGCCGTGTTCGGATTCTGTCGCAGGATGAGGACGTCATCGTAGCCATCGCCGTCCACATCGCCCGCCTGGGTCGCGTTCCGTATGCCTCCACTGCTGTCATTCCGGAAGAGGGTGACATCGGGACGCGGTGTCCGGACGGAGACGAGGCTCGGGTTCGGCGTGGGCATGAACTGGGCTGGCGAAAGGGCGGACGAGGCGATGAGGACGTCATCGATCAATCCATTGAATGGCTGGGTGAAGGATCCCTCGTATCCGATGAGAAGCTGGGTTTCAGCGGGAGCCCGGTGGCCTTCCGTATAGGCCTTGAAGTCGCGAGGAACGCCATCGAGGTAGAACACGATTCCGCTTCCGGCCTGATGGACGGCGGCGATGTGATGCCATTGGCCATCGTTGGGGAACACAATGTCGGACGTGACATCGCGAACACCGTAGACGGTGAAGGCGATGCGTCGCCCGTTGGCGAGCCAGAGCTTGTATCCGCCGCCACCACCATAGGAGAAGATGACCTCTCCCGCCGTGCTGGCGGCTCCCGCCAGCGGCTTGATCCAGGCGGCCAGGGTGCTGTCGCGACCCGGCGAGAGTGTCCGGGTGGGATCCATGACCCTTGCATAGATTTTTGTGGGTCCGACGCGAAGGGAGGTTTCGGTCCCGGGAGGAGCATCCGTGGAGAAGGAAAGCGGGGAGTCAGCGGCGGCGACCACCGGGAGCGGCGAATTGCTCTGGAAGTTCCAGAATCCGATGACGCTCCGGTCGAGGAGGATCGGGACGCCCGTCCCTTCGATCTCCATCCGGAAGCCGGCGGGGCTTGGGAGTTGGCCCGTGTTGAGGACGTCCACTTCGATGGTGTTGATCGAGGGAAGGAGGTTGGTGAGGGTTCCGGCAGCGAACTGGAAAGGGGTCCATTCCGAGAACCCCGAATTGGCCAATCCGGTGATCGCGGTAGCGACACCATTGATGCGGAACGCCGTCACCCGGTTGTCGGCGGCCATCCGTCCGTTGATTGCGATCGATCCGGGCTCAAATCCGGTGAGGAGGAAGGAAGTCTTGTAGGTATAGGTGCCGGCGATCACGCCCAAGCCACCTCCGGAGGGGCCGATCCACAGACTTGTGCTGGAGTCGCCCAGCCAGGGTGGGATCGGACCCGTTGCGGGTGCGAGCGCGCTGATGAATCCGTGAAACGTGGAGCTGACTTGGGCGGATTCATTGGGCAGCACGACCGTGTAGTTGGGATCCGGCCGGATGCGTAGGCCATCGTTGAAGGCATAGGTGATTCCCGCACCCGTGCTGCGGAGGGTGGGGACGGTGACGCGGGTCTGGGCGAGGGCAGTTCCGGTGAGGAGCAGGAGGGCTGCGGTCGCCGTGCGGAGGAGGCCTTGTGCAAGATTCATGGGTGTAGAGAAAGGAGATGGAGGTTCGTTGGGTGGCGGGGTGGCGGTTTCAACGGCCGTCGTTCAGTTGGTCGACGAGCAGGACGCGTTGGATGCGGAAGATGCCGACGACGCGCAGGGGTTCCTTGTGGAGCCCCTGGACGGTCTCGGTGTAGCGGCCGGCGAGGATGTCGGCCCCAAACCCAGCCTGCAGGGGAGCGTTGGGATCGGGGTCGGTGGGGGTGAATTCAAACCGGAAATTCCGGGTGATGTCCCAGGACTCTTCGCCCGGTGTCGTGTACGGGGTGAACTCCCGGTCCTTGTTGTCGTGATCCGGGTGATAGACGTGGTTGAAGGGATGGAGCGGGTGGTTGAACGGGAGGGTGTGCTGGGCGGTGAGGACCGCGCCGTTGGTGCCAAACCCGCCGTCAAGGGCGAGGGGTTGATCGAAGCTGAAGTTGGCGGAACTCAGCCTTCGTCCGATGCGTTCGCCATCGCGTAGGGTGGATCCCGTATAGATCGCGTTGCCCTCGGCGTCGCGGAGGTTGAGCAGGGATTCGTCCGTCGCGATCACGTAGCGGCCGGGGTTCTCCAACTGTTGGACGTTCGAGCCCGGGACGGCAGCGGTCGTGCCCGGCTTGAAGAGGACCAGCGCCTCGCGCAGCAGTCGGACCTGACCGGAGGCATCGACATGGACGAGGATGCGGAACTGGAACTCGCCGCCGGCGGCACGCGTGCGGACGGGATCCTGCGCATTCCGGGGTTCGTTGACCCCGTTGACCGCAACGACGCCCGCCCAGAGGCCGGCGTACGGCGATGCGGGATCCCCATCGGTGGCGGTACGGGCGGAGCGTCGGACAGACCGGGTGCGTGCCGCACCCGCGATGCCGTCCGGTTCCACCGAACCCGCGGCGGTCACGGGCAGATAGACCCGGGTTCCGAACCCGTCCGTCACTTCGAGAAGACTTTGGTACGCGGCGGATCCAGCGGTCGCAGGGCCAGTGAACGGCACCATGTCGCGGCGGCGGAGTTCGAGTTCGATGACGTCGGATTGCCCTGCGGTGAGATCCACGGAAAGAGGGGTGGGCAACGGGAGGAAGGCCGTGCCGTTATCGGGCAGATACCCGAGGGCGACGTCACCGGCGTTGGCGGTGGGATCGGTGATGGGGACAGGTTCGGAGGGTAGAAGCCGGACCTGGAACCGACGCGTGGCGGCGGTGAGGTTGGCGATGCGGAGGGAAGCCGAGCGGCCGATGGGACCGAAGGCGATGGCGGACTGCTGGTCGACGGAGATGTCGGACGGGCCGTTGTATTCGGTGGGGGCGTTGGCGAAGAGCCAGTAGGCGCGTCCAGGCCGGAGGTTGGTGGTGGTGCGGTTGGTGACCAGTTGCCACTCGCCTGACGGGGCCAGTTCGTAAGCGGGTTGATTGTTCAATGCGGCATTGGGCGCGAAGAACGACTGGAAGGAGACCGACACGGCCGGATCGAGGTGGAAGCCCACGAAGTTGAAGGCGCGGCCCTCGTACTTCTGGGGACGGAGCGCGGGGCGACCTCGGATCGACCAGACAACGGGCTGGTTCCCGGAGAGCTTGATGAGGTAGGGGCGTCCGCCGGGCATGGCGAACAGGGTGTTGAGGGCGGGACCAGCGGCGGCGTCACCGACCCAGACCAGCCAGTCGGGGGACTGCGGCGTGAGTTCGCGCGGGTCGGAGATGAATTGCGGGGCGGCGCTGCGTCGGGTGTAGAGCCAGGCGGATTCGATGGGCAGGCCGGCGAGCACCGTGGCGCAGTTCCGGGGTTCGGGATCGACCTCGAGGAAGACGGCGTTCCAGCCGGGGTTGAGCGTGATCTGCTGGGTGCGCCATTGGGCGTGGGTCCCGAGTGCAAACCCGGTGCAGAGGCAGAGGACGGAAAGGAGTCGGCGAAGTGGATTCATGGCTAGGAGGTGCGGGGTCAGGCCGGATCAGGGGTTGAGTTGCACGCGGTAGAACGCGGCTGGGAGGGAAGCCGCGGCGGCGTCGGTGAAACGGTTTGCCGGCGGTGTGGCCGGGAGGTTGCTGACGATGTTGGTGAAGGGACCTTCCAGTGCCGGTGCGCGCTGGAGGGTATAGGTGCGGCCGGCCTGCGAGGCCCATTCGACGAGGAACGAACCGTCGGGCAGAGCCTGTGCGAGCGTGAAGTCCGGCAAGGTCGAGACGGTGCCGCGCGGGTCCAGGCCGGCGTACATCTTGGCGAGGTTCGAGATGCCGTCGTTGGCGGCGCTGGCGGTCGCGCTGTTGCCGAGTCGGCCGAAGTACAGCAGTTCCCACGCGTCGATCAGGCCGTTGTTGTCGGAATCCACGCCGAGGCTGAGGTCGGTACGGAGGAGTTGGCCGCGGGTGGCGATGGAGACGACGAGGTTGGAACGGCCAGCGGGAAGGAGGTTCAGCGGTGTGCCCGGCGAGAGCACCGCGGCCATGGTTCCTGCGACAGGTGTGCGCGTGAGCACCAGCGACTGGGGATCGGGAATCAGGGCCGGCGTCGGGCTGACGGTTCGGACCTGGAGCGCGTACGAGAACTGGCCGCCCAGGTCGGAGAGTCGGACCGCGGTGGCGATCGGGGCGGCCCCGCCGCCGGGGCGGAGGGTGATCGTGGCCGCCCCGTTGGTCAGTCGCTTCCCGAGCGCGTCGGTGACAACGCCGAACAGGACGAGCGGAGGCTCGGGAACGCCGGCAGCGAGGCCCGGCGGCGGTGTCGCGGTAAGGAGGACGGCGGCTGCTGCCAGATGGAGGGCGAGGCGGCCGGACCGGAGCGTGGAACAGGATTCACTCATGGGGATCGGTGCCGCGACGACGGTGGAAATGGCTCAGCGCCGTTTCGCATCGTCATGGCACACGATCATGAAAGCCTGAATGCACCGATCCTCCCATGGATGTGCTCCACCAACGCTGAGGCGAGATGTTCCCTCATCCGTTCCCAAAGAGGTCCCCCATGGGAGATGGTGGTTCTCCACGGGGGGGATGGCGGGAGAGGAAGGCGATTCCCGCTATCAGGGACTTGAGATCGGCTGGGAGATCCGGAGGTAGGCGAAGAAGTCGCGGAGTTGCTGGGGCGAGAGGTCGGAGAGGAGTCCCTCGGGCATGAGCGAGCGGCCCATGGGTTGGACCTCCTTGATCTCGCGTGCGGTCAGCGTGATGTCCTGGCCGTCGAGTCCACGCAGGACGGTGACCTGATGGTCGCGGTCGACCTGGAAGCCGGCGAGGCTGCGGCCGTCCTGGGTTTCCACGGTGATGTATTGGTAGCCTTCGCGGATCTCGGCGTTCGGATGGACGATGCTCAGGAGGAGGGTGCCGAGGTTGTCGCGCTGGTACCGGGTCAGCTCGGGTCCAATGTGGCCGCCCTTGAAGAAGAGCCGATGGCAACTGGCGCAGCGCTGGAGGTAGGTGGATTCGCCGGCGTAGGGATTGCCGGGAGCCTTGCGCAGGACGCCTTCGATGAAGGCGATCTGTTGCTGGAATTCGGTGGGCGTGCCCGTCGCGGCGACCGCTGCGGGCAGGAGACGGGTGGCGTCGCGGGCGAGTTCCGGATTGCGGGAAGTGCGGAGGCGCTCGGCGATGTCCGCCGGGACGAGCGAGGCTGGGAGCCGTGCGGATTCCAGTTCGGCCAGGAGGCGTCGCGTCCAGGCTGGACGTTGAAGCAGGAGGGCGAACGCGGCGGGCCGGACCTCGGTGGGAAGGTTGGGCAGCGCGGCCAGGACTTGCGTCGGGATCGTTGGATCGTCGTACGCACCGAGCGAGGCCAGGGCAGCGCTGCGGAGCTGGGCGGTGTTCGGTTGGGCGTTGGACGGAGGGCCCGGGGTTGCGGTCGCGAGTTGGAGCAGGACAGGGACGGCTTCGGGAAGACGCACTTCGCCGAAGGTGCGGGAGTGCAGGAGGCGTTGGTCGGCGGGAGAGGTGGGATCGGCGATCACGGCGAGGGCTTCGCGGATCGCGTTGGTGTCGCCTTGTCGGATCCGGAGCGTGCGGGAGGCGGCACCCGACGCAGCCATCGCCGTGAGGAGTTCGTCCGGGATGCCCGTGAGCGATCGGCCGCGGAAGGCTTCCTCGAATCCGGCGAGCAGGGCGGTGGCGGAGGCGGGGTTGGGTGCCGCGCGAAGAAGTTCGCCGAGGCGCAGCAGGTCCTGACGTCGGCCTTCCACGGCGAGCCGGCGAGCGATCCGGGGGAGAAGGTGCCGGACAGCCACGGGGGACTCCCAGATGTTCGCACCGCGGATGAATTCGGTGACGGTGGCGGTTTCGGAGGGAATGCGGGCCTCGAAGATCCACCAGGCGAGGAGTGGGATGAACGGATCGTCGACATCCTCGGCGTGGCGCAGGACGGCGTCCGCCACCGCAAAGGCTTGGGGCGTGATCAGGCGGCGGGCCGTGGCGGCGATCTGGGATCGGACCTCGGGATCTGTCTCGGTGCGGGCAACCCCAAGAAGGGCCTCGAAGATCGGCGTGGGGATCGGGCGTTCGGTCTGGTTGATGCCGGCGAGTCCGAGGTTGCGGTGGACACCGAAACGGTCGCCGAGGAAGCGGACGGTCCAGAGGCGGACGGACGGGGCCGGATGAAGGAGGCCGGCGAGGAATGTTGGCTCATCGAGTCCGTCGGTTGGGTGCAGGGCCCAAAGGGCGTGCAGGCTGGCGGGCCCCGTGTTGGAGGTGACCAGCGAACGGAGTTGCGGGAGGACACGGGCGTCCCGTCGTTCCCCGAGAAGTCGGACGGCCGTCTGGCGGTGCCACTTGTTCGGATGCCCCAGCAACGACACGAGTTCGGCGGACGTGCGGGCGGCCAGGTTGAGGTCCGTTTCCCGCGGGGAATCCGTGCCTGAGATCCGGTGGATGCGGCCCGTGGTGGGATCGATCTGGTTCTGGTAGTGCTGCCCGTGGGCGATATAGAACTCGTACATGTCCGCGACGTGGAGCGAGCCGTCGGGCGCGTTGGCGATGTAGACCGGGCGAAAGGCGGGATCGGTGCTGCGGACGAGGACGCCATGGTCGCGGGTGACGAAGGTGGAGCCATGCGCGCGGCGTTCCGACGCGATGATTTCGCCGCGCAATGGATCGAGGGCGAAGAGGAGCCCGGCGAGCGGAGCGGGAAGGGCGGTGCCGTCGGCGAAGGCTCCGAAGTGCGTGAAACGGGCGACGTTGTTGGTCGTGGACATCATCGGCAATTCGCCGAACGCATAGGGATTCCGGGGCGGGCCGAACTTCCCGGGATCCACGCCCTGCATCAGGTAGAAGCCGCCCTGGACGAAATGCCATCCCCGGGTGCCGCCGCCGTTGTGGCCGGAGTAGAGGCGGCCAACGGCATCGAACTCGAGTCCGTAGGTGTTTCCACCGCCTTCGGCGAAGATCTCGAAGGCCCGCGTGTCCGGGTGGTAACGCCACACCATGCAACCTTCGAAGTGGACGCCGGGCGCGTCCGGAGCATCGAGACCTGGGCGGCGCACCCGACAGGAAACGGTGCTGCCCTGGCCGCCGTAGAGCCACCCATCGGGCCCCCAGACGAGACCGTTGGCGACGGCGTGGGTGTCCTCGAATCCGAAGCCCGCGAGGCGCACCTCGGGAGGGCCGTCGGGAATGTCGTCGCGGTTGCGGTCGGGGTAGAAGAGCAGGTAGGGGGTGTGCATCACCCACACGCCGCCGTGGCCCTGTACGGCAGCCGAGGCGAGGTTGAGGCCATCCACGAAGACCGAGTGACGGTCGTAGGTCCCGTTGGTGCGGGTGGATTCGTGGATGGAGATGAGGTCGGCACCGCGGTCGTGGTTCGGCGGCGCAGGCGGGACCTTGTCGTAGTGGGCGCGATAGTATTTGTCGCGACTCAGCATCCGGATGCCGGCCGGGTAGGGGTATTGCCGGGATTGCGTCACCCACAGGCGGCCGCGGTCGTCGAAGGAGAAGTGAAAGGGTTGGGCGATGGTGGGTTCGTGGAGGATGAGTTCGGAGCGGAGACCCTCGAAGCCTTGCTGTCGGGTGGCGGATTCCGCCGGGGGAAGCGATGGCCCGTGGACCTGCTCGGCGCGACCCAGGGTGCGCTGCGACTCGCGGAAGGTGGCGAACGTGGCGCGCGGCGGTTGCTTGTCGAGCGCCGGCCCGGGCGTGTACTCGGCGGCCGCCAGGTATTCCCAGGTTCCTTCGAAGACGCACTCGACGAAGTAATCCATGATGAAGGGCGCAGGTCCATGAAAGGCCGGGGTGCCGCTGGGCACGTGAACACGGAGGGCGATCTCGTTCCATCCGCCCTTGCGCAGGGTTCCAGCGGGTACCTTGTGGCGGTGGATGGCGTCCTGGCCGCTGCGGTAGTCGGGCGGGAACGATCCACCCCCACCGATGCGCTTGCCGTTGACCCAGACTTCATGGGCGCCCGAAAGATCGCGGATGTTCACCCCGACGGATTCCTCGAAGAGGTTCCGATCGTGTTTGGTGAAGAAGCTGTCGGCGACGCGGACCCAGCAACGGTACCAGCAGGCGCCATCCGGTGACGCGGCCGGCGCAGGACCGGGAACCGAGGCGACTTGCCAGTCCGCCGCCCGCAGGCCGGACAACAGCAGGAGCCACAGCAGCAGCGCGCGGCAGGGGGAGAAGGACGGGTTCAAGGTGGCGAAGTGTCAAAGGGCAGCGTGTGTCCAGCAGGGAGGC
>JAIXZE010000314.1 GCA_027489875.1 Verrucomicrobiales bacterium
GATTCGGCCAGCGTCAGGGCCTTGCCCAGTTCGGTGCGTGGGTCAGAAGTGAACGGCTTGCCACCCACTCCGAGGATCACATCGCCGACCGCCAGGATTCCATCCGCCGGTGAACCCTTGTCCACCTGGGTGACGGCAATCTGGCGTGCATCGGAGGTGACCAGGTTGTCGCAGAAGATCCAACCCCGCAGGCCCGTGGCTCCGAGGTTCCAGTCGTGCTTCGCCTTGTCGGGGATCTTCTCGCCCTTGGTGAAGTCGGGGATCGCCAATTCGCGACCCTTGCTTGCCGCAACGAGGGAGGCGGGCAGGATGAAGAACGCGGCCAGTGTGAGGGTTCGCAGCAGGTGTTTCATGGGGATGGAATCGATTGTCACTGGATGCCGCGGTGGATGATGTCGAGCGAAAGGACGGCGTAGGCGGTGACGAGATTGGGATCCTTCTCCCACCAGCGGGCGTTGGTGTTGACCCAGGATCCATCGGGACGCTGGAGGTTGAGGAGGCGCATGGCGACCTCGCGTCGCCAGTTGATCTTCCGGCCGTCCTTCAATTCCAGGGTCTCGACGCGGGCGGTGTTGAGGGCCTTGGTCATCAGGTGCAGGTAATAATACAGTCCCTGGAGTTCCATGCCGGGGTTCTCGTCGAGGGTGTAGTTCGAGCGGAGCCAGTCGAGAACGGCGACCACCCGCGGATCCTCGCGTTGGAGATCGGCGTAGATATAACTGAGCAATCCCGCGTAACTGATGCTCCCATAGGATCGCAACGCCACCCGCCCGGTGACCGCGTTGGTCTCGCCGCCGGCCATGCTGTGGCCGGGGTAATAGACGAAGCCACCGCGGTTGCGGGCGTCGTCGGAAGCCCAGGGCTGCCGGTTGTGGCTGGGAAGGTTCTGGCAGTTCTGGAGGAACTGGACGACGGCCTTCCAGTCGATGTCCTCCTTTGGCCCGGTGCCTTCGCCCGCCTGCAGGTGCTTGGTGTAGTGCAGGGCTTCCAGCGCCGTGAGCGTGTTGTTCATGTCGGAGTGGGCGTACTTGTCGCCGTATCCGATGCCGCCGTCGTATGGGGAGTCCATCTTCCCCGGTTCACCGAGATCCATCTGCGACCGCACCACGAAGGACCGGGCCCGACGGGCGGTCACGTCATGGGCGGGGTTGCCCGACGCGGCCAGGGCCAGCAGGGAGAGGGAGGTGTTGTAGTTGATGAGGGAGGTCCGGTAGATGCTCCCGTCGGGCTTCACGGCTCCGAGGATGAACCCATATCCCTTGGCAAGGGACGCCGGGAGGTTCGTCCGGAAGCGGCCCGTGGGTTCACCCATGAAGGCGGTGAGGACGATGGCGGTGGGTGCGACGTGGTCCTGGGTGGACCACCAGCCATTGGTGTTCTGGCTGGCGAGGAGGGAGGCCAGGCCCCGGTCGATGGCATTCTGGATTTCGTGGCCGAACGACAGGTCGATGGGCGACGGCGACTTCGCGGGTTTCGGGGCTTCCACAGCCAGCGTCTGGCTGGCGAGGAGGCAACAACCCAGCAGAAGGCAGGAGATGGCAGCGGGCATCGGGGGCTTCATGGTGCGGAGTCCTTCGGTGGCGCGGGCGGCATGGGCTCGTCGAGCAGCAGATGGATGGCGGTGTGATTCGTCAGGACCGGTTCCAGGAACGCGGTCAACTGGCGCATGGTGAGGTTCGATGGGACGAATGCGAGCATGACGTTGGGACGGGGGCGAGTTGCTGGGCCGCGGGCCCGTTCACGATCAGCCGCCAGTTCCCGGCGCAGATCCGCCGGATCCAGGATGGGACGTTCAATGAACCGAAGCTCGGAGCGCGAGGCCCCCTCCTTCCAGACCGATTCCACCAACAGCAGCCGGCCGGAGATCCTGCCGTCCTGTGGGTTCAGGGCGAGTTCCAGCGGGTGGAAGAAGCGTTCGGCGCGATCCAGGAGTTGCCGGTCGGGCGTGAAGGCCCGGTAGTAGGGTTCGCCGGGCAGGGGCGGTTCGATCCGGATGCCCTGTTCGCGGTCGAGGGACGCGAGGATTTCAGACAGGGCCTGGGCGGAGGCGAGTCGGACTGCGGGCGACCAGTGGAGCTTAAGGAAGGGAATGTGCTTCTGACGGTCGAGGGCCGCGATCGACTGGACCATGGAGAGCAGCGAACCGTCGGGGTTGAGGACGGTGGATCCTTCCCGGAGTTGGACGCGAAGATCCGCCAGGGCCTCGACCTTGGATCCCGGTGGGTTTCCGGTGCGGGGAATTGCGTCCACGTGCAGGACGAGATCCTGGACGGTGGTCGCGCCGGGCGGGAGCGCCGGCTCGATGACCCATGTGAGGAGCGCGCCTTCGTCGATCGGGAAGTCGGGGTTCACGGTTGTGTTCCGGTAGACCGTTTCCTTGGACACCGATCGCGGCACTTCGAAGACCGCATCCGACGTGCTGAAAAGGGAGGCGATCGCCATCGGTTGGAAGGTGTCGGCGGCGTAGTCCGAGCGGTTGGGATTGTCCGAGGCGGGAATCCGTCGGGAACCGGTGAAGAGGAATCCGTCCGGCGGGAGCGCAGCACCCGTGCGACGATCGATCAGGAGGTTCTCGACGCGGATCGGGGCGGTATTGGTGGCGAGGACGCTGAGAAGGAAGCGTTCGCCCTTGGCCCAGAAGCGGTGGGTGGGCGGATGGTACGATTGGCCGGGATCGGTCCCGATGAACCGTAGGGCCGCGTGGATGTCGCTCGGACGCGCGAAGGCGATCAGGAGGGCTTCGTAGCCATGATCGCTCGACTCGCTCACGACCAGGAACTCACAGGGGGCGTTGGGGCCCACGGCCGAACGTTCCACGCGGACCTCGACGCGACGCGTCTGGCGATCCGCGATCAGGCCGGGGAGGACGAGGAGGTTGGTGTCGCCAGCAAAGCGTTGGAGTTCGTCCCGATGGATCCGGGCAACGCGCACCCGGTTCTCATCGTGCCCCTGTGGCCGCGCCTTGAACGGGATATCGAGTTGGGCATGCACGGTCGCCATCGCGAAGAGCAGGACAACAACACGGTGCAACAACGACATCCAATGCAGGCTGTGGAGGGCCAAGGGGAGTGTCAACGAGCCATCCGGAGTCTGGTCCTGTCCCCGGGCACCTCTGGACACTGCCCCGCAGGCTATGGGGTCGCGACGTCCTCATCGCCCTTCCAAAGCCATTCCCAAGGCGATGAGGAAATCGCCGCTCCGAATCCTTTCCAAAA
>JAIXZE010000229.1 GCA_027489875.1 Verrucomicrobiales bacterium
ACTTCAAACCCACGGACTTCACGAACCGCCGTCCGCCCGTCCCGGAACCCCGCGGCATTCGTCCCCCACCCGCTTCCCAGCGCCGTAATGATGCCGGCCCCGGTGACCACCACCCGGACCGGCTCGGACGTTTTCCTGGAAAATGGGAACAGCATCGTTTGCAGCGTCCGCCCACGCTACGGACCTGCTTCCCACCTTGGAACCCGAAAACTTGGCCCGTCTGACAGCCGGGCGCATCTGGACACTGCCCCCGTAAGGAACGGGGTGGCGACGTCCTCGTCGCCGTTCCAAAGCCATTCCCAAGGCGATGAGGACATCGCCGCCCCGAATCCGTTCCAAACAGGGGCAGTGTCAAGATGCGCCCGGGCCTGGCCGCCCCGGAGCGGACTTCCGACCACTTTCCTGTAATGTGAGGCGGTGCCGCTGGGTCACCCCGTGTACCACGTTTTTCGCCGCCGATGATCTGCAAGCCATCCACCAGCCGCCGCACCGCCCCCCATCCGTGAGTGGCACGTGCCCAGATTCGACACTCGCGCCACAGGTGCCGGCCAGCGGCCAACCGATGGTCACGGCGGAACTGCTCCGCCGCGTCCGCCGGTTGGAGGACGATGCCGCCCGCGATCTGGTTGGCTTGCTGTTCCCATTGGTCATGCGGATCGTTCACGCCCACCTGCCCCGCCGGGCCTCGGAGGAAGACCTGGCGCAGGAAATCTTCGCAAAGGTCTTCCAGCATCTCGACCAGTACCGGGGAGCGGTCCCCTTCGAACACTGGGTCTCCCGGATCGCCGTAAACCACTGCCGGAATGCCATCCGTGCACAATCATCCCGTCCTGAGTGGCGCATGTCGGATCTGGCCGAAGAGACCGATGGACTCCTCGACCATCTCAACTCCAACGCGTCTCCGGAGCCATCGACCCTCGAACAGATGGCGGCCACCGAATTGGTGGAGGAACTGCTTTTGTCCCTCGATCCCCAGGACCGCGCCCTGATCCGGTGGTTGGAGATGGAGGACTGGACGATCGAGGAAATCGCCCGCCACACCGGATGGTCGAGTACGTATATCCGCGTCCGCGCTTTCCGCGCCCGGCGCAAGTTGAACGCCCGTTATGGACAACTCCGAAAGGAAGGCCGCTTATGAGTCCCCTTGACCCCCAACTGAAGAAGCTCCTCCGGCGTTACCGCGCATCCGAGCCCCCTCCCCTGCCGCCGTCTCCCGGCTTCGCCGCACGCGCCGTAGCCGCCGGAAGACGGCGCCCCGCCCCGTGGGCCATCCTCCCTGACAACCTCCTTCTCGCCACTGCCCTGGCCTCGATCGCCCTGATCCTCGGCGGATCGGCCATCCTGTATCGACTGGCCTACCCGGATTCCTCACGGCCTTCCCTGATCTCCGCATCGCAATTTGCCGCCAGCCGCCTCACCCGATGAAACGCCGTCTCCTCTGGAAGCTCATTGCCGCACTCGTCCTGGTCTTCATCGCCGGAGGCGTGGCGGGCAGCACCCTCACCGCACACCTGATCCGCCAGGCGTTCCGCAAGAGCCTTCAGTTCGAAAACTGGGCGGCGAACACCGAGGAATCGCTCGCCCGCAAACTCAACCTGACCCCGGAGCAACGGCCGAAGGCCCATGCCATCATCCAGGAAACGGAGAAGGAATTTGCTGCGATCTTCAGCCGGACCCTTCGGGAATGCGGTGAGGTGATCGTGCGCTCCGGTCGCCGGCTGGATGTCTTCCTTTCCGCCGAACAACGGGCCGTTCACGACCGGATGAAGGAGGACCTGCGGAAGAGCCTTCGAAAGGACCTTCAGATGGAACTGCCGCCGGATAACGGACCGGCGGTCATCCCTTAGGACCGGGCACACGAGGAGAATGAGGCGGGGGCGGACGAAGGGCGGTCTTCCAGAAACGCAAAGCGGGGTGGCCCAACATGCCACCGACCTCCCGGTGCATATCGACCACCCCGCACTCACGCAGCGAACCGCATGATTCCGAACGGCTTGCACCCCGTTCAGAGCGGGTTCCCCACCCGTCTACCGGGGTCTTCTTCCCCGGTGTGACCGCCTTGGCGCAGTCCTTGTCGGGGCCGCCACACACATGCTTAAGAGCGGCCCCACAAACCCCTCACGCGTCCCGGTTCACAAGGTTTCAATTTCGTTCAAAAAAGTTTTCAAAGGCTTTCGGGACCGCACCGGTCTTGCCCGGCAGCCCCCGAAACCGACCCCGCCGCACATCCAGCCAATTCCTCCACCCGCCCTCCCTAGAACCACGATTCCTTGTCCTTGAAGAGCAGGTTGAAGGTGGTCATCGAGCCGTAGCAGCGGGTGATGTACTGTTGCCAGTCGAACTTCTCTGCCGACGTCAGGGCCTCACTCGCATTGATCTTCTGTTCGAGCACCCTCAGCTGGTTCCGCATCATCACCAGCTTGTGGAAGAACTGCTCGATCTCGACCTCCTTCGACTGGGTGGTGGTCTCACCCGGCTGCAATGACAGCTTCCCGCCCCGCCAACGCTTCCCAAGCTCATGCACCGCCACGTCGGGTTTCTCGATCCCCAACCGGTCCACCGCCGCTTCCACTGTCTGCCGGATCAATTCGGCGAGAGGCAGGCTCCCGCCGGAGAGCGCGGCGGTCGCCTCCGCAGGCACCAGGGCACTGGCTTCCGGATCCACCGGCTTCCGCCCGTCCGCAAACTGCACTTCGGCGGCGTATTCGTTGATCGACCGAACCACTCCATCCCCGTATTGCGGATGGCTCACCTTCATCCCCAGATGCAACTCGGACAGCTTCATGACTGAGTCTAGGCACCGTCCCGGGTCCATGGCAAAGCCGCAGCCAACCCGAGGGCCACCCCATGCCAGGGCAGCCTGACAACGCATGATTCCTTCAAGAGACCACCGATTCATCCACAATGAAGACCACGCACCGCGTGTCGGGAGTACGCCATTCCGGTCATTTTTCCGTGCCCACTGCCAGAAGGGTTGCACCCGGACCTTTTGTCACAACAATCCGTGTTCCGATGCGTCACGGATCCGACCCCGATGGGGCCGACGGCTGCGGTGCGTGGCCTCTCCTAACCGAGGCCAACAGCGGCATCGCGCCCTCCCACGGCGGATGGTTCCCGTGCTCGAGCCAATAAGTCCTCCCATGAAACCAACCTCCCGAAATGCAGCAGCCCTGATGGCCCTCGCCATCGCCGGTGCCCTGTCCGCCCGCGCCGACCTCACCCTCGTCGACATCAACAACCCCGTCGCCGGCACCAAGACCACCAACGCCGACGGATCGTTCACGGTCGTCGCCGGCGGTGGGGACACCTGGGACAGCGTCGATTCCTTTACCTACGTCCAGGAGGAACGCACCGGCGACTTCGACATCCAGGTGCAGGTCGTCAACCTCGTCGTGGGCGACCCGAGCGCGCAGGACTCCGCCAAGGCGTCCCTGATGGTCCGCGCCGGACTCACTCCCGGTGCCGCCAACATCCAGGTGAGCGCCCTCCCGCTCGAATCCAAGGACGCCATCGAATCCATCTACCGCCCGAAAGCCGACAACGGCACGGACGACATGCCGGACCGTCCCACGAGCAACACCTCGGCGCGGGGTACGACGCCCTATCCCAACGTCTACCTCCGCGTGCGCCGCGTCGGGAACAACTTCACCACCTTCTACAGCAACAAGGCCACCGAGTGGACGGTGCTCTCCAGCGTCACGGTGGATCCCGCGGATTTCCCGGCGACCGTGAACGTCGGCCTCAGCACCGTGGCCCATGTCAGCGCGAGCGAGGATCAGAGCCTCCGCGCTACCGCGACCTACAAGGATTTCACCAACACCCCGCGTCCGCCGCTGACCACCATCGATGGTGCCCCAGCCGCAGAGAAGGCCCCGGGAACCTACCCCGGTTCCACCGTCACCGG
>JAIXZE010000136.1 GCA_027489875.1 Verrucomicrobiales bacterium
GTTGGTCTCATCGTGTACCAACAACCGAGGACGGCAGCGCTTGACTGTGCAGACGGGTTGATGTCGGCCCTGAGCTTCAGGGAGGCGAGGAGTTGGAGCCAGGGAAAGCCTCCCGCGGTGGCAACACGAACCCGAGTTCGCCGAGCTTGTGGCATATTTCCACCAGGGATGCCGTCCGCTTGCGCCCTTTGGGTTTGGTCCGGACGAGCACAATCCGATCCGGAGTCGCCATGGAAACCGCCCAGGTCTCCCCCTTTGAGACCAAATCACCGAGGTTCACCCTCCCCCTTTTGTCCGGCGTGCACGTGCGCATGCGTTGGATTCTAACCGGCAAAACACGGCTCCAGCAACGGTACGGACCTGAACGTGTCCCACCGAACCCAGGCTCACGCCCGGGCCTATCTTCTGTCGCGCCTCCGGCGCTGGGACCCGGGCGACCCG
Organism: Verrucomicrobiales bacterium; assembly: GCA_027489875.1. Classification (GTDB taxonomy): domain Bacteria; phylum Verrucomicrobiota; class Verrucomicrobiia; order Limisphaerales; family UBA9464; genus UBA6176. The sequence goes on from JAIXZE010000136.1 coordinate 442, forward strand.
ACGACGAAACGGCGACCGTCCATCTCAATTCCTTCGCTGACGCCGCCACCACGTTCCGCCTGCCAGGGCGGCGAGGCCGAGTCCGGCGGCCCAGGTGCTGGCCTCGGGCACGGGGGATTCGCCGGTGAGGGTGAAGGACCAGCTCACGAGCTGCATCGTGCCGCCGGCGGCGAGGTCGCCGATGTTGAAACGCCAGTCGCCATTGCCAGCGCCGCCGTTGAAGCCGCTGAGCAGGGCCGGGCGCAGGGTGTCGGTCGGACTGATCCGACCGTCGGGCTGGAAGGTGCCTGTCAGCACTCCGCTGACGAGGGATTGGCCATGGATGTCGCTGGCAGCGATGTCCTGGAGCGTGATGTTCCAGCCGTCGTAGCCGAAGGCGAGGGGATTGGTGTCGGGCAAGCCGACGCGATTCAGCAGCACGGCCGAGGGATCGCTGACGCTGGGGGCGATGCCGACGGGGCTCTTGAGCAACGAGGCGTAGATGTCGCTGGCCCAGCCGTCGCCGGGGGCGGTGCCGCGGAGCTCGAAGGTGATGGTCACTTCGCTCAGCGACAGGATCGACGAGGTGGTGACCCGGTGGAGGAACGAGGTGAGCACCGGCTGGTTGTCGGCGATCGGAGTGGTGGCGATCGTCGATGTGTAGGTCTCGGTGACGGTCGCGGCCGAGGCGGAGCCGACGGCGAGCAGGGCGGCGCAGAAAAGCAGTTTCATGGGCAGGAAGCTTTCAGTGTTCGGTGTCCAGTGTTCCGGGCTCATGGATGGCTCACCGCGCGATAGAGGCGCATGGGGTCCGGCGGGTTGACGTCGGTGTGGGGGATGACGCCGTTGGCGGCGGCGGTGACGACAGCGGGCGGGTCGAACTCGTTCCAGGTGTAGGGCTGGCCAGAGCTGGTCGTATATTGCACACGGTAGCTTCCGCCGGGCACGCCGACGAAGGTGACCGCGAAGTTGGCACCAGTCGGGACGATGGCCAGCGCGTTGGGATTGCCGGGGCCGCCGCCGCCCGAGGTCGTGGTTTCGGTGACCGTAACGGTGCCGGTCACGGTGTGGGTGCCGGCACTGAGGGTGTAGGTGAAGCTGCCGTTACCCGCGTTGTTGGCGGGGGCGGTATAGACGACGAAGTTGCCGGCGATCGCCACCGTGGCGCCGGCGGGCAAGGCGTTGCCCACGGCGGTGAGGGTCAGCGGGTCGAGGTCGGCATCGCTGTCGTTGGCCAGCAGCACGCTCTTCAGCACCTTGGCCACCTTGGTGGTGTTCGGGCGGTTCAAGCCGTCCGCACCCGCCACGGGCGCGACGTTGGCGGCGGCGCCGATTTCATCCGCACCGATGTCCGGCGTGGTGAGGGAACGGAGGCCGCCGTCGAAATCATCGGTCACGGCGGCGAGCGCAAGCCCGGCGTTGTTCGCGGGGCTCGAAGAGGACAGATGCAGGTCCACCGTGGCAGCGGTGGCAGTAGGGCTCAGGTAGAGCGGGTCGGCACTGAGGCTGGTGGCGTCCTGCCCGGTGGCGGACTGCCAGTCGGCGAGGGTGGTCAGGTCGGCGCTGTTGTAGAGGCCGAGCACGCCGCCGGTGCCGCTGGCGAGGAAGAGATTGCCGCCCGCCGTCAGGCCGATGGGGTTCACGGTCGTGCCGCCGTATTGCACGGCGTAGTGCTTACCGGTGCCGCTGCTGTTGCCGCGGGCGTTGACGAAGAGGTTGTTTTGGTAAGTGCGGGTGTTGCTGACGCCACTGGTGCCGTCGAAGGCGCGCGAGCTTGCGCTGCCGGTGGTCAGCGTGCCGCCGAGATAGACCGAGTTGTGGTAGAAGTTCCGGCCCGCCGTCGGGCCGCTGTCAAAAATGCCCCGCACGATGGAGGCACCCGCCGTGCTGCTGCCGCTCGCATCCAATCCCACGCGCACCAGATTGTTCTGCGCGGTGAAGCTCCCGGCGACGAACTGCATGCCATTCAACTGCGACGACGCGCTGCTGGAGGAGACCGCAAGGCTGTGGACGAAGTTGCGGGCGATCACGTGCCCGGTGGTGGTCCCCGCTGCGAAGTAAATTCCGGTCACGTGCACCGCGGCCGCGGCCGCCGTGTTGGCGAGCGAGTGCACGGTGTTCTGCGACACGGTCTGGCCCGCCGCCGTGGCAATCGCCGCGATGCCTATGCCAGATTGCCCCATCAAGGCAGCCGTGATGCTGGCCGTGTTCGCACTCGTGGTTGAAAGATTGCGGACGGTGTTGCCGGTGATGGTGTTCACCCCGGCGGAGGTGACGATGCCGCGAATAAGCCCGGCGTTGTTGATGCCGGCGTAGTTGTTGTTGAGATTGGCCACCGTGTTGCCGGTGACGTTCGCGCTGGTGGTGCTGGAACTAAAGATGCCGATAACCCGCTGGCCGGTGGTGGAGGTGGACGAGGTGGCGGCGTTGAGGCTGTTCGCCGTGGTGGTGCTGCCCACGGTGTTGTCGCTGATGGTGTTCGCCCCGGCAGTGACTTGGATGCCAACGAGTGAGGCGGAGATGGTGGTGTCCGTGCCACTTGTCGTGATGGAGCCGATGGTGTTTTTGGCGACGGCCCTTGTGCCGGTGCCCGCCGCAGCGATGCCGAAGCTGGTGCCGCCGCTTCCCGACGTGGTGACGGAGATGGAACCCGTGCCGGTGCCACTGCCGATGGTGTTGCCCGTCACCGTGCCGATGTTTACCGAGCCCGCCTGCACATAAATCCCGGTCCACACGCCGGGCAGCGCGGTGGCGGTGCTGCTGCTCGTCCAGACCATGTTCGCGATGGTGTTGCCCTGCACGCTGCTCGGCGTGGTAGTGCCGACATTGAGCCGGATGCCTTGGAACAAATAGGCCGCCGAAGTGCCAGTCGTCGTCCACGGCGTGCCACCGCAATTGGGTGCGCCGCCACCGATGAAGTTTCCCGTCACCGTGAAGTTGTTGCCCCCCGAGCCTTCGTCGATGAAGACGGCGACAGCGGTGTCGTTAAGCCCCGTCTGGGTGCTGGTTTGGTAGAAGCTATTGTCCGAAATCGTCCAATCGGTGTTACCTCCGTCGAGATAGATGCCGCGCGACTCGCTCGAGCTGCGGTAGAAATTGAAGATGTTACAACTGGAGATGGTGTTGCCGCTGTTCCGCTGCACCGTCGTGGCGGAGCTACCACCCGAATAGATGCCGTAACCCGGCGTCCCGGCTCCGCCGCCGATGTCGCAGTGGTCGATGGTATTGTTGTCGTTACCGCTAGCCCCCATGGTTGTAAAAAAACGGACCGTGCCGCCGTCGGTAGCCGCATTCGCGCTTCGCAGCGTCGTATAGCGGAGGGTGTTGCCGCTGGCCTCATTGATGAAGCGCACCGCCGCGCCGAGGTTGCTGGTGTTTTCGATGGTGAGCTGGGAGGCCGTGCCGACGCCGCTCCCGGCATGGCTGCCGACTCCGCCGGGCCGCCCGTCAATCGTCACAAACTGCGCGCCATTCAAATCCACCGTCTGCGCAGCGGCACTGGAGATGGAAAGCGCGGTGGCTCCAGCCTGAGGGCGAATGGTGAGGGTGTTCGCGGCGGTGGTGCCGAGATTGCTGAAGACAAGCGGGAAGGTCTCAACCGTGCTGATGTAGGTGGGCTGGAGTTCAAGGATGAGCGCACCGCCGAGGCCTGCGGTCTGGATGTCGGCGATGGCCTGCGTCAACGATGCATAGAATGCCGTGGGACCGACCCTCTTCGTGCCGCTGAGAGGTGAAGAGGACGCACCGAGGGCGGTGAGATTGATATCAAACGGGCTTTCGTTCGGGTCATTGCTCGCGATGTGCAAGGCGGCGGTCTTGGAGCCGGAGCTGGTGGGTGAGAACCGGATAGTGAAGGTGGTGGTGCCATTCGGCGCGACTGGGGCGGCGGGGCTGGCGAAGACGGAGAATTCGCTGGCATTCGCGCCATCGAGGGTGATGCCGAGTCCGGTGAGGTCAGCCAGTCCAACGCTCTTTACCGTGAAGACAAGGTCCCCGCTGGAACCAAGGGGAACCGTGCCGAAGGCGACGCTGGCAGTGCCATCGACCAGATTGTTTCCCGCAGGCTGTTCGACGGCTATATCCGTCGAACCGGAGAGGCTGCTGCCGCCGCTTAGCGTGCTGCCACCGATGTAGGAGATGGTGGAATAGCTCAGATTGACCGCCGTTCCGGACGAAAAAGCGATGCTGGCGGAAACAATCAGCGGGCCGGGGACGGGCGAAGTGCCGCCCAGGCTTAACGTGCCAGCCGTGATGCGTCCGATCTCGGTGGCGGACAGGCCCATCTGCGTGGTGGAGTCGGTGCCGCCAAGGTTGATGGTCCGGCCCGCCGTCTTGGCGATGAGCGTAACGGCACTGTTGCCGGCATTGATAGTGGTGTTGGAGGTGAGGTTGATGTTGTCGGCCTGAAGAATGATGTTGGCCGTGCCGGTGCTGGTAACGGCGGCGGAATCATCGAGGTCGAGGGCGAAGCCCGCCGTGCCCGCGCCGTTGGTGCCGATGAGGGTGAGCAGGCCATTTTTCGCCGTGACGAGAGTGCCGGCGTTCACGATCTGAATCCCTTGATTAAAGGATGAGCCGATCGCACCGCCACCCCGGCCATCGAGCGTGACGGTGCCATTGCCCGTGGATTTGATCTGCGCGGCAGCGGCGACAACGATGCCGTATTGCCCGCCCGCCGAGCTGCTGGTGGTCGCGCCACCCGTGCCAGTGATGCTGAGCGCGCCGTCCACGGTGGAGATTTCCGAGGCAAAGACGCGGACGCCAACGTGCCCGGTGGACGTGGTGGCCGTGCCGCCGCCGCCGATGCCGACAATCGTCAGATTACCCGACCCAGCCGTGATGATTTTGCCCCCCGCCTCCAAACGCAGGCCGTCGGCGTCCGTGGTGCTGCTGGCACCACCCGTGCCGGTGACCGTGACATTGCTGCCGCTGGATTGGATCCGTGCCGAGACTCCGGTGACTTGCACGCCGAATTGCGATGTTCCGGAGTCGCCGCCACGCCCGGTCACAGAAACAACGCCCGTTCCGGTGGATTGAAGCACCCCATTATTGACGAGAACGCCAACGAAGGTGCCAGCAGTAGGCGTGACCTGCTGGTTGGCGGACACGGTGAGATTCCCATCCACCATCGAGACGACCGCACCGCTGGCGACGTTGATGTTCCTGCTCGTGCTCGCGCTCAGCGCCGAGCTGCCGGCGAAGGCAGTGTTGCCATTGAAGGTGATGGTGCCCGCCGTGGCGTCATCCAGCGTGACGGTAAAGCTGGAGGTGTAGGTGTTAGCGCCGCTGGTATTGAAGGTGACCGCATTACCCGTGCTGCCGTCAGCCACCGTCACCGCCGTGAACGAAGCGGCAGTGGCCGTGAGCGTGGCTGTGCCGTTGCCCGTGGCCCCGCCGCCATCGGTGCCGCTCCACGTCCCGCCGGTGAGCACAAAGGCATAGGTGGTGCTCGCGGCGGTGACGGCGACGCTTTCATTGGCCGCCGTGAGGTTGATCGCCAGGGTGGTGCCGGAGACGGCGAAGGTGGCGGCTTGGGCGGCCCCCGCGGCCAGCATGGCGGCCGTAAGGAACCCCAGGGCGGCGGCAAACGTGCCGGACAACCGGGACGACCCCGGATTCCTGGCCGGGCGCAGGTTTGGCTGAATCATGGAATTAGGCGGACACTCCGCACAGAGGGTGACGTCTCCCGGTCCCGCTTCGTCCAAGAATTGGGTAAAACGGAAAAACGCTCCTCGACTAGCACCTACAACTTCTGTGGGCGGGCGTGACAAGATTTCTGAAGAAAACTTCCCGAAAGTGGCCGGGCGCGTCGGATTCAACCTGAAAGCGGCCGTTGGGTTATCCACGGATTTCGTTCCTCCCCTCCTTCGCGTCTTCGCGTGCGGTTCCTTCCGATCCATGTTTTGCCTCACGCGAAGAACCGACCCTCCAAGGAAAGGGTGTTTTGCAGCAATGAACGGACGGTCTATAGCGCGTCTACGGTCTTCAATGCATGCGCCGGGTGAGGGCACCCGGCCTTCAGCAATGGAGATTGAAGGCCGCGAAGTGTTGCCGGGCTGGGGTCTCCACCCTCCGCAACTCCGCGTCCTCCCCCACCCATGCGTGGTGTTCGCGCAGAAGCGGAGGAGCGCAAAGAAGGCTTTCGTTGGTCTCGGCGTGAAACAGAGTGGGTCGCTGCGGTTTTGTGCCGTCGGCACGATCCGATCGGACAACGCAGGAGGGGCGGCTGGAATCTGTCGCCCCGCTGGGGCTTGGGTCGCGAGGGGATCGGTGAACCCAGGCTCACGCCCGGGCCTATCTTCTGTCGCGCCTCCGGCGCTGGGACCCGGGCGACCTGGCAACGAAACAGCGACTGTGGATCACAGTCTTCATGCCTCCACCGGGAGCGTGACACCCCCCCGTTGCTGCCTTGTCCTTCGCGGCTTCGCATGAAATCAGGCCACACCAGGTCACAAGCCAGAATGGGCGACGAGGACGTCGCTGCCCCGACTTTGGGACGGGGTGGCGATGTCTTCATCGCGATGGGGAGGGGCTTTGGGACAGGGCGACGGGGACGTCGCCGCCCCGGATCTGGGGTGTGGGAAATGCGCCGCGTGAGGGCACGCGGCCTACAACGGGGATTGGGGCTCTGGGCAATCCGCCGCGTGGGGGCACGCGGCCTACAAAAGGAGATCGGAGACTCACCTGCCTACCGGATCGCGGGAGGTTCGGCGGATTCGGTCGACGTGGGAGAGGGGCGGGCGGGAGGGGTGATCCGGGCGAGGACGTTGGTCCGACGTTCCACGCGGAGGTCGGTGCGCAGGCCGGCCGACCAGTTCGACTCAAAGGCGCGCCGTTGCTCGACCTGCAAAGAATGGGCGATCGCACCGCGGACGGACTCCAGGGGCTTGACCCGACCGGGCCGGACTTCGAGGAGCTTGACGACGTAGAGGCCGGCTGGGGTTTCAATGACCTCGCTGACTTCGTTCGTTTGCTTCAACGCGAACAGGGCCTTCAACACGGCAGGATCGAACCGGTTGTCGCCGCGACCCTCGATGATCCAGCCGACATCGCCACCCTTGTACCGGGTGACTGGATCCTCGGAATACTCGACAGCCAGCGCTCCGAAGCCGCGGACCTGGGTGGGATCGGCCGCGGCTTCAAGGGCCTTGGTGCGCGCTTCCTCGATGCGTTTCCGGGCCTCGTCGCGTCGGGTGTCGGTGGCCTTGGGAGCCAGTTCGCGGAACAGGATGGCTCCGCGACGCATGGCGGGCTCGCTGTAAGAAGCGCGTTGGGCGTCGTAGGCGGCCTGGACCTGTTCGGCGGTGGGAACGGCATTGGACAACCCGGATTCCACCTCGCGCTTGCGGACGGCGTTCACCAACTGGTTCTCCCACGCCAGTTGCAGTTGCGGGTCGCGGTCCAGACCGAGGGCCACCGCCCGCTGCACCGCGGCATGATGGTTCACCAACTCCTCCAGCAACGACTCCTTCTGGACCATCGAATCACCGACCCCGCGCCGACGCATCCAGGCCTGGAACTCGGCGGTGCGGATCTCGTGTTTCCCGACGATCGCGACGATGTCGTCGGTCGGCGTGGACTTGGAGCAACCCGCGCCCCACGCCAGTGTGGCAGCAAGAAGCAACAGGCAGGCCCAAGTTTTCCTCGGTGAACCGTTCATGACAGCGGAGTTTCCCCGGAGCCTTGAGCCAAGGGAAGCTTCCCATGCAGGGCGCGCCTCTTGACACCGCTCCTCGTGGGAATGGTTTCGGGGCGGCGATGTCCTCATCGCCATGGAGAAGGCTTTGGGACGGCGACGAGGACGTCGCCACCCCGTTCAATGGGTTCGTGGGGTTGCTGGACAGGTATCCTCGACGCACCGCAGGCGACGAGGACGTCGCCACCCCGCTTCATTGGAGGGTGGCGCGGACGCGGACGAAGCGGAACACGGCGGAGTCCATCGGCGTCCGTTCAAGGAACGTGACGGATTCCATGCCGAAGTCCTGCAACGGCTCGCCATAGAGGTCGAACGAGTCCTTAGCGGGGACCCAGCTCTTCAGGTCCGTTGAGACCTCGACGACGAAGTCGATGTCCAATGCCGCCGCGGGACGGCTGAACTGCACCCCGAAGCGCCCGCCGATGACGACGGGATGCGGGAGGTTCGAGGAATCGCTGTCGGCCGCCAACGGGTTGAGGCCGTGAGCGTATTCGAGGAGATGCCGAACGCCGTCGTTGTCGGCGTCCTGTTCGGCGAACAGCGCGAGCGGTGTGACATTGCCGGGGAAATGGCGCGCCTTCCATTGGACGAAGGTGGCGAATTCGGGAACCAGTCGCACCTGCGCGAGGGCGGTGGTTCCCACCTCGTAACCGGTGGCTGGGAGCACGGTGAGGTCGACGGTTTCAAGACCGCCGCGCAGGCTGGCCGTGGAGAGGGGCTGGACTGGAACGAGCACGGAGTTCGCGCCCGGGCCGAAGGTCACGAAGCGGTTCACGCGCTGGTAATCGAGGTTCATCGTGGCGGTGCCCCCGAAGTCGAGACTGACAATCAAGGTCTCGTTGATCATGCCGCGGCGATGGAGGAGGAAGGCACCTGGGCTGCCGTCCTTGACCACGGCGAGGGGCTCGATGGCCTCGACGGTGATGATGGGACCGGAATCCTGGATCACGACGGCGGCCGCCTGGGAGGCGGTGTCGACGAAGTAATCGGCACCGGCTTCGATGATCAGTTCGGCCACCTCGGGGAACTCACGCTCGTTGTCGGCGTAAGGCGAAACCTCGATCGCGACACGGGACTGACCGGGTTGGAATCGGACCAGCCGCGGAACATAGGCATAATCGACACCGTTCTGTGCGGGTCCGGTCATCCGAACGGCCACGTCGAGTGGGATGTCGAGGCTGCCATCGCGGATCAGCGTCAGCACCCCTGCGTTCCCGGATTCACTCGCATCCCGGTCGGTGGAAGCGACCCCCACCCGCTGCGGACCGTCGACGATCTGGGCGACCGCGGTGGCGGTGGTGACATCGAACCATTCGGGAACGGTGGTGAGGCGCAACTGGACCGAACGTGGATTCTGGGAACGGGAGTTGTGGATCGGCTCGATACGGACCTCGAAGTCGTAATCGCCCGGCTTCACGCGAACGAAGAACTCGTGTTCCAGCACCGGTTCCCAGACGTAGCCCTGACGGGCCGCGTCATACCGCTGCATGCTGATGGTGTAGTCGACATTGCGGACGGCGGAGCCGGAGAGTTCGAAGGGCATCTCGAGATCCACCGGAACCGTGGTGCCGTCGAAGTGGACGGCGAAGACCGCGGGTGAATCGGTGATCTCGGTGGCGACCGCGGTGGTGGTCTTGAGGGAGACGTTGAGCGGGATGCGCTTGTCAGCGGTGAGGAGGTTTCCGTTGGCCCAGAGCGTGGCCAGGTCGGCGTCGCGGAGGACGACGTTCTTCAGGTGGATGGTGTGGTTCGTGTACTGGGCGTTGCCGTTGAAATCGATGTCCAGCTGGGAGCTGTGGCCATCGGTCTTCAGCCGCAGGTAACGACGCAGGTCGCGCTCCTCGCCCCGCAGCAGGCCGGCGAGGTTGATGATGTCGTGGTCCACCGCCGGACGAAAATCCTGGATGGTGTCGGCGCCGTGATTGATGTGGGCGAAGTTGAACACGAAGATGTCACTGCCCGCTCCCCCGGTGAAGACGTCGGCCTGACGGCCGCCCACGAGGATGTCGTCATTCTGACCACCTTCCAGAGAGTCAAATCCCCAGCCACCGAGGAGGATATAGTTTCGGTCGGGGCCATACTTCGGGATGAAGTCGTTCTCGTATTGGGCGCGGGTCAGGCCCGAGCTCGGCACGCGCCAGCGCAGGTCGCGGGCTTCGTCGGAACCGTCCAGCAAGACCCAGCCGAACCATTTTCCCATGAGGGAATACGCGATCCGATGGCGTTCCTGGTCGTCGAGGCTCCGGTTGAACACGAGGACTTCGCCGAGGAAACCTTCGAAGGCCTGATCGATCTGGCCGCCATCGCTGCGTGCGCCGAGAACGGGAGCGGTACCGAACACGGTCGGCGGATCGAGCGGATGCGGACCGCCGACGCCGCTGCCGTTGACCTCGATGCCGAGCTGGTCGCCCTCCTTCCAGGCGGAAACGACGGCCCATCGGTCACGCATGCGGTGGTTTCCATAGATGACCCCGGTGCCTTCGGCAGCAAACCGGATCTGTTGGTCGCGCCCGTTGTCTTCGGGGCCGGTGATGCCGAGTTGGAAGTGGGGACCGGCGACGACCTGCTGAGCGGTTTGGCCGTGGCCCGTTGGCTTCATCACGGTGAGGACGGTCATTTCGCCGGGCGGGAACACGGTGGCCTTCACGGGCGTCGGCAGGGCGAGGGCCTGGCCGGCGCTGGAACCCGTGGGATTGAACGAGAGCACGGGTTGCCCGAGGGGACCTTGCGGAACGACCGCCAGCGGAGTGGAGACCGCGTTCGCATCAAAGGCCGCTTCGGTTCCATCCAGCCACGGCTTCGGTCCGGAGGCATCAGCCCAACGGCTCAACGTCGACCCGGACTCGAACCGACTGCTCATCCAGAGGGCGGCACCGGTGCCATCCAAAGCGGTGGGCGGATGTACCGCCATGGTCAGGACGGATTCCCGCGGAACGCGTCCCACGGCTCCGTCGCTGAGCCGGAGCTTGTACGACACGGACTTCACGGCGGGATCTTCGTGGGCGATCACGAGGCGGCCCGAGTTCACATCGGACTGGGTGAACGTCTCGCCCCGCTTCAGCCACCGATCCCCGAACAGACCGTTCGTGCCGCGAGCGGTCGCACCGAACAACAAGTGGAGGCGCGCGCCGACGGGTTCCTCGAGGACCGTGTAGATCAACTGGGTCGGCGGCGTGTCGGAATCGATGGCCCGCAGCGAAACGACTTCGGTGGAGCCTTCGTCGATGGCGAGGTTGTCGAGGACGATGGCCGGGGCGACGTTGGAGGTCGTGGGATCGGTGGCCGCCTTGTATTCCTGGAGATTCGTCCAGCTGTCCCCATCGGGGTCGGCGTTGGGATCGACACCCAGGTTGCCGAAGTACTCGCGCTGCCACCAATCCGGCAGGCCGCGACCATCGGTGTCGGGAAGCGGGATGAAGGCTTCGAGATCGAGGCGATGGACGGAGGACCGGGTCGCCTGCGAGACGTCAAAGACGGCGGACGCGGGCGGCACGATGCGGGCATCGATGCCGTCGACGCGGATCTCGACGTGGCGATGCCGCGAGGCGGTGGTGCCGAGGGCGAGGGTCTGGGGGCTGAGGTCGCCGAAGACGAGGCCACCCACGAGGGCCTCGTGCGGGACCTTGAGCTTGTAGGCGAAGACGGTGACGCCATTGGTCATCGGCTCCAGCGTGGCGCGGAGTTCGATGGTGCGACCGCTGCCGGTATGGGGAGCGATCTTCCAAACGAGTTCGCCCTGGGTGATGGGAACGACATTCCCATGATCAAAGCTCAGGACCTGGCCGTAGAAGATCGTGTCCGGCTCCGGGATGGCCCCGGCCCCGAGAAGGGCGGAGGTCAGGGCCGAGGCGAGGCCGAGTCCGAGGATTCCGGAAGCGCGTTTCATGTTCATGCCCACGGTGGATTTGGTGTTCATGGCTCGGAGCGGTTCAGTTCCCGGAGTAGGCATAGGTCTGGAAGTAGATCTTGATGTCCTGGATGCCACTGCCATCCCGGACCACGGGGTTGCTGCCGGGCACCGCACGTCCGCGGATGAAGGTATCGAGACCTTCCTTCCCGTCGGAAAGGAGGGTTCCGCCGGGGATGATCAGCATCCAGCGGGTGTTCCACACCGAGCGACCAATGAGTCGGCTGTCGGTGGACATTTCGTCGGTGCTGAACCCGCCGTCGTGATAGGCGCGGAACATGGAGAACCGCCGGATCTCCGCGATGGATCCGTTGAGGGAGTCGCGCATCGGGATCCAGTTGGGGTCCCTCAAACGGGCCCGGGAGATGGGCAACGGAACGGGGATCCGCTGGTCGACCACGTTCCATTCGCGGGTGGCGAGTTCGTTGCTGGACGGGATCATCATGATGTCCAGACCGGCGGGAACGAGGTAGGCGCGCGGGGTGAGGCTGAGGCCGCCACCGTTGTAGTTCTCGAACCACAGACCCACCGTGCGCACCTTGGTGGCGAAGTGGGAAGGATCGTAGGTGCTGTCGCCCCCTGCCAGCGGCCAGCCGAAGAAGTTTTTCCCGAAGACGATCTGGCTGCCGAAGGTGATCACCAGGCCCGGTTGGGCACCGGCGCTTTCGGGCGCGAACGGACGGCAGTACCGGCGGAACTCCGGCAACTGCCAGAGATCCGGCAGCACCTTCGAGGAATAGTTGCCCGCGGAGGTGTTCTGGAGCGCGTCGCTCCACTTGGCGTCGCTCGCCGCCCAGGCTTCCTCGGCAGTCATCACGCGACCATCGTACGTCACGACGTTGGTCGAGAGGTCCCGCTCGCCGTCGAGCATAGGTCCCGGGAGGATCCGGAAGAGTTCGTTGCGCAGCGAGAACCGGCCCGATTCCGCCTGCGGGTTGTTGAAGCCCATCTGGGTCTTCAGGACGTCGTAGTTGACCTTGAGCGTGGCCAGCGCGTCAGCCAGGCCACCGGATCCCAGTCGGGGATTGCCATCCACCATCGCGCCCAGGGTCCGGGTGCGGATGATCTGGGTCAGGATCGGCAGGGCTGAGGCCGAGTCGTTCGGATCAAGGTTCGTCTCGTAATCGTACGCCTTGGCGGCGAGGTACACGAAACGGGCCGCGAGATCGAAGGACGCACGGTACTTCGAGAGGGCCTCGTTGCGCGCCACCCGGAAGGTGAAGTCCTGGTAGCGGTTGCGCTGCGTGATGGCGGCCGTGCGCTTGTTGTGCAGCGCGCGCTCTTCCATCAGGCGGAGGCCGGATTCCAGCAGGCTCCGGTACTTGTCCGAAGCCTGGCGCAGGGCCTCCTGACGGCGGAACACTTCCACACGCTTCGGCGCTTCCTCACCCAGCATGCCGGTCAACTCCCGCAACTGCTCCTGGGCGGCATAGCGGAACTCCGCCTTCTGGACGTCGATGTCGTCCGCCATCTGCTTGATCTCCTTGGTGCTTTCCAGCACTTCCAAGGATTTCTTCGCCGCCATCGCAGTCGCGCTGAAGGCAGACTCGATGGGGATCGACAAGTTGCGGATCATGCTACGGACGCCCGAAAAGGCATCGGAGGCTACGCCCACGACCGTCGGCAGACCTTCGATGGCGGCCTCCGAAACGGTCTCGGTGGTCTCGGCGCCTTCCTCGGCCGCTGCAATCACCGATTCACCGACCAGCAGCGTCGAATTGATCAGGATGGTCCGTTTGAGGCCCTTATCCGCGATGCGGATGGATTCCGCACCGAGATCGGACTGCGCCTTCATCAGGTCCACCAACTCCTGGATGGCTCCCATGTGTGCGTCGTACTCGGCGAGGGCGAGGTTGAGATCGGCCTCGCTCTGGACGAGTTCCGACAGCGTCTGCTGGATCTCGCCGGGAGCGCGGCGTTGGCCCCACTCCGCCGGAGCCTGGAAGGAGTACCCGCTGGCGGTCACCGGCATGTTCAACTTCAGAACCTCGCTGTAGTCGGTGCTGCTGGTGTCCTCGAGGTCCACCTTCGCATCGGGTCCGTAATAGGTCAGGAACGCGCTGGTGATGGTGTTCGCCTCGCCGCCGGGAAGCTTGATGAACCCATTGTCCATCGGCTCAAAGAACGCCGCGAAGGACTCGCTCGTCGGCGGGACCGTGTCCTTGCTGAGGCCGGTCACGTCCACATACATGTAGGTATAGAGGTCGGGTCCCGAGTAACCCGCGGGATAGGCCTTGCCGGGACCGATGTTGCCCTCGTACGGGGTGCCGAAGATCTCGATCAAGCGGTTGCGGAAGTCGAGGTCCTCGGACTCGGTGTCGCGGGCGAACTGTTCGACCGTGTTGTCCACCTGCCGCAACATGTTGTTGAGCTGGTTGGCGTGGTTGAACACCTCGATGGCATTCTGGAGGGCCTTGAGTGCGCGGCCATAGACCTGATCGAAGTGGGACTCGCCCTGAACGCCGGAACCGACCTCGAGGAACGAGGGATCGATGTCGAACGGGACGACGTCAGTCGCGAGCCCGATCGGATTGAGTCCACCGTTGGCGTTGTCGAGCTGCTTGCGCACTTCCAAGGCGTGCGCCGAGATCACCGACAGTTCCTTCACCGAGTTGCGGTCCACCTTCTGGATACCGGTGTGGGTCGCGTCATTGGCCGGCAGGATCGCGTTGGCCGTCACCCAGTCATAGAGCGCGGCGGAGCCGGTGCGGCGGGCCCAGTCGACGACGCCCCATCCGCGGGTGGTGTCGGTGTCCTTGTAGCCCTGCCATTGACCGTCGGGATCCTCCACGTAGCGGCTGCGGTAGGTGAGGTTGACGACGTCGGCACCGGCCTTGGCCTTGGCAGCCGCGATCTGGGCAAACTTGCGTTCGTCCAGGTAGTCCACGTTCAGGACGACACCATCGATGGCGAGGGTTTCCGAGCGGCTCTGCCAGTTGAAGTTCGGGTGGCGGAGGAGATCGTAATAGGTGCGGATCGCCGACAGGTAGTGACCCCACGCATCGCCGTGGCCCTGCGGGAACAGGATCCGCGCATCGGCCTCGTTGATGAACCCGTCGGAGTTCCGGTCGGTGATATTGTAGGACAGCGCGTAGGCAGCCTCGCCCTCGGCGCGGGTGAAGTTCCAGAGCAACCGATTGTATACGGGGTAAGCTCCCTCCTCGTCGCGGCCGCGCAGGAGGGCGAGTTCCTCCTCCATCAACGTCGCCACCTGGTTTTGGAAGGTGAAGATCGTGGGCGCGAGGAATCCGTACTCGGTGCTGTCTGTCCCGAAGCCGATGGTGGAGTCCTGGGCGTCGGTATAGGCCTCGTTGCCGAGCAGCAACTGGAGGTCGGCGACCCGGGACGCGGCGAGCAGGATGGCGTTGTTGACCGCGGGCGTGCTGATCGGCGTCGAGAGGTCGATGCTGAGGTTCTTCGCGCGCTGGATCACGGTCGTGTAGAGCTCGATGAGGCCGACGTTCTCGATGACGTTCTGGTCGGCATTCAGCGCCACGGGTCCGCGGTACGAAGCGCCTGCCTGCTGGACCATGCTGGCGTACGTCGCCGGGCTGTCGTTGTTGCGGAAGTCGCTGATCCGGGCATCAAACGGATTCACCGCGGCGAGCACGCGCTTCACCCAACCTTCGGCGAGCTGCGGGACGTAGGTGTCCTGGGCGAGTTCGTTGGTGCCCTGGGGCGGACGGCTGTTTGCGGCACCGGCCCAATCGGACCAGATCGTGCCGTTGCGATGCTTCCATCGCGCGAAGAATCGGTTGTCGGACAGGGTGACTTCGCCGGCACCCGCAAGGTTGATCTCCTGGGCTCCACGACCGCTGTTGGGGGTCGCGAACAGCGCCCACTCCGAAGCCGGAGCCAGCTCGGGCGGGGCCACCTTCCGTCCGTCATCCGGGCGGTAGTACCACTGGAACTCGAGGTCTGCGGAATTCGCGCCGAAATCGCCGGAGTGACGCAGGGTCAACTTCTCGTCGAAGGGATTGGCCGGGTTGAGGGTCTTGATCGCGCCGCGGAACAAGAGGTCTTTCCGGATCCGCACGATGTGCAGGACCACCGGAGCGGAGCCAAGGCTGGGGTCATCGTTCTCCGCCAGGGTGACGTAGCCGTCCTTCAGCCCCGCCGAGGGATCCAACAGGTTGCCGTTCGGCAGCAACGCGAGTCCGGGACCAAAGGTGGTCGCGTGACGGAAGCGCTGACCGGATCCCGTCGGTTCCAGACCTACACCATACGCACCCGAGCCTGCACCCTGGGAAGCGATGTTCTTCGGATCGCGGGACAAATTCACGAGGTTGTTCACGGCAGTCGTCCAAGCCGCGTTGTCCGGTGCGAGTTTGAGCAGTGCTGCGGCATCCTGCGCCGTGAGGATGTTGGGCTGGAGCACCGAGATCGATGAAGGCGCCGCCGTGAGGGCGGAGTCACCGATGGTCTTGCCATCCACGAAACCACGGACGCTCAGGCGCTGGCCGGATTGGTCGTAGAAGATCCGGGACTGCAACGAGGCGTCGAGGTCCTTGAAGAACCACTGGGTTCCCGTGACCTGGATCCGTCCGCCCGCGGGCTGCAACCCGACCGGTACCTGACCGATCGGCAGCGGCACCGCGTGGGTCGACAGCGGATTCGCCAACCGGGCCAGATAGGTGTTGGCAACCAGACCAGGATCCATCGCGGGATTCGAGTCGTCGTAAACCACGCGGCCGGCGGCCCAACCGATGACACCGGGGACGCCGGGCGTCTTTGGGTTGTCGCGGTTCACTTCGCCACCACTGAAGACCAGCGTCTCCCCGCCCTTGAGCGTCGGCACGCTTTGCGGCCAGCGCACCCGGTTCGTCACCCACGTTGGGACTGGATCAGCGATATAGCCGATACAGGCACCGGCCGCCGCGGACGGATGCCAGAATGCGGGATGCATCGGGTAGAAGAAGCGCGCCCGGAGACCCGCGGCGGGATCGAGACTGCCGGCAACGGCCCACGGCTGCTTGCGATGGTCTTCCCAGTAAACCAGTTGATTCGCGAAGAGGCTTTCGCCGCTGGTGTCGGGACAGGCCGTTGCACCGATGATCTGCTGGAGCGGATACGGTGCGAGGACAGGCTCACCCGCGCGCATCACATAGTCGAAGACGTACGGGAAGGCCCGGGTCACGGTGACGGTCGGCAGGGTGCCCGTGGTCTTGCCGTCGGTCTTGACCTTTTCGCCACCCGGCGAGCGCGTGAGGAAGAACTGCGAGTCGGACTGCTGTACGACGTAGTAACGGCCGGGAGCGACATCGATCAGGTTTCCGTTCGTTTCGAGATCCACAGCCTCGCCGTTGCCGATGCCGCCCGGGCCGCGGTATCCGGAAATGTTGAACTCCACGGAACCGTCGGCGGCGACCGTGACGTTCGGGAAGGTCCCGCCCGTGCCGAAGTCGAAGCGTCGCGCCGGGAGTGTCTCATCCTGAACCTGCACAGCGTACACGCCCATGCGCCAGTCATTGGCACCCTTGTCGAAGTACTGGACGAGGACAAAGGGATGAGAGGTATAGCCGGTGCCCGAAAGGACGTTGAGGTTGTTCCGCAAGGCATAGGCCACCGGTGGCGGGTTCCCTGCGGCTCCGTTGAGGAGCGAGGGTGCGAGGAAGGCGTGTTCCTCGTTGGGGTTGAATCCGGGTAGGGTTCGATCCGGTTGGTTGTAGATCGTGACGTCGGAGTATTCCTCGGTATTGAACGACAACTGGGGCTGGCCTGCGGCATTCACCCCCTCGGATCCCAACCGGCTCGCAATGACGATCCGCCGGCCGTCGGTCGGCCACTGGGGCGAGTATTGGACGGTCTGATAGGGCCAGTGGATCCCCTCCTGGGTCCGGTACCACACGACCACCATGGACTCGTTGATCGGAGCGTTGGGATACGTGTTGACCGGAATGATCGGACCCACGCGGGTCTCACGGTCGTGGATGGCCGCGTTGTATCGGGCGTTGGGGAAATAGAGGTACCCGTTGTGCGGAACCTGATCGCCGTGCTGCGGACTCGTGACCGGAGTACCAACGGTGGCGGCTGCCTGTCGGAGGTCCTGGCTCCATTTGCGGGTGAGCACCGTCCGGACGCGGAGGCGTTCGAGGTCGAGGTCGCCGTTGGCGGGGGTTCCATCCATCCGTTCGGAGAACAGCAGCACGCTCCAGATGTTGTTCGGCAGGGACTCTCCCGGGACGGCGAACTCGTCCACGTCGTTGACCGTGGTCTTGTCGCTTTGGGAGTACTTCAGCGCGACGAAGCTCACGGTGTTGGTCTTGTCGGAATCGAGCGGCACCGGCGGCGTGTTCGCCACGTGCAGGAAGTTGGGATTGTTGGTCCGGAAAGCGACGCGGATCTCGGTCAGGATGTTGCGCTCGCTGGCGGCACCCACCTTGCGTGACCACTCCAACAGGATGGTGCCAGGACGGAGCGGGTACAGCTTGTTGTCCACGTCGTCCCAGATGTGCATGTCCTCGATCGTGCTGCCCGCGGGGGATCCGGAGAGGATGGTGGTCGCGACCGGCCGATTGCCGTCGTCGATCCCGCTGTCGGTCGGAAGCGCTTCGCCCCCGATGAAGGTGCCGTTCGTCCCGAAACTGATTGCGTCACCGATGAAGACGAAGCCCTTGTAGATGCGATCGGAATAATTCCAGGTGAGGGCGCTGCCTTCTTCGAGGGAATTGATGATGAACTGCCGGTTGATGCCCGCACGGGTTCCGTCGGCCGACGACGGCGTGACGTTGCCAACACCATTGATGTATCCCTTTACCGCGTAATCCTCAGTCCCGGACCGGGCACGCTCGGGGGCCGTGAGCACCACGCGTGACTTGTTGGTGAACCAGAATTCGCCCACCCCTTCGTTGGTCTGCCCGCCACCAATCGCCAGCAAGCCGGGGGCCAGCGAAGGAGGCGCGATGGAGATCTGCAACCGCTGTTCGCGCACCCAGGTGTATTCGATGGATGCCGGCGCGTTCATCCGGAACTGCGGCACCTGCTGGCGGGCCTGGACGCTGGCCCACGGAACGAAGCTGGTGAACTGCCCGGACTTGAGGTCCGAGAAGGCTCCGTTGACGAAGGTCCCATGGAGCCCCGACGCCGAGGAATCCGAGGTCCGGTAACTCGTCACCGGGGTCCCCTGCCCTTGCAGGTCGGCGAGCTTCCAGTACCCGACCAGCGTGGATTCGGTGCCTGGCACCGACTGGAACTGGCCGACGCGGATGTCGGTGGCGGTCCGGGCCACCTTCCAGAGCCGGACTTCACCGATGCGACCATCAAAGTGGGCCAATTCCGACGCCGGCCCCCATCCGATGTAACTGCGGTCGCGGACCACGGCGGGCGGGAGCTTGCCGGCACCGTTGCTGGTGCTTGCCACGGCCACGCCGTTCACATAGATCGTCGCGAGACCGGCGGGATCGAGCGTGGCGGCGAGGTGCATCCATTGGCCGATCTTGAGAACGCCCTTGGCCGTGGCGGCAGCCACAACGCTCTTTCCGTCGTAGACGCGGAAGTTCAGGTCGCTGGTACCCTCGACATTCGCGAGGAAGATCGTGTGGGCCCCGTCGGCATCGGCGGCCTCGAAGATGCCGCTCCACGGCTTGAAGGAGTCATAGTCGACCCAGGCTTCCACCGTGATGCCCTGGTTGAAGCTGGTCGCTGGCACGACGCCCAGGTCCACGTGCTGGTTGCTGCCATTGAAGTCCAGCGCCTGACCGAGGATGCCCATCGCTGATCCGGTGCCTCGGTATCCGACCGAGCGGTAACGGGTGCCGAACTCGGTCAGCGAGGGAATCACGCCATCAATGAAGGTGGTCGTGATGGTGCCATCCTCGATCCAGTGCTTCTGGACCACCGGATCCGGGTTGCCGGCCGCCGTCGAAGTCAGACCTCCGGCTGATCCCGAGAGGTCGTTCCGCACATCCAGTGCATATTCCGTGCGCCAGCGGAACCGGACCTGTGTGTCACCATCGATGGTGAAGGTATAGCTCGACCCGGAGCCCACGATGCCCGTGTCCACGACTTCGTAGCCGATGCAGATGTGGCGCACCACCGCGCGGGTAGCGATGCCTGGATTGTCGAGGGGATCGATGTTCCCGCCCGCGGCATCCTCGTAAAGGATCGGCGGGACACTGGCGGTCACGGGATTCCCCAGGAAGAGCGTCTGCGGGGTCTGGGGTGGAATGGCCTGTTCCGCGCCATAATCCGTGAGCAGTTCAAAGCGGACCTGCTCCAGGAACTTGCCGTTGGTCTGGATCGCGGAGATGAAGCCGGCGTAGTTCGCCCCCTGTTCCGTCGACGAGGGCATCCGGACTTCGGAACCCAGTTCCCCGAGTTCAAGAGCACCGTTCGCGAAACTGCCGACAAAATAGAGGCGGCCGGTTTGCGGGTCGGCCGCCGATTGCACACCGTCGAAGCCGGGCATGACGCCGTTGGCCGTCTGGGTCCAGTCCCAGCTGAGATCCGGGGACAGTTTGCCGACGAAGATGTTCGTCCCGGCCGAGAGGGCAAAGTCATTGGTTTGGCCCCCTCCAACAAAGCGGGCTCCGGGATAAGAGAACGTTCCGCTGAGGTAGAGGTTTCCCGAGCGGTCGAAGGTCAACGGGCTTCCGTAACTGACGTTGTTGGTTCCCGCAGCCCCGTTGACTTCAACGCTGGCACTGGCGTTGGAGGCACTGAGATCGAGCAGCAACCGCCGGACCTGCAATTGGCGGTTTCCTCCGCCACTCGCAACGCCGCCATCAAAGAAGGCCTGCTGGTAGGTGATGTACACCTGGTCCTGCACCACCTCGACGCCACGGGCATAGGTGGGGTTCCCGAACCACGCGGCGTTATTGGCAGGCTTGGGCTGACGGATGCACATATAGGTCCGGTCGGACCACGACCCCTCGCTGGGTCCGGTGCCGGCGATCTTGGCCACGTAGGCGCTGCCGTCGGCGGGAGAGTACAGCCAGGCCCAATTCCTGGTATCGTTTGGCAAGTTGGAATGCCAGCGAGCCGAGTTGAAGCGTGCCCCGATGAGTATGCCTTGTTTGTTGTCATCGTTTCGGGCGCTGACGTTTCCGATGACATAGACGGAATTCGCGGAATCCACGGCGATCCCATAGAAACCGCCCGCAAAGGGAGCGAGCGCGGCAGCCGCGGCAGCGGTCCCCGGATGTGCCTCATCCTCCTCGCCACCACCGGTGGCCACCCATTTCCACGAACCGGAGGCCGCTTCCAACTTGGCGACAAAGCCGTCACGCGTGGGTTGCCCGGGTCTTCCCCAATCCGTAGCGCTGGACGTACCGCTCGGATCCCGCGCCCGGAACGCATGCTGGTTCCCGAAATTCAGACCGAGGGTCGTGCTGTCGCTGACATTATCCGAACGGAAGGAACCGCAGATGTAGACTCCCCCATCCCGGTCCACAGCGACATCGTAGGCATAGGCGTTCGCACGATCCGTTTCGCTGTTTGATGCCATCGCCGCCCAGCCCCAGCCGGCCTCCGTATCAAGGCGGACGACGAAGGGAGCGAGGGACGCGTTGGATCGGCTGAGGTTCCGGACGTAGGCACCGCTGCGGAGCCGCGCATTCACCGCGACACCGTTACGCGCATCCCCTGTGATATAGACGTGCGTGGCGGTGACGGTGATGGCCCGGGGCGTCAGCGTTCCCTGGTTGTCGTTGTCGGAAAGGGTCACGCCCCAGCGCCAACTGCCGTCGGCACCCAGCTTGACCAGGAAGCCGGTCTTGTTGGTGCCGCTGAGCGGAAGCGTGGTCGAACCCACGACCAGAGGCACGCCATCAAAGGTGCCGGCGACGTAGATCGAGCCATCCGTCGGCGACACCGCCGTGGCGGTCGTCAGCACGTTGCCATCGGAGGTCAGCTGCTTGAGGTACGTCTGGGCCGCATGGCCCACCCCAGAAAGCATCACCGCCAGCGCAGCCAGCATCCGGAGCAGGGACAAGCCCATCCCCGGGGTGCGCCACGTCGCCCAAAGCCGTGTGATTCCGTTCATGTTCATTGGTTGTTGAGCTTGTTGACCAGGCTGATGCGCTGGAGCTGGATTTCACCCTCGGCCGTGATCGGCACCTTGTGCAGACCCACGAACGTCTCCCGATATTTTCCCGTCAGACGGTCCCGACCGACGACCGTATTGGGCCGACGGGAGTCGAAGATGATCTGCAACTGTCTGGAAATGGAGTAGCCGTTGCCCTTGAGGTCGGTCGGGTTCCGGTGCTGGGGATGATACTTGTGGAAGAAGGGATTCCCCGGCTGCGTCGCGGAGATTGTATTGGTGCCGGCGACGGCACCGCCGTAACCCATGACCCCGTCCAGCAGGAGGCTCTGACCGTCGAATTGTGTGAAGGCACTCGAATAACGCATCCCGACCAGTTTGCCCGCCCGTTTGATCACCCCATCGAAATTCGGGATAAGACCCTCGTCCGTGAGGAGCACGATCTCGGTCAGGTTGCTCGCGGCATTGCGCTTCTGCATGATCGTCACGTCCTTCAGGAGTCGCACCACGCCGTTGGAATCAGCATGGAGGATGATGTTGAAATCGAAGACACCCCCGGCCTGAACCGTATTGGTTGGCCCCCCGGAGACTTCGCTGACCGCACGGAGGCTGACTTCGCCAAGCCACAGACCCGCTGCTGCCTGCGGGTTCGGCAGCGGCTCGCCATACACGAGATCGGTGGGAACATAGGCCCCCGCCCCTGTGTTGCTGAAGGTGCCCCGCTTACCCGACACCAGATCCAGCGGGCCTGCCGCATCCTGGTCATTGAAATCGAAGTAGGCCGCGAGACCGCGTTCATCCCCGGACAACCGCCGCACATCCCGGGCATGCTGCTCGATCTCCGAGGGAGGGAGCACTCGCTTCCAGATGCGGACCTCGTCGATCGCGCCATCCATGAACTCGCTGGTGCCGTTGAAGCTCCCCAGCCAGATCGGCGCCGCGATCACCGGGAAGGGCGTCGCGTCCGTGTTGCCGGACCCGCGGAGCACTCCATCCAGATAGCTCCGGAGTCCATTCGCCGTCCCACGCTGCCAGGTCAATGCCACGTGATGCCAAATAACCCCATCGTTTACAGCAAACACAGAATCCACACGGGCGGACACATTGCCCGTTCCCGGATTGACCAGATTGTTGACCTGCGCCGGGGCTCCGTGACCGGACACCATCCAGGTGCTCCCGTTGGTCGGCTGCAATCGAACCGCCGACTGGAGGCGACGGCCCTTGAACCAATACTCGATCGTGAACTCATCCCCGGCGAGCAACGCGCCGTCGATCGCGGTACGCGCCGACTGGTTTACACCGTTGAAGGCCAGCGCGAAGTCGGTCGGTGGCGGCAGCGGCGGTCCCAGGACCAACGACGCATCCTGCACCCGCGAGATGCCCCGAAGTTCGGCCGGCAATCCCGACTGGACGGGCCCCACGCTCAGGGCGACGCCATCGGATTCATTGAAGCTGTAGTAAAGCCGCAAGGACTTCTCCGTGCTGCCCAGAGCCGGCTTGGTTTCCGCCGCCCTGCGGATCTCCGTCGGCGTCCGAGCACGCTCCCAGATCCGGAGTTCGTCCACCTTTCCGAAGAACGGATGGCCACCCAGCGGGCTCAGCCCAACCCGATAGCTGTTCGTGCTGTCGAAGTTATAGACGGGCTGGCCCACCTTCTGGACCAAGGCCCCGTCCACATAGAGATCCACCGAGGAGTTCCGGACGAAGTTCACCACCACGTGATGCCACTTGCCGGTCGAGACGTTCACCGGCTGCATCAGGACATTCCTCACACCCGACTGGGACGCCGGATACTCATAGGAGGTCCCATAGACGCGCAGCGATCCGCCCTGGGCATAGAGGCCCCAGCCCGGGCCACCCGTCGCCAGGGTGTTGCTCACCGGCATGTTCGCGAAGACGGTTTCGGTCGCCGCCCCCGAACCTTCCAGCATCAGGAACATCTCCACCGCAAAGTCGTTCGTCCTCCCGAAACTGAAGCCCGAAGGATCCGGCGACAGAAGCAAGGCACCCGGTGCCGCGGGATTGCCTGGGAAGCTCAGTACCGTTTCCGCGCGGAGAACCGCCGGGAACAGCAGGGCCGTCAGCAGCGCCAACAGCGCCGCCGGCCTCGGGAGGGGAATCATCAATCTCATGGCCTTCATGGGTTCGGCGTTCGTGGGTTCAGGGCACGTCTGCCGTCACGGGGATCCGCAGCAACGTTCCAACATCATCCTTCAGGACCAGCACCGCGCTGCTGCTGGCTCCTTCGATTTGTGAGCGGTCCACCTTGAGCCGGATGGGGCGGCTTGTCTTTGGCTCCAACGTTCCAAGGTTGACCGATTCGGTCAGCGGAACATCGACCCGTTCGCCCAGTGTCAGGAGCTTGCGCTCCATCAACACCGGAACGCCGTTGGTCGGCGAAAGCTGCATCAGGACACCCAACGGGGTGTTCAGGTTGTTCACGAGCTTGAACGAAAGCACCGCGGTGACATCGCCGAAATTCACCTTCTGACTACGGGCTCCGCCCGCGATCACATCCAGCGGTCCCTGATAGTCCGATGCCCCCTGGCACCACACCCAATAGGCCCGGTCCGGCTGGATCAGCGTCCGCTCTGGCCGCGTGACCGGAGCCCAGCGGTCCGTCTCGTCCAATTGGTAGACCACCGTCCGGGCGGTCGACTGATGGGCTGCTGAACCGGCAAACCAGGCAGAGAACGTCGGCGGCTGCTCCGGATCCACCGGGAATCCCACCATGTTGAAGGAGTCCCCGCGCCACGAAACCCGGTGGTGCGCCACCGTCCCGGTGAGGTTCAGCGTCGTCGCCTCGATGGCGTGCACCAGATAGCACTGGCCCGACTGGATCGCGGAGAGATCACTGATGAAGGCGTCGGGCGACGATTCGTTGAACCACGCACGCCAGCCCTTCTGTTTCCACGGCTTCGCGGCCGGATCCTGGATGTATTCCAGCGGAGTCCCGGTGGCCAGGTAGACCGCCACCTTGTCCACGGGCACACCCCGGAAGACGTCGTTCGGGGCCGGGGCCGCCGGGTCCACCCGCACGGCAATCGCATTCCAGCCCTTCTTCAGGGCAATGCTCTGGGTCTGGATGGGGTTGGCCAAGGCGAGTCCCCACCCGCCGGCAAGGGTCGCCACAGCCATGAGCAACATCCCGAGTGGACGCATGGCGCGAAGGGGCGGTCGAAGGCGTTTCATGGGCAATGGATGTTTGCGTGGTTCCGGAGTTCCATCCGCAAGCAACCATTCGGGTCCCAAGCCCTTCGGGCCATGGAACGAACCGGCACCGACCGGATCCGCCAGGAAGCCTCAGGACCCAGAACCGACGCGAGCCGGTCGCTGGCGTTGACACTCCTTGACGTCAACGGGGCATCCTCCTACGGCACAGAAATACCTATTGGCAAGTATTTGATCGGTCAAAAATCATCCACACCGCCCGTCTTTGCAAAGGACACATGAATTTCATCAAAACCCCAGTGGATCCGCCACAAATCTGCCGGCCTGTGCAGGAAATGCGGACACCTCATTGAAGCGCAACGCACGTCCGCGAGGCCAGCGGACTGGATCCAGCCAGGATCCTGCCATCCTGTCCTTTTCGCTCCCGCAGACAGGATGCACAGGATTCACAGGATGACTTTCCGCCACCGTTTCCCTTTCCCACCTTCCCAAACCCCATCCTGTCCTCCTGCCATCCTGTCGTTTTCTCTCCCGCGGACAGGATGACTCTCCCCCGCCTTCTCCCGTCCGGTTTCTGGGAACTGGCCTCTGGAAACTGGAAACGCCCCAGTCCGCCATCCGAAAAGCAGGCTTGCCAAGACCAGACCCCCGGTTAGCGTCGCGGTTCCGAATTCGGCAAAACGCCGCACATCCGCAGGGATTTTGCACAGTTCCAATTTTTAAGGCTTATGGCAGTCAACGCGAACGACCTCCGCAAGGGCATGGCGATCCTTCACAACACCGACGTCTGTGTCGTCCTGGAAGTCACCCATCGTACCCCTGGCAACCTCCGCGCCTTCGTTCAGGCCATCCTCCGTTCCATCAAGACCGGCAAGTCCATGGATGTCCGGTTCGCCTCCACCGAGAAGGTCGAGACCGTCCCGCTGAACTCCGAGAAGATGGAGTTCTCCTATAAGTCCGGCGACGACTATGTCTTCGTGAACCCGGAATCCTTCGAGGAGGTCACGGTCAATCCCGCGATGATCGGCGACGCCAAGAACTTCCTGGTCGAGAATGGCACCGTCACGATGACGTTCGTCGAGGAGCGCGTGGTTGAGATCGAACTTCCCGCCTCCGTGATCCTCACGGTCACCGACGCCCCCGAGGGCCTGAAGGGCGATTCCGCCAACAACGTGCAGAAGCTCATCACCCTCGAGACCGGCGTCCAGATCTCCGCCCCGCTCTTCATCAAGACCGGCGAGAAGATCAAGGTCGACACCCGCTCCGGGAAGTACATGGAACGCGCCTGATCGGCCGCTCCCTCTCCTTCCTGCCAAGACGCCCCCGGTACCCCCGGGGGCGTTTTGCTTTTCAAGGGCAGCGGGACTCACCGCGCGCCCAGCCACGCGACCGCGTTCTCCACCACCTTCAACGCGTTCGGATCCTGGAATACCGGATAGGTTTCGTGCCCGGGCCGGAAGTAGAACACCCGACCCTTGCCGACCTGCCACACCGCTCCGCTCCGGAACCATTCCCCAGTCGCCCACCGCTCCTCCAGGACGACTTCATCGGGTGTCGGCACGTGGAAGGGTTCGTCGTACATCTCGGTGGCGCTGATGCCGAACGTTGCCGGCAGCCCGCGTGCAATCGGATGGCCGGGCTTCAGCACACGCAATTGGCTGGGTTTGCCGTCCCCGCGGTACGCCGGGAAGCAGCAGTTCGGCAGCGTCAACTGCACTTCCACCGGACCCGTGGTCGGCTTGCGCAGGATCACCGACGGCGACAACCGGTCGGTGTACTTGGGTGCGATGAAGGGGCGCGGGAACAGGTCGGATTCCTTGAGGACTGCGGTGGCCCGTTCGGACTCGGGCAACGCGGCCAAGGCATCCTGTCGGGCGCGCTCGTTCATGGCCTCGACAAACGGACGCGACCAGTGGGCGGAGTGGAGGGCCACCAACTGCAGCCTTCCCTCGCGGATCCGCTTGACGATGTCGCGTGCGGTGGGCGGCTCGATCTCCATCTGGCGCACGTGTCCCCACCAGACCAGCACGTCGGTCTGGTCGAGTGTGGACAGTCCCTGCCCCGGATCATCGAGGGCCGCCGAGGTGACCTTGAGTCCGGGGACTTTCCGGAGATGCGACGCGATCTCGTTGCCCAGCCAGTTGGAGTAGGCCTGCTTCTGCTGGGGCTGGCGTTCATCCCAGACCAGCACGCGGATGTCGGCCGCCATCCCCCGGGCAGTCGCAGCCAACACGCCACAGGCGACGGCCGCCAACCATCCCGTCCAACGAAGCCAGCGGACCCAGAGCACACGGTTCATGCCCCATCTCTACGCCCGTCGCCACCTTGCAGGCGACCCGATTCGCGGGAAGAGGGTCCACCGATTGCGGATGAGGGGAGGAGTGTGGTCCACAGATTTCACAGATTGCACAGATGGGTGGGAAGGAGGTCCACGGACTTCAGATGACGGAGATGGGCAGAAACCTGGATCGAACGGGCTATGCATCCGGACGGTGATTCCCATGCGGGACGGATCTCACCGTTCAACCAGTCCATCAGCGAATCTGTGAAATCTGTGAAATCTGTGGATAAGCAAAATGGCCCTCGCAGCGGAATCGTGGAAATCCGCGCACGCAGGCTTCAAACTTGAATCTTCCCTCTTCAAACTCCCTCCCGCCATGCCCCGCATCACGCATCTTTCGGTTCGCGACATCCGGTTTCCGACGTCCTCGCAGAAGGATGGGTCGGATGCCATGAACCCGGATCCGGACTACTCCTCGGCCTACGTCATCCTGCACACCGACACCGGACTGGAGGGTCATGGATCGACGTTCACCATCGGGCGGGGCAACGACGTCGTGTGTGCGGCCATCCGGGCACACCAGCATCTCCTCATTGGACGCGATCTGGCCGAGTTCACCTCGGCTCCCGGAGCCTTCTGGCGTCACTTGACCGGTGATTCCCAATTGCGGTGGATCGGACCGGACAAGGGCGCGGTGCACCTGGCCTTGGCGGCGATAGTCAACGCGCTGTGGGATCTCTGGGGCAAGTCCGTGGGCCTCCCCGTGTGGAAGCTGGTCTCGAACTTCACGCCGGAACAGTTCGTGGACTGCATCGACTTCCGCTACATCACCGACGCCCTCACCCGCGATGAAGCCCTGGATCTTCTCCGTCGGGCGGAGCCCGGGAGGGCCGCGCGCGTCGCCGAACTCGAACGCGACGGCTACCCCGCCTACACCACCAGCGCCGGATGGCTCGGATACCCCGACGACAAGATCCGGCGCCTCTGTCGCGAGGCGGTGGCGGAAGGATGGACCCACATCAAGATCAAGGTTGGACGCGACCTCGCCGACGATCTGCGCCGACTGGCGATCATCCGTGAGGAGATTGGATGGGACCGGAAGCTGATGGTGGACGCCAATCAGGTTTGGGACGTCCCCACGGCGATCACCTGGACGACGGCACTCGCTCCGTTCAAACCCTGGTGGATCGAGGAACCCACCTCACCCGACGACATCCTGGGGCATGCCGCGATTGCACGGGCGGTCGAACCGCTCGGGATCGGCGTGGCGACCGGTGAACACGGGATGAACCGGGTGTTGTTCAAGCAACTGTTGCAGGCGCGCGCGATCTCGTTCTGCCAGATTGATTCCTGCCGGTTGGGCGGTGTGAACGAGAACCTCGCGGTGCTGTTGCTCGCGGCGAAGTTCGGCGTGCCGGTGTGTCCGCATGCGGGTGGGGTCGGGCTGTGCGAGTTCGTGCAGCACCTCTCGATGATCGACTATACGTGCGTCAGCGCATCCCTGGAGAACCGCGTTTGCGAGTTCGTCGATCACCTCCACGAACATTTCATCGAGCCCTGCCGCATCCGGAACGCGCGCTACCAGGTCCCCGCCCTGCCTGGCTATACCACCGAGATGCTCGCCGCCAGCCTCGACGCCCACGAGTTCCCGGGGGGCGAGGTATGGTGCCGAGTTTGAAGCTTGAAGATTCAAGTTTGAAGCAGGGTGCGACTGGGAACTCCCTGTGAAGGCCGGGTGCCCTCACCCGGCGTGGTCAGGGTGCTCCGGGTGGCGGCACGAAGCCTGCACAGAGATCCTCCCCTTGGCCTCCACCCACGCGAGATAGGCGGGGAGTGATCCTTCGGATTCCACCGGAAGCACGATGAACTCCGGAAGTTCATACGGGTGCAGCGAGAGCAACCGCGTGCGCAACGAGTCCACGCCATCGTCGGGAACCTTCATCCACAGGGTGACCTCCGGTTCCTCGCAGACGGCGTCCTTCCATCGGTACACGCTGCGGATGGGCAACAGATTGGCGCAGGCAACCAACCCCTCCTCGACGAGGGTCCGCGCGATCCGGTCGGCGTGATCCGGAGGAACATTGCTGAGGGCAAGTTTCATCGGGGGGATGATTGGTTCATCAACGATTCCAGCCGCAAGGCAGTTCCAGGA
>JAIXZE010000191.1 GCA_027489875.1 Verrucomicrobiales bacterium
CCCTTTTCGTGGATTCGCCTGCTGCGGGGGAATCATGTCACTGATTACATCCGCGACGGGGCGGCAACGTCCTCGTTGCCCTCTCCAAACTTTTCCCAAGGCGACGAGGACGTCGCCACCCCGTTCCTGGTGGGGGCGGTGTCGAGATGCGCCAAGTTCGGCTTCTCCCGCTTCTGGGTTCTTGCGTGGTGGCGCGTCCGGGGGTTGATTGCGCGGATGCGATTTGGAACTGCACTGGGTGTGACGGTGGCGGTGTTGGCCGCGGGCTGTGGCAAGGAAGAGGTCCGGGTCTACGAAGTGGCCAAGGAAACCAACGCCGCCCCGGTGGTGGCATCGGCTCCCTCCACGCCGGCCATGGACCCGGGCAGCGCCAAGGCTCCCGCCGCCCGGACCCCGAAGGCGCCCTGGACCATCCCGCCCGAGTGGCAGGAGCGCCCGAACGCCAGCGGCATGCGACTGGCCAGCTACGGGGTGACCGCGCCGGATGGCCGCAGCGTGGACATCTCGGTGACGGCATTGGGTGAACAGGCGGGGACGGAGCTGGAGAACGTCAACCGCTGGCGTGGTCAGGTGAAACTGGCCCCGTTGACCGAGGATCAGCTGCCGACGGCGCGGGATCCTGTGAAGGTGGGCACGGAAAGCGCGCACGTGTACGACATGGTCAGCCAGGAGGCGATGCTGGACGGCAAGTACAAGTCCCGGATCCTCGCCACGATCCTTCCCGCCGGTGGCATGACGGTGTTCTTCAAGGCGACAGGCGAGGCGGACCTCGTTGCGGGTGAGAAGCAACGGTTCATCGGATGGCTGGCGTCCGTGCGCACCGGTCCCGAAGGCGAGGAGTCGGAAGCGCAGGCCCCCAACGCTCCCGCGGCGGCGGCCGCTCCGGAGCCTCCCCCACGTCCCGCCGTTGCCGCACCTGCCGCGCCGGACCTTCCGCCAGGACCCGCGGCGGGATTGCCCAAATGGGAGGTTCCATCGCACTGGCGTCGTGGTGGGGCACGGGCCATGCGCCTCGCGAGCTTCGAGATCCCGGGCGCCGGTGCCGAGGTCGGGGATGTTTCGATCAGCACGCTGTCGTCGGGCGGCGGCGGACTGCTGCCGAACGTGAACCGGTGGCGCGGTCAGGTGGGCCTCGGATCGACCGACGAGGCGACCTTGGCCAAGGAAGCGCTGAAAGTGACGCTGAAGGGCGGGCAGGAAGCGACGGTCGTGGACCTCGGCGGCAAGGGCCCGACGCGGATCCTGGGCGCGATCGTTCCCGATGGCGACAAGTCGTGGTTCTTCAAGCTGACCGGACCCGACGCGCTGGTGGCGAAGGAGCGTGAGAACTTCGTGGGCTGGCTCAAGTCGATGCAGCTCTGACCGCCCGAAAGCAAAAGGATCCGTCCGATCATTCCGATCAGACGGATCCTTTTTCGTGCCGGCCCGCAGCGGGTACGGAGCGGGTGCCGGCCAGGCGCGGGTCAGTACTCGCGCTTCTTGGTGATGCCGGGCATGGGCACCGGGTACTTGCCGTCGGCGTTCGCGAGGAGCGGCGCCGGGGATTCGAGGGTGATCTTGTCGAGGCCCGGGGCGAACTCGTGATCGGAGTTCAGGATGTCGTCGTAGGTGACGATCTGGCCCGTGTGCGCGGCCATGCGGCCCATGGAGGTGACCAGGGAGGCCTTCACGCCGCGTTCCACCTCGTTGTACGGGGTGTTGTTCCGGATGGCGGCGGTCAGGTCTTCCCACTCGAGCTGGTAGGGATCGAGTTCCGGGCCTTCCTTGGGCGTGCGCCAGACGATCTCCGAATTGGTCATCTTGTGACCCTTGTAGATGCGGGCCTTCGAGGGCCAGTGACCCTCGGAGGAGATGACCGCGAGCCCCTTGGCGCCGTGGGCGTAGGAGGCGAACTGGTCATGGACGCCCGGCATCGTGCGGCCGTACATGAACATCTTGGTGCCGTCGCCGAAGGTGTACTCGACCGAGTAGTTGTCGAAGTTCTGGTCGATGGCGTTGCCACGGTAGTGGCGGCCGCCGGAGGCCTGGGCCTCGACGGGCCAGGCGTTCTTGATCCAGCAGGATTCGTCGATGTTGTGGATGTAGAAGTCGCTGAAGCAACCGCCGGACGCCCACAGGAAGGAGTGGAAGCGCCGGATCTGGAACATCGTTTCGTTCTCCTCGGGCTTCTTCGGTTCGGTGAAGGCGGAACCCACCGGACCGTGCATGCGGTAGGCACGCAGGGCGATGATCTCGCCGATCTGGCCGTCCTGGACGCGCTTGAAGAGGTCCTGGCGCACGCGGCAGTGACGGCACATGAGGCCGACACCGACCTTGAGGTTCTTGGCGTCCGCCTGCTTGGCGAGCTCGAACATCCGGCGCGACGTGGGGCCGTCGACGGTCACCGGCTTTTCCATGAACACGTTCAGGCCGCGCTCGATGGCGTACTGGAACTGCACCCAGCGGAAGGCGGGCGGCGTGGCCAGGATCGCGATGTCACCGGGCTTCAGCGCGTCCATCGCCTTCTTGTAAGCGTCGAACCCGACGAACTTGCGGTCCTCGGGAATGTCCATCTTGTCCGCGAACTGGCCCTTCAGGCCCTCGAAGCTGGACTTGAGGCGGTTCTCGAACACGTCCGCCATGGCGACCAGCTTCACGGGGCCGGTCTTGACGTTGAGGGCGTTGGCGGCGGCACCGGTGCCGCGTCCGCCGGCACCGATCAGCGCGATCTGGATCGTGTTGTTCTCGGCGGCGTGAACGCGGGGCAGGGCAACGCCGGCCAGGGCGGAGGCGGCTGCGAAAGTCCCGGTCGTCCGCAAGAAGTCGCGACGGGACGTCGCATTTGCTGCAGGGGAATCATTCATGTGCAGAAAGTCCTGCCGACCCGCCCCCGGTGTCAATCCTCTTGCCGTTGCGAAACGGCAACCGGGCACATTCTGACAAGGCCCTGTATGGGACGGGGTGGCGACGTCCGCGTCGCCGTTCCAAAGCCAATGACAGGGCGATGAGGACATCGCCACCCCGTTCCCATTCTCAAACGGGGGCGGTGTGAAGATGCACCCCCGGCAACTTCCAGTGGCGCCCTCCGTCCGCTCCCTCCATGGTTGCCGCCGTGCGTATTCTGGTTGTCGAAGATGACGCCAAGATCGCGTCGTTCGTCACCAACGGACTTCGCCAGAGCGGATTCGCGGTCGATCCCTGTACGGACGGCCATGCCGCCCTCGATCTCGCCGCGGGCAATCCCTACGACGCGGCCATCGTGGACGTCATGCTTCCGGGACTCGATGGACTCTCGGTGGTCCGACAGCTCCGCGCCTCCGGCAATCGCGTACCCGTCCTCTTCCTGAGCGCCAAGGTTTCCGTCGAGGATCGCGTCCGGGGATTGCAGGCGGGCGGCGACGATTACCTGACGAAGCCGTTCGCCTTTTCCGAGCTGCTGGCCCGGGTTCAGGCGCTCATCCGGCGTTCCACCCAGGCCACCGGCGAACCCACCCGCCTCACCGTGGGCGACCTCACCCTCGACCTGCTCACCCGCGAGGTCCGCCGCGGCAACGAACCCGTCGAACTCCAGCCCCGCGAGTTCTCCCTGCTGGAGTATCTCATGCGGCACGCCGGCCGCACCGTCACCAAGACCATGATCCTCGAACACGTCTGGGATTACTCCTTCGATCCCCAGACCAATGTGGTCGATGTGCTCGTCCACCGGCTCCGATCCAAGATCGATCCGGACAAGACCCGACTCCACACCCAGCGCGGCGTTGGCTATGTCCTCCGTCCGGCCTGAACCGCCATCGCCCCGAGCGGCCGGAAGCCCCCGCAACGCGGGATGGCGGCTCGCGTTCGGCGTGCGTCTCAGCCTGTGGTACGCGCTGGTCTTCCTCGCTTCCTCGCTGATCCTGTTCGGCAGCCTGTACTGGCTGGTGACGAGCACGCTGGAATCGCGCGAGCAAACCCTGTTGCAAGCCAAACTCGACGAATACGCCGGGGCCTACGCCCAACGGGGCGAACGCGGCCTGCGCGACGCTGTCACCCGCGACTCTGTCAGCCCGGAGCAGGTTTCCCTGTTCGTCCGCCTCGTCTCCCGGGGCAACGACGTCACCTTTGCGAAGGTTCCCGACGGCTGGGTCGGATCCCGGTTGGTCCAGGTGCCGCTCCCCAACGGGCGGGGCGTGCTCCAGGGGCAGCAGGAGTTCATCCGGATTCCGAGCGGTGCCGAACGTGACTTGGCGCTCGCGTCCCGCAGCCTGGCCGACGGTTCCATCCTCCAGGTCGGGCGCAGCACCGACAACCGGCAGGTCCTGCTGGAGCCCCTGCGCAAGACGTTCCTCCTGCTGGGTTCGGTCGTTGTCGTGGTCAGCTTCGCCGGCGGTGCGCTGTTCGCCCATCGTGCCACCAAACCGATCCGCCAGATCGTCCACACGGCACAGTCCATCCTCGAAACCGGCCGTCTGGATGCCCGTGTTCCAGCCCCCCGCCGCAACGATGACCTCGCGGAACTCGTCGGACTCTTCAACACCGTCCTCGACCGCAACCAGGGGCTCATCCGCGCCATGCGCGAATCCCTCGACAACGCCGCGCACGACCTGCGCACGCCGCTCACCCGCCTCCGCGGAACGGCCGAACTCGCGCTGGCCCCGGAAGCGGACCACTTGCAGGCCCGCGAGGCCCTCGCGGACTGCGTCGAGGAATCCGAACGCGTCCTGAGCATGCTCAACACCTTGATGGACGTCACCGAGGCCGAGGCGGGAATGATGCGACTCGACCGGAAACCCGCCGACCTGTGCCGCCTCCTGCGCGAGGTGGCCGAGGTCTACGAGTTCGTGGCCGAGGAGAAGTCCATCCAGATCCGGATGGAACTGCCCGCCGAGTGTCCCGCGGACTTTGATATGCCCCGGATGCGACAGGTGGTGGCCAACCTCCTCGACAATGCCCTCAAATACACCCCGGCCGGGGGGGCGGTACGCCTCTCCGCCGAAACCCGCCCCGAAGGCGCCCTGGTCCGCGTCCGCGACAATGGCATGGGGATCGCCGTCGAAGACCTGGATCGCATCTGGACCCGCCTTTACCGGGGCGACAAGTCCCGCTCCCAACGGGGCCTGGGACTTGGGCTCAGCTTGGTCAAGGCGGTGGTCGAAGCCCACGGTGGACGCGTGGGCGTGAACAGTGCTCCGGGCGAGGGCTCCGAATTCACCGTGCTTCTGCCACGCACCACAGCGCAGGCAACCCCGCTCCAACGGCTGGCGTGACCGCAGCGAAGGTGCCGGATGACGGCTGGATGTTGCCCTGCCCCCCCACATTCCACTCTTAGGGAAAAACACGTATGGTCCACAGGTCGGGCCGGGCCCACGATACTCGCGCCGCAATTGTGTTTCTTCGCAAGGCGGCAATGCGTCGACGGGACCAGCGTAGAAACCGTCACCACCGGAACCTTGGACCCACAGGTTGCGTTGATTGACTGCCCAGCTGCTCCCCCCGGCTTTACGGGCTTCTTGTGGCCCCCCTTGGTTTTGGCGGTTGGAGGAACCGGCACGGGCGGATGATGGGACGGCGATTCGTTGGATCTCACCTGCCCCGCGCTGACTCGCGGCAAAGGATGATCGGACGGTTGGGTTCGCGCCGCTCCGAATTACCCCACGCCCGCGCCGGTTCCCCTGCCCGCCACAACCCGCCGTCACAACCTGTCCACCCCGGGACTTGCCCAGCACGTTTTCGTACGCTCACTTTGTCCCCCACGTGAACCGTATCCGACTCCTCCCCGACCACGTCGCCAACCAGATCGCCGCCGGCGAGGTCGTCGAGCGCCCGGCCTCGGTCGTGAAGGAACTCGTCGAGAATGCCCTCGATGCCGACGCCCACCGCGTCACGGTCGAGATCGGTGCCGGCGGGCGTTCGCTCATCCGGGTGACGGACGATGGCTATGGCATGAGCCGCGACGACGCACTGCTCTGCCTGGAGCGCCATGCGACCTCGAAGATCCGGAAGGCCGAGGATCTCTCCGCCATCACGACTATGGGTTTTCGCGGTGAAGCGCTCCCCTCCATCGCCAGCATCAGCCGGTTTACCCTGACCAGTCGCGAACGGGACGAGACCACCGGCGAAGGAACTTCGGTGATCGTCCAGGGTGGGCGCATCGCCGAGGTCCGCGCTGCCGCCAACCCGCATGGCACGTCCATCGAGGCGCGCTCCCTCTTCTTCAACCTTCCCGCCCGCCGCAAGTTCCTGCGCAGCGAGGAAACCGAACGTTCGCACATCCAGCATTACCTCGTGCTGGCCGCGCTCGGGCATCCCCACGTGGGATTCACGTTCATCAGCGATGGTCGTCTGGTCTGGCAACTGCCGCCCCTCCCCGCCGAGACAACCGCGCACCGTCTCGACGCCCTCCGCGACCGTCTCCGCCAGCTTCACGGCGGGAACACTCAATGGGTTCCCGTGGATTTCTCCTCCCAGATCGAGGAAGCCCCCGGCGGTGACGATCCCGAAGTCCCCGTCCTGCGCGAACCCATCGCCAGCCATTTCCGCCTGTGGGGATTGATCGGTGCCCCCGGCGCCTCCCGGGCCACGCGTGACGAACAGCATCTCTTCGTCAACCGGCGCCCCATCGAGAACCGCGGTCTCAACCACGCCCTCCTCGAAGGCTACCACACCGCCCTCATGAAGGGCCGATACCCCGTCTGCTGCCTGTTCCTCGAGATCGACCCCGCCGCCGTCGATGTGAACATCCACCCGGCGAAGCGCGAGGTGAAGTTCCGCGAGGAAGGCACCGTGCGACGACTGGTCGCGAAGGGCGTCCGCGACGCCCTCCTCCAGTTTGCCCGCCAGCAGGAGCGCCCGGCAGAGATGCCGGCGCAGGCGGTGCCGGCAGCACAGGCGGTTGTTCAGGGGCCGCGGGATCGGTCTGATCGGACTGATCCGTCTGATCCGTCTGATCAGTCCGATCTCCCACGCCCACGCCCACCCGCACCCGTACCTCCACCCACCGCACCGCCGCCGCCCCTTACCCCACCGGCCCCGGAGTCCACCCCGCTGCTCCCGGCGTTCGCGCCGGCGCCGCGGCCCATGGTGGCCAGCCCCGCGGCCAACACGCCGCTGCTCTCCATTCCCCTCCGGCTGGTGGGCGTCATCGGACGCCTCTACGTGGTCCTGGAATCCGACCGGGGACTCGTCCTCCTCGATCAGCACGCGGCCCACGAACGGATCCTGTTCGAGCAGATGCTGGATCGCATGGAACAGGCGGAACAGGCTCCCTCGCAGCGCCTGCTGCTTCCCGAAACCCTCGAAGTGTCCATCCGGGACGCAGACTTCGTCCGCCGGCACCTCTCGATCCTCAACCGGCTGGGGGTGAGCCTGCGGGAGTTCGGTGAACGCACGTTCCTGCTCGATGCCCTGCCGCCCTTCATCCGGGTTTCCGATCCGCGGCGGTTCACCCTCGATCTGGTGGACGCCCTCAAGGCCGCAGGCACCACCGTCAACACCCTGCGCGTCGGCGAGGAGATGGTCGCCAAGACCGTGTGTCGCCACGCGGTGAAGGCCAACGATCCCCTCCGTGGGCCCGAACTCGAAAAGCTCGTCGACGACCTGCGGAACTGCCAGATGCCCTACACCTGTCCCCATGGTCGCCCAACGCTCATCGAAATGGGCTGGCGCGAACTGGAACGGCGATTCGGCCGGGTGCAGTAAGACCGGACAAGGGCGGCGGTCGGTCTCAGCGCACGCTCAGCGAAATCGACGACGGGCCTGAAACCACCGACGGACCCGAGACGGGTCGATACCGCGCGAGGACCGTCACACGGTTGCGCGTGGGGGGTGTGCCCGCCCAGGGCAGGGTGAACTCGTAACCGGTGCCCAGGCGGTTCTCGCTCGCCAAACCCTTCAGCTGTTGCGCCGAAAACGACCACGCCCGCAGCGGGGTCGTGGGCAAGGGCTGGTTCGGGACCAGGGCTCCATCAAACAGGAGGATTTCGAGCGTGCCCTTGCGGATGGGGATTCCCTTCGCCAGTTCGGACTTCGAGACGAAGACACGGACGGAGAACGCGTCCGGGCCCGGCACGTTGTCGAGATTGATCGCCACCGGCAGTCCAAACAGATGGACCTCATCGATCTCCTGGACGGGTCCCTCGCTTGTGAGACATCCAGCCAGCATCAGGGAACCTCCGACGCACAGCAGTCCACGTCGCAGGCCCGACCACAGCAATTTCGTATCAGGAATCACGGTACAGAATCGACCTCCAGCATGCCCCCGCCGGTGCAGGATCCGAGCGCAAACTTCTGGTAACGTTCACCCGCTCGGCGCGCATCGTGACACTGCCCCCCTTTGAGATGGGGAACGGGGTGGCGATGTCGTCATCGCCCTGAGAACGGTTTTGGAACGGCGACGAGGACGTCGCCTCCCCGTTCCACAGGGGAGGGCTGTGTTCGCAGACACCCGAACAACACGCTTCGACCGATGCCCGGTCCAAGCCCTTGAATCCCGGAGGAACCCGATGAATGCACAAAAGACAGGATGGCTCGGCAGGATCACTCCCCATTCAAGGGTGGGTCAGGTACGTCTCGGCCTGATGCTGATGATCCTCGTTGGACTCGCCGCGTTTGTTCGACTGGATCGGGTGGGCTGGGCGTTATGGGGCGACAAACAGGAGGGGGATCTGGTGTTCCAATCGTTGCCACGCGGCCCGTTAGTCGACGCCATTGAAGGGGTCACCCGCAGTGAATGGTCCCATTGCGGCGTGCTCATGAAACGGTCCGGATCGTGGTACGTGGTCGAGGCTCTGGGAGAGGTGCGCTGGACGCCGTATCACGAGTGGATCGTGCGCGGCCGGGGCTCGCGCGTGGAGGTGTATCGCGTTGGCAACCTGGCCTCTCCCGACGTCGCCAAGCTGCGTCGCGAGCTGGAGGCCCTGAGCGGCCGACCCTATGACTTCCGATACGCGCCCGGCGACGACGAGATCTACTGCTCGGAACTGGTGTCGCTGGCGTATGAACGCGGGCTGGGGATGAAGCTGGCGGACTGGGACCGGCTCGGGGACCTGAACTGGAAGCCGCATGAAGCCTTCATCCGCGAGATGGAGGTCGGACCGCTGCCCCTCGACCGCCGCATGATCACGCCGGTGGCGCTCACCCGGAGTCCCAGGGTCACGCGGATCTTCCCGGCGGGTGGGAAATCGGGCTGAGGGAGGTGTCCGTTGCCAGATTGAAGGCCGGGTGCCCTCACCCGGCGGTGAAGGAGATGCGCCGCGTGGGGCACGCGGCCTTCATGGGAGTTCCCAGTTGCCGTATTCCAGTCTCCTGCGACCTCTCGCTGGAGATCACGCCCGAGACCACCGTCCAGCCACCGGTGCCGTCGGCACTTTGAGGCTCCTCACCCCTTGAGGCCCTGGCGGGCGAGCACCGCGGAACCGGTGATGCCGGCTTCGTCGCCGAGGCGGCTGGCAATGATCTGGATGCCTTTGTCCGTGCCGGTCATGGCGTAATCGCGGGCGGTGGTCTGGATCAGGGGCATCATGTCGTCCTGCAGGGCGTCGAGGACCCCGCCGCCGAGGACGATGACCTCGGGATTGAGGAAATTGATGACGTTGGCGGTGGCGATCCCGATGTATTCGGAGGCTTCCTCGACGACCTTCTGGACGAGTTTGTCGCCCTTCCGGATGGCCTTCCGCAGGTCGCCGGACTTGAGGTCGGTGATTTCCTCGCCGGGACCGAGCAGCTCGGTGAGCTGGGACTTGGCTCCGTCGCGGACCGCATCGCTGAGCTTGCGGAAGATCGCCGTGCGGCTCGCGAGCGCCTCGAAGCAACCGCGGTTGCCGCACCCACACTTGGGTCCGCCGACCTGCAGCACCATGTGCCCGATCTCGCCCGCGGTGCGGTTGAACCCGCCAAAAAGGCGGCCGTTGATGAAGATGCCGGCTCCGATGCCGGTGCCGACGAAGATCCCGACAATGTTCTGTGGCTTGGCGTCGAGTTCCACCGCGTGGACGCCCAGGGTGCAGACGTTGCAGTCGTTCTCGGCGAACACCGGGACGCCGAGCATCTTTTCGAGGTCCCGTTTGAGCGGGGCATCCTTCCACTTGAGGTTCGGCGCGAACAGGACCTCTCCTGTTTCCGGATTCACCGCACCGGGTGCTCCGATGCCGATGCCCCGGATCTGTTTCATGGAGACATCGGCCTCATCGACGGCATCCCGGATGCACCGGTCGATCCGCTCGACGACCGCGCCATAGCCGCGTTCGCTCTTGGTGGAGAGCTTGGCCGTGGCGATGCGCTTCAACTGCGGGGTGAAGACCCCGGAGAGGATCTTGGTGCCGCCCAGATCGACACCGACAATGAGGTCCTGGCGTGGAGTTCCCTCGGGCATGCGCCCATCGTCCGCGGAAGCGGCGTGGCCGCAAGTAAAACTCCCGAAACCTGGGCCCCCTGTTGGGCGCACTTGGACACTGCTGCCGGAGCAGGAATGGCTTCGGGGAGGCGATGTCCTCATCGCCATGGGAAAGGCTTTGGAAGGGCGACGTGGACGTCACCACCCCGTCATCAGGCGGGGAGGCGATGTCCTCATCGCCCTGGGGAAGGCTTCGGAACGGCGACGTGGACGTCGCCACCCCGTTCAGTCGCCGTTGGGGAAGCTCCCGAGGACCTTCACGAAGCTGCAATGGGCGCCGAGCTGCTCGATCGCCTTCGCCAGCTTTCCGCTCTCGGCATGGCCGTCGCAGTCGACAAAGAAGAAATACTCCCATGCCTTCCGCTTGGAGGGACGGGATTCGATCTTCGTCATGTTGATGCGGAACTTCCGGAAGGGGGCGAGGGCCTTGTGGAGGGCACCGACCTCGTCGCGGATGCTGAACATCAGGCTGGTACGGTCCGAACCGCTGGGAGGGGGCACCTGACGGCCGAGGATCAGGAACCGCGTGGAATTCGCGGCGTTGTCCTGGATATCGCGTTCAAGGATCGGGACGGAATACGTCTCCGCGGCGAGTTCGCCGCAGAGGGCGGCGGACTTGAGGTCCTTGGCAGCCAGTTCGGCGGAGCGCGCGTTGGAAGCGGTCTCGCAGAGTTCGGCGTGCGGGAAATGGCGTTGGATCCAGCCGCGGCACTGGGCCAGCGTCTGCGGATGCACGTAGAGCTTGGCGATGTCCTCGCGCTTCTTGGCGCGGCTGGCGATGCAGTGCGAGATGCGCAGCACCACCTGCGCGACCACCTTCAGGTCGCTGTCGACGAACATGTCGAGCGTGTGCGTGACCACGCCCTCGGTGCTGTTCTCGACGGGCACGACGCCATAATCGGCGCGGTGTTTGGACACCTCGTGGAAGACGTCCGCGATGGTGCGCTGTGAGGAATAGTGAAGGCTGGAACCGAAACGCTTGATCGCGGCCTGGTGCGTGAAGGTCGCCTCGGGCCCGAGGTAGGCGATGGTGAGGTTCTTCTCCAGCGAGAGGGCGGACGACATGATCTCGCGGTAGATCGCGCGCAGGCCGTCGTCGGTGATCGGACCTTCGTTCAGCTTGCAGACCTTCTGGAGGACCG
Organism: Verrucomicrobiales bacterium; assembly: GCA_027489875.1. Classification (GTDB taxonomy): domain Bacteria; phylum Verrucomicrobiota; class Verrucomicrobiia; order Limisphaerales; family UBA9464; genus UBA6176. Next base: position 11,491 of record JAIXZE010000191.1, read on the forward strand.
CGCGTTCCCGGTGGGGCGCGTAGATCTCCTGTCCCTGCTTTTGCTTGATCGCGCCGATCTCAAGCACGTGCTGCGTGCGTTGGTTCAACAACGTCACGATCTGCGCGTCGATCCCGTCGATGGCCTGCCGATGCTCTGGAAGCGTCATGCTTGCGACGATGAAACCATGAACGGGCGACGGGTGGAACGATGGAAACGTTGGATGAGTGCGTCGGCGATGGCACCAGCAAGGCGTCCCGTGGGCTTCGGAAGGTCGCGAACGTGACGCTTCCAGAAAGACGGGTTGACCTTTGATATGGAGAGGGCACTCTGTCGAAAACTTCCCCCCAAGGCACAGCTCGGAACATCGCACCACACGGTTCCGAAGGCGGGCGCCAAGCGCCCGGAGTGCCACCTCAATACCAATTTTTCCGATCATGCCCATCAGGCATCGAAGGGAGGTGAGATTGAATGGCAGCAAAGAGTAAAGCCGCAGCAAAGCCGGCAGCCAAGGCCCCTGCAAAGGCTCCTGAAAAAGCTCCTGCGAAAGCAGCAGCCGCGAAGAAGCCCGCAGTGAAGAAGGCCGCAGCCAAACCGGCGCCCGCAGCAAAGCCCGCCCCCAAAAAGGCGGCAGCCAAGAAGCCGGCCGCTAAGAAGTAACGACCGACGACCCCGAGGCGGAGTGTCCCTGCTTCATCGCAGGGCCTCCGCCTTGGCATTGGCCCCAATGTGCAACCGCCCATCCTTCAGGATCCGGGCGCGCAGGCCTCCCCGTCCCTTCAGGAATTCCTCCACGCCCGCGGTCACGGCGTGATCCATCCAATAACAGGGGCGACATTCCTCCACGCCTTCAAACAGGATCCCCTGTACCTCGAAGGTCCGCCCGATCCATTCCGCGAGGCGGATGCCCTGTGTGATCACATTCCGGCGGTAGACCCACGGCTCGACGTCCACGCCGAAGGTGTCCAGCACTGTCGCGTGCACCTCGGCTTCGAAGAACGTGATCTGGCCCTTGTAATCAGGACGGTGGTCGAAGAAGCGGTCTCCCACGATTCCCCGCCCAGCCACGCATTCCAGCCAGGGCACGGCTTCCATGGGATGGACGCCGGGTTCGATGCCGTGATGCCCGACAAAGTTGTGCGCACGTGAACGGAAGAGCGCCACCACGCGCGCGGTGTCTGCCCTCTGCGGGACGGGTGCGGGTGGCGTCTCCATGTGGGCAGGAGGCCTAAGGGTTCTTTCGAACCAGCGTGGCCACGAACGCCCCATCGACTCCGTCGCGGACGGGATCGATCTGGCGTTGGTTGATCACCTCGAACTGTGTGGATCCCCCGATGAACGCCTTCACGACCCCCGCATTCTCCTCGGCTTCGAGACTGCACGTCGAATAGACGAGGACGCCGCCCGGACGCACGAACTCCGAGACCCGGCACAGCAGCCGGAACTGGGTTTCTGCGAGCCGGGTGATCTCCTCCGCCTGGATCCGCCAACGCAGTTCCAGTCGCCGTCGGAGCACGCCGGTGTTCGAGCACGGCGCGTCGAGCAGCACGCGGTCAAATGCGCCCGCTTCCCCGGGAATGGCCGGCGGACTGACCGGAGTGACGCAGGTGACGCCAAGGCGGGTGCAGTTCTCCGTCACCAGGCGCAGGCGGGAGGAACTGTTGTCGTGCGCCACGATCCGGCCGTTGTTCCCCATGCGGTCGGCGATATGGCTGCATTTCCCGCCGGGCGCGGCGCAGAAATCGAGGATCGACTCGCCCGGTTGGGGATCCAGCGCCTGGATGGCCAGATGGGTGCTGGGATCCTGGACGTAGAATCCGCCATCCACGAACGACCCGAGCGTGGCGAGCGGTGGGTGCGACACCAGATGGTACGCCGTGCCGGCCGGGATCCAGTCGTGGTCGATGGGCAGGGCGACGACGCCCTCGGCCTTCCAACGCTCGTTGAGGGCCTCCGGGGTGGTCTTGAGGCGATTGACCCGGACGAAGGTCGGGGGTGGGGAATTGTCCCACTCCAGAAGCTTCAGCAGGCCGGGCTTCCCGAACTGGCCGCGCCAGCGGTCCACCAGCCACTTGGGGTGGGACCACGCCGTGGCAGGATCCACGATGGCCAGCTTCGAAAGATCCGTCCGGAGCTGGACCCGGTCGCGATCGCACCCGCGCAGGACGGCGTTGACGAATCCCGCCTGCTGCGGGAATCCGGATTCACGGGCGAGTTCGACCGTTTCATGGACGGCGGCATGGGCCGGAATGCGGTCGAGGTAGAACAATTGGTAGAGCCCCAACCTCAGGATATCGAGCAACGCGGGCTTCTGCGGGCGTCCTTCCGTCCGACGGGAAATGATCCAATCGAGCGTGGCGCGCTGCCGCATCACTCCGTAAACAAGCTCCTGAGCCAGCCGTCGGTCGGCTGGGGTGAGTGAGAGGAATCCGGGATCGGACTCCATACGGTGCTCCACGAAATCTCCCGGAGCGCCTGCGCGCCCGAGGGCGCGGAAGGCAATTTGTCTTGGTCTGGCATCGGCCACGCGCCCATACTGTCGACGAATCGACAATCGGCCAGCCCGCAGTTCCCGCCCGGAAGGGTTCGGGCACGTAATTAATTCGTCCGGGCAGGTCGTCGGTTGATAGCGGAGCGCACGAAGATGAAAGAAGAACTCGATAAGTTGGTTGCCAGCGGGAAGATCCAGACCAAGCACGTCGAGCCGCTTCTTGCCCTCGCACAAGCGGGGTTCTGCCAGCACAAGAGCTGGGGATTTGGCCGGATCACGGCCCTGGATGGCGCGCTTGGCCGCCTGAACATCGATTTCGCGACCAAGGCCGGCCACACCATGGACCTGGTTTTCGCCGCTGAGTCCCTCAAGGCCATCACCCGGGACCATATCCTCGTCCGAAAGCACATGGACCTGGACGGCCTGAAGCGGGAAGCCGCCTTGCATCACCTCGACGTCGTGAAGCTCGTGCTCCGTTCGATGAACGGCCGCGCCACGGTGGATCAGGTGCAGGTGGTGCTGGCGGATGTGGTGACGTCCGACTGGAAGAAATGGTGGGAAGTCGCCCGTTCGGAGATGAAGCGGGACGGCCATTTCACCGTACCCCTGAAGAAGACCGACCCCATCCTCTATCAGGAACAGGAAATCGCGCTGGGCGATCGTCTCACCATCGAGATCCGCACGGCGAAGGGCCTGAAGAACAAGATCGCGGTCTCCGCCGAGATCCTGAAGAGCGTCGACGACATCCGTGGCCACGATGTCATTTCCGAAGCGGTCCACCTGCTGGGCGCGGACATTGCCACGCATATCCAGACGATGCCCTCGCTCACCCTGGAAGGCATCTTCATGCGGGATGACCTGCGCGCCGCGGGCAACATCACGCCGCCGGAAGTTCAGGTTTCCGCCCGCGACATCTTCGGTCCCCTCAGCCAGGAAACGCCGATTGAGCGCCTGCTGGAGAAGCTGGTGGCCTTCTTCGAGGAACTTCCCGCGGTGAAGCACCGCCGGGCCCTCGAGGCCTTCAAGGAAGTCGTTCCCGACTGGGGCGCCATGCTCGTGCTGATCTTCAACCGGGTGTCCGCCAAGCTCGCGGGAGAATGCGCCCGGCTGTTGATGATCGAGGGCCGGACCCAGCTCCTGAAGGACACGCTCGCCCGCCTCGTCAGCCAGCACGCCGCTTCCAGCGAATTGCTCCTCTGGCTCGGCAAGGAACGCGACGATGTCTTCGCCGACATCCTCGGGCCCGAAGTTTTCCGCGCCATGATCACGGCGATGGAGCGGGACGCCTTCAACGAGAAGAAGACCAACCGCCTGCACGACTTCGTCCTGGAGGACATGCAGCTCCTCCCCGAACTCATCGAGTCGGCGGACGTGGAGATCATCAAGGACCTCGTGCGTTCGTTGCAGTTGTCGCCGGCATTCGACGACATGGACAAGCGCTCGCTGCTGGGCCGCATCGTGAAGGTCTATCCGCAGATCCAGTCCATGATCACCGGGGACTCCGGCAAGGACGACAAGACCTTCCTCGTGAGCTGGTCCAGCCTGCAGCGCCGCAAGGCCGAGTATGACGAGCTCGTGAACAAGGCGATTCCCGCCAACGTGAAGGACATCGCCATTGCCAAGAGCTACGGCGACCTCCGCGAGAACCACGAGTTCAAGGCCGCGAAGGAAATGCAGAAGGTCCTCCACCGCCGGAAGCACGATCTCGAACTCCAGCTCGCCCGCGCCCGCGGCACCGATTTCGCCAATCCCCGCACCGACGTCGTGGTTCCCGGAACCCGCGTGGCCTTCACCGATCTCGAATCCAACAAGCAGGAGTTCGTGCAGCTCTTCGGCGCGTGGGATGGAGATCCGGATCGCAACATCCTCAGCTATCTCACGCCACTTGGGCAGGCCCTGCTGAACAAGGCCCCCGGGCAGGAAACCGAACTCGTCAGCGGCGACCATCGCCGCCGGGTCCGCGTCGATGAGATCGCCCCCGGCGACACCTCGCTCGTCACGGTCGAGGCAAACTGAGGGCGGGGCTCCGCACCTCGTTTCCGGCCGTTGCCCCAGGCCCGGAGGGCCGAAAGACGGTAGCCCACGGCGTCAGCCGTGGGTGGGCGTGGGTTGTGGACCCAGCCCCAGCGGGGCGGCAGAAGTCAGATCCCCTGATTCCCATTTCAGGCGGGCTCAAGGAGGCGGGCGAGAGCATCGAGCTTTTCGCGCAACTCTGGTTCCAGGTCGGCTGCATCGCATCGGGCGACGAGCTCATGCAGGGTGCCTTTCCGATGAAGCATGGGTGTGGCCGTCTGATGGGCGAGTCGGCGGAAGAACTCTTCGGCAAACGAGCTGAGCTTCTGCCGTTCGGTTTTTGCGCGCCAGAGGGTCCGTCGCATCGAACCGTCCGCCCGTTGATAGTTGGCCAGGTCCTCTGCGGAACCGGCAAAGATGGTGTCCAGGAGCAGGCCTCGCAGCACTTCTTCGGTCCGACTGGAAAACAGTTCCATTTCACCGAGGGCCTGCCTTGCCTCGGCCAGGAGCAGCTCGGGAGTAATGAAGTAGTTTTCGGCCTCGTACCGGCGCCAGAAGAGCCTCTTGAGTTCATCCGTCTGGCAGTCGGATCGGTTCCGGGCGTCGTTGTCGGGGTTCCTGCACGATCGTGACGCCGCATTGCATCCGCAGGGGTGCAGTCCGTGCAAGGGGGTCGTGGAAGGCGGTTGCAGGGCGTGGGTTTGGGTTCGTTTATCTCTGTAAAGCGTTCATCGGAAATGCTTTGAGATAGGTCTCCATTTCTTGGCATCCCGGCTGCAATGGACGTCCATCGAATATGAAGAACCTGGTTACCCTCCTCGCCGCCGCCGCCCTCAGCCTCAACGCCTTCGCCCAGACGGCCTCGCCGGTCCAGTCCTCCGCCCGACCCTTCGGCCTCGACATCGTCGACAAGGTCCAGCTCGCTGGTTCCGACACCGCTTCCGCCACTTTCCAGTCCTCGGTTCTTCCCGGCCTCTCCAAGTACCTGAACACGGCCCTCTCCGAGGGTAAGAAGGTCAACGACAACGCCCACCTCCTCGATCCCAGCAAGCTCAAGCTCGCCACCGATTCCAACGTCCGCGCCTACTTCATCGGCGAAGGGGCCGGCTTCGAAAACTCGCTCGGGTTCAACACCGCTGGCGGCGGGATCAAGTCGGGCAACCCGGAACTCATCTTCCCCAACGCCTCCACCGGCGG
>JAIXZE010000429.1 GCA_027489875.1 Verrucomicrobiales bacterium
CTCACGGACGCCCTGCTCCGTGCCGGACGCCCCTTCGATGTCCTGCCTCTTCCGGGCTTCACGCACATGGTTCCGGATCCGGTTGTTGCCGAGCAACGCTGGCAACGCACCGCCGAGTACTTCCGCCGCCACTTGGGCGAACCGCTACCGAGGTAGCCAGCCGAACCTCCGGGCTCCTGCCCGAAAACAGGAGCCGGCATGTCATTGCGCCCCGCCCGCCGTACCACCCGGGCGGAGAATCCAGGCTGACGGAAGGCCGCGGAACACGATCCGTTCGTAGGGCCCCTTTTCACCAACCTCGTACAGCAACCCGATGCGACCGTCCTTCAAGACCGCGAGACTGGAATAGGCCGAGGGCCTTGCGTCCACCAGTCGCGACAGCGGCCACGTCCCGCCCTCATCGAGACTGGCCCTCAGCGTCATGCGCTCGCGCCGGGTGCTGGCCGGATTGGCAAAGAGCAGCACGCTTTGGCGACCCTCGCCGGCCCACGACAGCCGGCGCAGACTGGCCTGGCAGATGGGATCCGCGAGTTCGGCCACGTGGCTTTGGCCGGTCCACGTCATCCCGCCATCGACGCTCACGGCCTGTTGCCGGGTGCGCTGGCTCCGGTCGTAGTTGCGCATGTTCAACAGCAAACGCCCGTCGCTGAGTTCGGCCACTTCGCATTCGTTGACCTGATGTCCGGGCGTTGATCCGCCAAGCTTCCACGTGGCCCCGTGGTCGTCCGAATACACCACATGCGAGCGGTAGTGCCCTGTGCCTGCCTCGATGTGATCGCAGGCAATCACCATCCGACCGCGCTTGGGGCCATGCTCCAACTGGATGCCGGCACCGGGCCCCGTGGCATACCACGTCCAACCCGGCAGCTTGACGTCGGTTGTGATTTCCCGGGGCGCTGTCCATGTCAGCCCGTCATCCGTGGAACGTGAGACGAACACCCGACGCGTATCGTGACTGGTCTGCGCGATGATGTGCGGTTCATTGTCATCGCCCCGGTTCCACGTCATCAGCATCCAGATCGTTCCGGTCTCGCGATCCACAACCGGACACGGATTGCCGCATGTGTTCGGACCATCGTCCCAGACCGTCGCCGCCGGCTCCCAGGTCCGGCCACCATCCGTGCTGCGCCGCATGCGCAGGTCGATGTTTCCTGTATCCGAAGCTCCCCCCTTCCGTCCCTCCGCAAAGGCGAGAACGGTCCCCTTGCCGGTGACCAACAGCGAGGGAATCCGGTGGGTGTGATACCCATCCTGCCCGGCCGCGAACACATCGACTGCCGGAGCTTCGGCAGGTGCCTGGGCCAACGATGAAGCCGAGACAAACCAGCAACCCATCAACGCCAAACGGACGCATCGATGCAGGATTCTACGGAGCATTCCAGAGCGTGCACCCAGGACGTGCACGCCGGCAAGAAGGGCATCCCGATTTGAAGGCCGGGTGCCCCCACCCGGCGTGAGGCAAGCCCCGCCGCGTGAGGGCACGCGGCCTACAGCCTGGGGTGCATCTTGACACTGCCCCCTATTGCGAAGGATTCGGGGTGGCGATGTCCTCATCGCCTTGGGAACGGCTTTGGAACGGCGACGAAGACGTCGCCACCCCGTTGCATGCGGGGGCTGCGTCAAAATGCGGCCTACAGCCCCACCCCCTCACGAACCGCATGACGAACGCCTTCGGGCGCGCCATGCTGCCCACCGGATGAAATACCTCCCCAACATCGCCGGGATCCTCCTGGGTCTCGTGTTCCTGGCTTCCAGCGTTCCGATGCTGCTAAAGATCGGCCCTACGCCACCCGCGCCACTGGAAGGAACTCCGGCGGCGGCGTTCATGGCGGCCTTCATGCCCACGGGGTACATGACCTTCGTCAAGGTCATGGAGGCGCTGGGCGGACTGCTCGTGGTGATCCCGAAGACGCGGAACCTGGGCCTCCTGATCCTCGGTCCAATCCTCGTCAACATCTTCGCCTACCTCACCTTCGTCATGAAGGGCGAGGGCCTGTTCTCCCCAGTCATGGGCGTGATCGCGGCGCTGGCGCTCTACCTCCTGTGGGCGGGCCGCAAGGAATTCGCCGGTCTTATCCCCGCCAAGCGTCCTGCCCCGACGCCTTGAGGCGGCGTCATGAAGCCCTCCGCCGCGTGGGGGCACGCGGCCTACAGACTGGAACCCTTCATGGACCGCATGGCGAATGCCTTTGGGCCCGCCAGGCAGCAAAAAGGGCGGGCCGACTCGGCCCGCCCTGCTTCGCTTTGGATCCTTCGGATCCGCCAACCTCAGGCCTTCGCCGGAGCCGCCTTCACCTCGATGTGAAGGTCGCGCAACTGGCGGGGTGCGGCAGGCCCCGGGGAATCCGTCATCAGACAGGTGCCCTTTGCGGTCTTCGGGAACGCGATGACGTCACGGATGCTGGTCGTGCCACAGAGGATCGCGATCAACCGATCAAACCCGAGCGCAATGCCACCATGGGGCGGTGCGCCAAACCGGAAGGCCTCGAGCATGTAGCCGAAGCGCAGCCGGGTCTCGTCGGGAGGAATCGCCAGGATCTCTTCGAAGATCGTCTTCTGGACGTCCGGTTGATGGATCCGGATGGATCCACCACCCAACTCGACGCCGTTGACCACGATGTCGTAGTGCTGACCGCGCACGCGCTTGGGATCCTCCTTCAGCAGCGGGATGTCCTCAGCGACCGGAGCGGTGAAGGGATGATGGCTGGAGTACCACCGGTTCATCTCCTTGTCGTAGCTCAGCAGCGGGAAGTCGACGACCCACAGGAAGTCGAAACGCATCGGGTCGATCGTGAGCTTGCCCTGCCCCTTGAGGACCTCGGCGCAGTAGAGCCTGATCTTGCCGAGGATCTCGCACGCAGTCAGCCACTGGTCGGCGGCGAACAGGATCAGGTCGCCTTCCTGGATGGCGAGCTTGGCGGTCAAAGCCTCCTTCTCGGCGGGCGTGAAGAACTTCACGATCGGCGACTTCCACTCGCCGTTCTCGACCTTGATGAAGGCGAGCCCCTTCGCCCCGAAGCTCTTCGCGTACTCGGTCATGGTCTCGATCTGGCCCTGGGTGGCACCCGCCAGCCCCTTCGCGTTGATCGCCTTGACCACGCCACCGGCACCCACCGCACCGCTGAACACCTTGAAGGAGGACGTGCGGAACTCCTCGGTGAAATCCACCAGCTCCATTCCGAAACGGGTGTCCGGCTTGTCGATGCCCCACCGGTTCAGCGCCTCGTAGAAGCTGATGCGCTTGAACGGCGCGGGAATGTCCATGCCCAGCGCGGTCTTCCACACCGTCTTCAGCAATCCCTCGATCAGCGCGTAGATGTCCTCGCGATCGATGAACGACATTTCGATGTCGACCTGTGTGAACTCCGGCTGGCGGTCCGCGCGCAAATCCTCGTCGCGGTAGCAACGGGCCAGCTGGAAGTACCGTTCCACACCCGACACCATCAGGATCTGCTTGAACTGCTGCGGCGATTGGGGGAGCGCATAGAACGTTCCGGGCTCACGACGGTTCGGGACCAGGAATTCGCGGGCCCCTTCCGGCGTGGACTTGAACAGCGTCGGCGTCTCCACTTCCAGGAAGCCTTCGCCGTCCATGAAGCTCCGGATGGCGATCGCCACCTTGGAACGGGTGCGCAGGTTCTTCGCCATCTCCGGACGACGGAGGTCGAGGTACCGGTATTGCAACCGCAGTTCCTCGTTCACCTTGTTGGCGATCTCCGGATCGTCGATCGAGAACGGCAGCACGGCCGCGTCGTTGAGAACCTCCAGGTGATCGACGATCACCTCGATCTCGCCGGTCGCGATGCGCGTATTCGTGGTGCCCTCCGGGCGCACGCGGACGCGGCCCGTGATCCGGACCACCGACTCGCTGTGCAACCGGCTGGCCCGGTCAAACATCTCCGCCGGCAGCACCGTGGGATCGCACATCGTCTGCGTGCGACCCTCCCGGTCGCGGAGATCGATGAAGAGGAGACCGCCGAGGTCGCGCCGGGAATGGACCCAGCCGTCGAGGATCACGGTCTGTCCCGCATGGGCGGGACGTAGTTCGTTGCAATGGTGCGTGCGCTTCATTTCAGACTCACGGCGGGCC
>JAIXZE010000309.1 GCA_027489875.1 Verrucomicrobiales bacterium
AGCAGCAAAGGGGGAACCGTCGTAGGTGCATCCGAAGCGACCATGCCGCTGGCGTCCTACCAGACGGGATCGCCTGTGTCCCGCGAAAAGTCGGAAAAGATGTGTATAAGGCTCAGGGCTGACGCCGTGGGCTACCGTCTGTCGGTGCTCCGCACCTGGGAACCAATGGCGTCGGACCCCAACCGAAGGGCATGGTCCGCGTTGATTTGAACCCATGGGGTCGCATCCATTAATTGTACATTTAGACCTTCGAGCGCTCCTGCTGTCGCGAAATGTATAATATTTAGACGCGACCCCATTTCCTCCCGGCCTTCAGCCTCGACCCATTGAAGGCCGCGTGCCCCCACGCGGCGCGGCTTCCTTCAACTCCTTCTCAACGCCGGGTGAGGTCACCCGGCCTACAGATCCGTGGCTCGGACTCAACGAACGGGGGCTCAGTGCATTGGTAGCAAAGAAGGGGCCCAAAACCCGGTCGACCCGGGGAGTAACCGGGTGAGTTGGTCAGGAGACGCAAAGACGCAAAGGGGGAAGGGCGGATGCCTCGCTTCTTTCGGTCTTGGCCTCTTCAGCCCCAACGGGGCGACCCAAGACAGCCCGGGGCATCGCCCCGCGGAACCTTTCGATTCGCCCGCATCCGTTCCTCCTCTTTGCGGCTTCGAGGCTTCGCGGCCTTTTCCTCCCGTTCCCTTCACGGACCGACAGGAGGGGCAAAGCCGCAAAGCCGCCAAGCCGCGAAGAAGGCGGCGATGAAGCGTTTCGCTCCCTCTGCGCCCCAGCGCCTCCGCGCGAGATCTTCCCGTTCCATCCACTTCCCTGAAAGAAGACGGGCTCGCACGGAGGCGCGGAGGGGGAGTGGATGCCTTCTTCTTCCGGTCCTGGCCTCTTGGCGTCTTTGCGTCTTGAGCGAAGCGGGCGTGAGCAATCATTCCGGTCGGACTTCCGCCTGCAGGTGCGTGAAGCCTCCAGAGGCTGCAACGCCTCCGGCGTCAAGGGAACGGTTGAGGGGAGGAAGGAACGGGGAATCTGTCGCCCCTCCCGGGGCTGGGTGTTCATGGGGGGGACGGAACCCAGCGCTCACGCACTCGGCTATCTCTCTTTTGGCCCTCCGGGCCTGGTGCCACGGCTTGGGAGGATCTGGGAGTTGCGGGTGGTTCTCCAACGGCCGCACTCAGCCGTCTCCATGCGGTTGGATGTCGAAGAATGATTCGCGCAGAGACGCTGGGGCGCAGAGGAAACGAGTCTTTCCTCATCGTCATCGAGTCACCAAACGGTGATCCCGTTCACCGTTGCCCAAGCTTCAGATTTCCTTTCGCCCTCTGCGTCTCTGCCCCTCTGCGCGAGACTTTGTATGCATGGATGCGGCTCAGGCTCAGTCCGCGTTGAGGCGGGATTTGTTGTCGAAGGCGAACTTCAGGAGGGAGTGGGTGCCGCGGAGGCCGAGTTTCTCGCAGATGTTGGCGCGGTGGTTGTCGACGGTGTTGGGGCTGACGCCGAGTTGGGTGGCAATTTCCTTGGAGGTCTTGTCCTCGGCGATGAGGCGGAGGATCCGGCGTTCGGCGGGGGTGAGGCGGTCGATGCCGGGGCGTTCGGTACGGAGTTGGTCGACGGCCTGACGGCGGCGGAGGAGGAGTCGGGTGAGCGACGGGCTGACGTAGGGTTCGCCCTCGGAGACGGCCTTGAGGCAGGCGATGAGTTCGGCGGAGGCGTTTTCCTTGAGGACGTACCCGGCGACGCCGAGGTCGAGGAAGGCGTCGAACATCTCCTTCTGGGGATGGGCGGTGAGGACGACGACCTTGACGGGAATCTGTGCGTCACGAACGGAGGCGGCGAAGCGGAGGCCATCGCACTTGGGCATGTCGATGTCGACGATGGCGATGTCGGGCTTGAACTGCCGGACCTGGTCGAGGGCTTCGGCCCCGTCGCCGGCTTCACCGACGACCTGGATCTCGGGGCTGCGTGCGAGCACGGCGCGAAGGCCGGCGCGGAAGATGGGATGATCGTCGGCGATGACGAGTCGGAGTGGATTCATGGCCTGGAAAGATTGGGGAGTGGAAAGCGGGCGAGGACGGTGGTGCCGTGGCCGGGTTGGGATCGGATGGTGAGTTCGCCGCCGAGGATGCGTGCGCGTTCCTCGAGGCCGCGGAGGCCGAAGGCTTCGTCGTCCTGGATCCGGGCGGGTTCGAAGCCCTTCCCGTCGTCGGAGACTTCGAGTTCGACGCGGCCCGCGGATTGGGTGAGCCGGATGCGGACGGTCCGTGCCTGGGCGTGCTTGAGGACGTTGTTCAGCGATTCCTGGACGATGCGGTACAGGTTGATCTCGTCGGCGGGCTGGAGGAGTCCGTCGATGGGATCGATGTCGGAATCGACCGCGAGGGAACTGCCGTCGGCGATGCGGTCGAGGAGGGTGCGGAGGGCGCGGGTGATGCCGAGGCGATCGAGGAGTTTCGGGCGGAGGTCATGGGTGATCTGGCGGACATCCTCGACGGCGTGCATGGCGAGTTGGGAGATCTCGGTGAGCTGTTGCTGGGCGCTGGTGGGATCGGTGGCGTCGAGGAGGGCGAGGTCGGCGCGGTTCTTGATGACGAGGAGCTCCTGTTCGAGGGAGTCGTGGAGGTCGGAGGCGATGCGGCGGCGCTCGGATTCCTGGGAGGCGATGAGCTGGCGGGCGAAGGTTTCCTGGGCGATGCGGCGGCGTTCGAGGGCGTTGATGCGCCAGCGGTGGCCGCCGATGGCACCGAGGAGGCAGGTGGCCACGATGGAGAACGCCACCCATCGTGTCTGCCACCAACGCGGGCGCAGGATGACTTCGAGGGTGGCATCGGAGATGGACGTCATTCCGTCGTGGTTCACTGCTGCGACGCGGAAGAGATATCGGCCGTGGGGGACGCGCGTGTAATAGGCGGCGCGGCGCTGGCCCATCTCGATCCATCCCCGATCGAAGCCTTCGAGCTGGCAGCGGAAACTGAGGTCCTTGGCGGCGATGAAGGTGGGGGCGGTGAACTGGAACTCGAGGAAGTCGATGCCGGGGGGCAATTCGAGGGTGCCATCGGGTTCGCGCACTTCGAGTCGGGTGAGGGTTCGTCGACCTCCGGGCGAGCGTTCGAGGCGTTCCGGACGGGGTTCCTGCCACTCCGCGGCTGAGGGCGCACGCAAGCGGACGGTCAGGTTGGTGTCCGCCGCGCTCAGCACGACGCGGTCGATGCGGGGCCGTGGGGCCACCATGTTCCGGGGGAGTCGGAGGGGGTCGAGGATGGAAACACCGCGATTGGACCCGAACCACAACCGGCCATCGCGGGTGCGCATGCCAGCGGGTTGGACGGACGCGGTGAGTTCGAGGGTCCGGAGGCCGTCGGCGCGATTGTAAAGGGTGGGTTGGATCTGTGGACTGAGGCGGTCGGCCACGGCGTTGAGGTCCGCCTTGGCCACGGAATAGACGCCGCGTCCACAGGTGAACCACAAGCGGTCCCGGCCATCATCGAGGATCTGGTACACGGACGCATCCGGCAGGCCTTCCACGGCCGAGAAGTGGCTGAAGCGTCCCTCGCGGTAACGGAAGAGTCCGCGGTCGAGGGTGCCGATCCAGACGGTGCCATCGCGTTCGGCGTGGAGGGTGGCGACGATCTCCAGGGGGTGGCCGTCGGCGTAGGCCCAGTTGGTGACCACCTGACCGTTGCGCAGGAGGTTGAGGCCATAGGAGGTACCGACCCACAGCAGGCCATCCGGCGAGGCGGTGATGGAACGGACGTCGTCGTTGGAGAGTCCCTCGGCCCCGGTCAGTGTGTCGACGGAGCCATCCGGCCGGATCGTGTGCAAGCCGCGGGGTGAACCCATCCAGACGGTTCCCTGGGCGTCGCCGTGGATGCACCAGATCGCGATCGACTGTCGTCGGCCGTAGAAGGGCACGGCTTCGAAACGTCCGTCGCGGTACCGCATGCCTCCTGCGGTGCGGGTCCCGAACCACAGGGTGCCATCGGGTCCCTGGTAGGAAGAGAAGAGGAAATCGTCGGTCAACCCATCGGCCTTGGTGAATTTCCGGACACCATTGGTGGTGACCTGATTGAGGCCGTTGGCGGTGGTGAGCCAGACGGAACCGTCGAGGGCTTCGGTCGTGGAGGTGACCTCGTCGTGGGTCAGGCCTTCCGGTGTTCCGAGGGTGAAGAACTTGGTGCGTTTGAGTTGGGCGAGTCCGAGGCCGTCGGTGGCGGCCCAGATGCTGCCTTCGGAATCCTTGAGGAGGATGCTGGTGCCGCGGGTGGAGAATCCGGCACCGAGTTGGGTCCTTTCGGCGACGCCATTGGCGAGGCGGTGCAGGTCGCGTTGGGTGCCGACGAAGAGTTCGCCGGATTCGGATTCGAGAATACCCTGGATGGCACCGGGGGCGGTGCCGGGCCATTCGACGGGGGTGAGTCGCCCGCCCTCGTATTTCCACAGCCCCTGCTGGCTGCCGGCCCAGATGCGGCCCCCGCGTCCCTGATGCAATACAGTCCACAGGGTGGGTGCCGGTGCGTTCTCGGGCGCGATCTGATTCCAGGCGGTCCCATTCCAACGCCAGAGGCCTGCGCGGGGTGTCGCAATGATTGCGGAGCCATCGGGGGCTTCGGCGACGCCGACGATGAAGCGGACGGCTGGGTTGGGACTGGGGATGGCCCGGAAGCGGCCACCCTCGAAAAGGAACAGCCCCCCGCCATCCGTACCGGCCCAGAGACGGTCGTCGCGACCCAGCGCCAGAACGCGCACCTGTTCATTGGAGAGGCCGTCCGCGGCACCGTATCGGCGGAAGTTCGGGCCGTCCTTGCAAACGATGCCGCCGCCGGACGTGGCGATCCAGACGCAGCCATCCGAGGACTCCGCGAGATGGCTGACGCGGTTGAGGGTGAATGCCGGCGTGTTGCGGTTGTTAAAGATCTCAAAGCGGAGTCCGTCGAACCGGATCAGGCCTTCGTCGGTGCCGAGCCAGAGGTAGCCGTCGCGGGTCTGGAGCAGGGTGGAAACGGTTTCGGCGGGGAGTCCGTCTTCCAGTCTCCAGGCGCGGAGGGACAGGTCGTTGAGCGAGGGATCGGGCTCCGCGGCGGAAAGATTCCAGAGGAGTGCCCACAGCCCCATCAGGACCCGGCCGGCGGCCATGAGGCACCGGCGAAATCCAGTTCGAGGCAGGGATGACGTTCCGAAGGACATTCCGACGCAATGCCGTGCCATACCTTGCGCCCCGATGCGAGCCTGCGTTGGCGGCGGGGGCGCATTCGGTGCGCGTCTGGACACTGCCCCCTGTTGGAAAGGATGCGGGGCGGGGATGTCCTCATCGCCATGGGAATGGCTCTGGAAGGGCGACGAGGACGTCGCCTCCCCGGCTGTGAGCGGGGTGGCTATGTCCTCATCGCCTTGGGGAAGGGCTTTGAGGACGGCGACGAGGACATCACCACCCCATTCCATGGGATGGGATGGTTCCACGGGGGGCTTGGCGGGCGGGGTGGGTGGTGTCAGGTTCGCGGCCATCGATCATGAAAAATGGGCTTCTGAAGTGGATGACGGTGGGCGTGGCGGCGTGGATGGCGGTGCCGTGTGCGTGGTCCCAGGGGACGTTCATGTTCACGAACAGCAATCGTTCCCGGACGGTTCCGTTCACGGGGTGCGATGGCAAACCGATCGCTGGTGCGGCCTATCTGGTCGAGGTGCTGGTGCGGAATCCAAAGACGGGTGAGCTGGATCCGGGGCTGGAAGTCCTGCAACCCGACGCCACGTGGAAGCGTGTGGCCCCGGTGCCCATGCTGGAGGGCGCGACCGCAGGATTGTTTGCGGGCGGAACGGTACGGGTTCCTTCGGTGGCACCGGGGCAGGAGGCCCAAGTGACCATCCGGGTTTGGCAGGTGGCGTCGGGAGCGGACTTCGCCTCGGCCAAGGTCCGCGGGGAGACCAACATCACCGTCAAGCTGGGCGGGATCGGGAATCCGCCCTCGTTCCCCAGCCGGTTGAGCGGGTTGAAGGGACTGAAGGTCTGCGAGACGAAGTGACGATTCCGTCGGGCTTTTGAACAAACGCAGCCCCGCGGGGCTCCGAAGATCTCCATGGAGCCGAACCACTGCCGTCCCGGACTTTTGTCCCTCCTGCGTTGCACCCTTGGGGTGCTGGGATGGGTGGTGAGCGCCTCGGCCGCGTCGCCCGTCGTGATCTCCGAGTTCATGGCGGAGAACTCGCGGACGCTTCAGGACGAGTCGGGGCGGACTCCGGACTGGGTCGAACTGCTGAACACCAGCGCGGCCCCGGTGGACCTGGGCGGCTACAGCCTTTCGGACAACCCCAACAAGCCCCGCAAGTGGGTGCTGCCCGCGGCCACGCTGGGACCCGGGGAACGCCGTGTGATCTTTGCGTCGGGTCGGGAGGCACGCGATCCTGCGAAGCCGTGGCATGCGCCGTTCAAGCTTTCTGGCGAAGGGGGCTTCCTCGCCTTGTTCCAACCGGATGGTTCGCTGGCGACGTCGTTCGGTGATTCTTACCCGACTCAGATTCCGGATGTGTCCTTCGGCTTCGCGCACGGAGGGGCCGGGGTCCCTTGGTTTCTTCCGAAGCCGACGCCGGGGAAGGAGAACCTGCCGGCGGGAACTTCGTCGGGGCCGATCCTGCGTGGGGCAACCAACCGCGTGGCGACCGCGACCAACCTCGCGTCGCCGTTGCCTGTGTTCGTCCGCGTGGAGGCGAATGGTTCCCCGGTGAAGCAGGTCACGCTCCGACATCGCACCATGTTCGCTGCGGAGGCTTCCTTGGCGTTGAACGATGCGGGTCGCGATGGCGATGAACGTGCGGGTGACGGCCTCTGGAGCGGGTTGATTCCTGTTTCGCAGGCGAAGCCGGGAACAATGGTCCGCTGGCGGTTTGAAGCGATGGATGATTCCGGGGCCACCAGCGGGTGGCCGATCGCCGCGAGCGAACGGCAGGGCGAGAAGTATCTGGGGACGGTCCTGGGCGCGGACGGCGTCCGCAGCGCGCTGCCGGTCTTTCACCTGTTCATCCGTCCGTCGGACATCGACGCGGCCGACTCCGACCAGGGCGCGCGTGCGGCGTGCTTCGTCGATGGAGAGTTCTACGACAACATCGCGATCAAGGTGCGCGGCAACACCACGGCCGGGTTTCCGAAGAAGTCGCACCGGCTGGAGTTTCCGGCGGCCCATCCGCTCCGGCATTCCTCGGGAGGGGGCCGGATCCGCAACACATCCCTGATGGCCGAGTGGGGCGATCCAAGTTATCTGCGACAGCACCTTTCGTTCTGGTTGATGGCCCGGGCGGGTGTGCCCGCGCCGTTCCATGAGCCGGTCCGGGTCCAGTTGAATGGGGAGTTCTACCAACTGGCCATGCACTCGCAGGTGCTGGGTGAGGAGTTGCTCGAGCGCACCGGACTCGATCCGGACGGCGCCCTGTACAAGGCGGTCGGCACGGTGACGCCGGATTTCATGACCACGGGCGGATTCGAGAAGAAGACCCGGAAGCAGGAGGACGTGCGGGACTATATCGAGTTCACCAAGGCGCTGGCACCGCGACGCGCCACGGAGGCGCGCGCCCGGGAACTCTTCAATCGTTGCGACATTCCCGGGGTCATCAATTACATGGCGGTGGCGCGCCTCACTCAGGAAGACGACGACATCTGGGCCAACCTTTCGCTCTACCGCGACTCCGAAGGCTCGGGACGGTGGCGTCCGGTGGCCTTCGACATGAACGTGTCGTGGGGCCTCAGCTTTGGCGTGGGCGGCGTGGTGGCGGATCAGGACGGCCTGCGGAGCCATCCGTTCTGGGGAGCCTCGGGCATCGGCAGCAACCAGGGGCACAACGAGCTTTATGATGCGATCATCCGCACACCCGCGACCCGCGAGATGCTGGTGCGGCGCATGCGGACATTGATGGATCGGGATTGGCAGCCCCCCGGGACGCCCCGTGCGGCACGGGTGCTGGAGCAGCACATCGATTCCCTGCGGACGCGGATGGCACCCGAAGCCGCTCTCGACCGGAAGCAGTGGGGCGAATCGTGGAATGCCTCGCGTTCCGAAGGCCCGGAGCGCGCGCTGGAGTTCGGCCTCCGCGATCTCGAACGGCGTTTCATTGAACCGCGTCGGGTTCATTTCTACGTCACCCATTGCGTGACGAACACGGCACGGAAGGTCGGGGTGGGGACGGGGTTGAGCGCAGGGATTCCCGACGCGCAACCCGCGGGGTGTGTTGTCCAGGTTGCCGCGACCGGGTTGGGAACGAAGCGGAACCAGGATTGGATCCGGCTGACGAATACGCATCCGTTCGCCGTCGATGTCTCCGGATGGAAGCTGGCGGGAGATGTGAAGTTCACCTTGCCGGCAGGGATGGTGATTCCGGCCTTGGGGCAGGCCATCGTGTCGTCCGATGCCCGGGGATTCATGGAGCGGACGGAGAGTCCGAAACCCGGGGAGCAGTGGTTGGTGGTGGGCGGGTTCAAGGGAAGCCTGGCCAAGGCGAAGACGGTGGAGGTGGTGGATGACCGGGACCGGAGGGTGCATCGTTGGGAGAATCCAGGGCGGTAAGGCGATGCCTCCAACTGAAGGCCGGGTGCCCTCACCCGGTGGAGTTTGTGAAGCGCCGCGTGGGGGCACGCGGCCTACAGGGGGAGTTCCCGGATGCCAGACGCCAGTTCCCAGATTCCAGATTCCAGATTCTGACTGAAGGCCGGGTGCCCTCATCCGGTGGAGTTTGTGAAGCGCCGCGTGGGGGCACGCGGCCTACAGGGGGAGTTCCCAGATGCCAGACGCCAGTTCCCAGATTCCAGATTCCAGATTCTGACTGAAGGCCGGGTGCCCTCACCCGGTGGAGTTTGTGAAGTGCCGCGTGGGGGCACGCGGCCTACAGGGGGAGTTCCCAGATGCCAGACTGGGAACTTGAATGCGGGAACTTCCCATGGTTGTTCTGGCGCGATCCGTGCTACATTTTGCCATCCTCTCGTCGAATCCATGAAGTCGTCTTGTCGCATCCTCCGGTATCTGTGGCTCGTGTTGGGAATAGCGGGAACGCCGGCGTTCGCGCAGGTCACCCTCAACGAGTTCCTCGCCAGCAACGGCCGTGGTCTCGTCGATGCGGACGGCGACACCTCCGATTGGATCGAGCTTTTCAATGGCGGTGCAACGGCGGTGAACCTCCAGGGATGGTCCGTCACGGATGACGCCAACCTGCCGCGCAAGTGGGTGTTCCCGTCGGTGCAGATTCCGGCCAACGGTTACCTGCTCGTTTTCGCGTCGGGAAAGAACCGGACGAATCCCGCGGCACCCCTGCATGCGAACTTCAGCCTTTCGGTGGATGGGGAGTATCTGGGGCTCTACCGACCTGAGGGCGGTGCGGCGGCCTCGGAGTTTGCTCCGACGTATCCGCCGCAGCGCCCCGACATCTCCTATGGGCGACGGGCGGGTCAGTTGTTCTTCTTTGATCCGCCTTCCCCGCGGGTGGGAAACACCGGAGGGGTGGGGGATTTCGTGGCGGACACGAAGTTCAACCGCGACCGCGGGGTGTATGACACGCCCTTCGATCTGGAGATCACCTGTGCGACAGTTGGTGCCACGATCCGGTACACGACGAACGGGGCACCGCCGTCCGCCACCGTTGGCTTTGTCTACTCGGCTCCGATCCGGGTGGAACGGTCGGTGGTGATCCGGGCCGGGGCCTTCAAGACGGGTTTGCAACCGTCGGGTGTGGACACCCACACGTACCTGTTCCCTGCCGATGTCATCCGGCAGCAACCGTCGGGGCAGGTTCCGTGGAGCGAGTGGCCGACGCCCGGGAGCCAGTCGCAGGATTATGACTATGGGATGGATCCCCGGATCGTGGATTCGGCGTTGTACCGGGACCAGATCATCCCGGCGCTGAAGGCACTGCCCACGATGTCGTTGGTGACGGGGCTTTCGAACCTGTTCAGCACGAGCACCGGGATTTTTGCGAACCCAGGGCAGGACGGCCGCGATTGGGAGCGGCCGGCGTCCCTGGAGTTGATCCACCCGGATGGGCGGCAAGGGTTCCAGATCGATTGCGGAGTGCGGATCCGTGGCGGGTTCAGTCGGAGCACGGGCAATCCCAAGCACGCCTTCCGCTTCTTCTTCCGGGAAGCATACGGGGATTCGAAACTGCGGTATCCGCTGCATGCGGGCGGGGTGGAGGAATTCGACGCGCTCGATCTGCGGACCTTCCAGAACTACTCGTGGAGCTTTGATCCGGGTGGCGGGCAGAACGGGGTGTTCATCCGTGACGTGTTCTCCCGCGACACGCAATTGGCGATGGGACAGCAGGGAGAGCGCGGCAATTACTACCACCTTTATATCAACGGCGTTTACTGGGGGATCTTCAACAGTTGCGAGCGTCCGGAGGCGAACTACGGCGAGGCATACTTCGGTGGGATCGCTGAGAACTACGACGTGATCAAGGTGGAGGCGGGCCCCTATGCGTTGAACGCCACGGACGGCAACATGGATGCGTGGACACGCCTCTACAACCTGTGCCGCGGAATCACGCCGGCCACGGCCAACACCACCTACTGGCGGGTGCAGGGACGCAACCCGGATGGCACCCTCAATCCGGCGTACGAGAACCTCCTCGAGATCGATAACCTCATCGACTACATGCTGGTGATCGTGTTCGGGGGCAACCTGGATGCGCCGATCTCGAACTTCCTGAGCAACACGCGCCCGAACAATTGGTACGGCCTGCGCGACCGGAGTGGCCTGAATGGCGGCTTCCGGTTCATTTCGCATGACGCGGAGCATTCCCTGCTAGATGTAAACCAGAACCGGGTGCTCGAACCGTTCGGAGGCGGGCTGCGCCCGATGCCTGCCGGCAGTGATTCGGTGCTGTATTCGAGTCCGCAGTATCTGTGGCAGCAGTTGTGGGCGAGCTCCGAGTTCCGGCTGCGGATCGCCGATCGTGTGCAGCGGCATTTCTTCAACGGCGGAGCACTCACCCTCGACGCCTCCCGTGCGCGATTCGCGGCTCGGACGAATCAGCTGTATCTGCCGGTGGTGGCCGAGTCCGCGCGCTGGGGGGACAGCAAACAATCGACCCCGTTGACGCGGGACACCCACTGGCTCGCCGCGGCGAACCGTGTCCTGAACACGTACCTGCCGGCGCGCGGAGGAATCGTCCTCAACCAGCTGCGCGGGCCCAGCCTCTTGCCCAACATCGCGGCACCGGTCCTGAGCCGGCACGGCGGTGTGGTGAGCAACGGCTTCGGCCTGACGATGTCCGGACCCGCGAACGGTGTTCTCGTTTACACGCTGAATGGGACCGATCCCCGCGAACTCGGCGGGGCACAATCGGCCGGGGCCCGCCCGTACACCGCGCCGGTCGCGCTCGCCAACGCCACCCAGGTCCGGGCGCGCATGCGCCGCACCGATGGCGTGACCAACGAGTGGAGTGCTCTGACCGAGGCGGTCTTCCATGTGGCGCAGGATTTCAGCGGGCTTCAACTGAGCGAGGTCCATTACCATCCGCTCGCCCCGGCGGCCCCAGCGACGCTCTCCAAGGATGAGTTTGAGTTCATCGAACTCAAGAATGCCGGAAACACGGTACTCGACCTTTCCGGCGTCCGGATTGAAGGCGGCATCCAATACACGTTCCCCTTGGGCACGCGCCTGGAGGCGGGGCGGTTCCTGTTGCTGGTCGAGAACCCGGTCGCCTTCACGAGCCGATATCCGCAGCGCATCCCGGATGGGGTCTACACCGGACAACTGTCGAACTCGGGCGAGCGCATCGCCGTGGTGAACCCCGCCGGCGAAACCGTTGTGGAAGTGAACTACGGAACCGAAGTGCCCTGGCCCACGACTCCGGATGGCGTCGGGTTTTCGCTGGTCCCGCGCGATCCGGTGCGCAACCCGGCACCTCTGGCGGCCGCTTCGTGGCGGGCGAGCACACAGATCGGGGGATCGCCCGGGACGGATGATCCCGCTTCGGGAATCATTCCCGTCGTGATCCACGAGGTGCTCGCGCACACGGATCTTCCGGCCGTCGATGCGATCGAACTCTTCAATCCATCGGCGACGCCTGCACCCATCGGTGGGTGGTACCTGAGCGACGATGCGGGGACACCCCGCAAGTACCGCATCCCCGCGGGAACGACGGTTCCGGCAGGCGGATTCCTCGTGCTGGATGAATCCGTGTTCAACGCGCCGTCGCAAGGCACCAATGCCTTCCGGCTCTCGTCCACCGGCGACGAGGTCGTCTTGTTCAGCGCGGCGGCCGACGGTGCGTTCACCGGGTACAGCGATCGCGTTTCCTTTGGAGTTACGTTCAACGGCACGAGCCTGGTCCGGTGGACGAATTCGGTGGGAGAGATCTCGATGGTCGCGGCGGTCGCCCCGAGTTTCGGGACGGCCAACGCGGGCGTGCGCCTGAGCCCGGTGGTATTGCAGGAGGTCTACTTTGCTCCACTGCCGGGGGAGGTGCCGTTCGTCGAGCTGTGGAACCGCTCGGACGTCGAACAGGTGCTCTTCGATCCGGAGAATCCGTCGAACACCTGGCGCATCGCCGGTCTCGACTTCGCCTTCCCTACGGGGGTGCGGTTGCCACCCGGCGGATTCGCGGTGGTGACGGAATCGGATCCGACGCTGTTCCGACAACGCAATGGACTCCCGGAATCGGTGCCGGTGTTCGGGCCGACACCGGGGCAGTTGCAACGGAACGGCGAGCGTCTGGAGCTGTTGATGCCGGATCGGCCGAATCGTGTGACCAACAATGGCGTGGTGAGTATCGAGGTCCCGTACGTGGCGGTGGACGCCGTCCGCTACAACGATCGGGAACCGTGGCCGACCGCGGCGGCGTTCGGGGGAGTTTCACTGGAGCGCCGCTTTCCAACGTTGTTCGGGGATGATCCCGCTTCGTGGCGGGCGGCGCTCTCCGGACCTTCGCCCGGCGGCGCTGCCACGGGGAATCGTGCACCCCGGGTCGATGCCGGTCCGGATCGTGAGTTGAGCAGCCGCAGCTTCCCGCTGTCGGTGACGCTGGCTGGAGCCGCCATCGACGACGGGCTTCCCGAGGGCAGCCCGGTGACGTTCCGATGGACGCAGGTTGCCGGCCCGCGTGGTGTGGTCCTCCGCACCGGGGCGCTGAGCAACGATGTCGTGGAACTGCCCGGTGCCGGCATCTACGTGCTTCGCATGTCGGCTTCGGATGGCGAACGGGAGGTCTCCGATGAGGTGCAATTGACGGTGGTGCGTCCGGGCAGCGACGCGACGTTGATTCCGTTCGGATCCACCTGGCGATACTTCGACCAGAATCAGGACCAGGGCACGGCGTGGCGGGCGCGGACCTTCAACGATGCCGCGTGGAGTTCCGGACGAGCGCGCCTGGGCTACGGCGGCGATGGGGAAGTGACCACGATCAACGGCGGGCCTTCCAACGACCGCATCCGCACGGCCTATTTCCGTCACCGATTCACCGTGACGGATGCGGCGTCGGTGACGCGCTTGACGGCGTCCGTCATTCGTGACGACGGAGCTGTGGTGTACCTGAACGGCCAGGAGGTCGTGCGGGTCTCGATGCCGGAGGGGGAGATTGGGTTCGCGACGTTCGCCAGCGAGATCATTGGCGGCGCGGATGAGACAACCCCGGTGGTTCGCGAGATCCCAGCCTCGTTGCTGGTGAACGGCGAGAACGTGATCGCGATCGAGGTCCATCAGGTCAATGCCGGCAGTTCGGACCTCGGACTGGACTTCACGCTTTCGGGTACGGTCCAGGAATCCAACCAGGCTCCGGTGGTCGATGCGGGAACAAATGGCCAGCTGACGTTGCCGGCGACGGCGGTGCTTCGCGGGACGTTCACCGATGACGGATTGCCGGTGACGCCTGGCGTTCCCGCCTTCGCCTGGACGCGCGTCAGTGGTCCCGGGACGGTGACCTTCACCGGTGGAGACACGCTCACCCCTCGGGTGGCGTTCTCCGCGGCGGGAACCTACGTCCTCCAACTGTCGGTGGCCGATGGCCAGTTCGCGCGGTCCGACACGGTCACGTGGACGGTGCAGGCTCTGGCGGTGCCGCCGGTGCTGGTGGGCCTGCTGGAATCCGGGGAGGCCGGATTCCGCTTCAACGCCTCCGCCGGTGTGGCCTATCGGGTGCGCGCCCGCGAAAGCCTCGACTCCGGCGCGTGGCAGGAGGTCGCCACCATCCCCGCGGGAATCGCCCGCGAGGTACGCTTTGTCGAGATGCCGACGGCGACTACCCGGTTTTATCAATTAGTGCTGGAGTAGGGGCATGCTGGATCACGACTGCGAGGAGATGGACGAAACCGCCGTTTTCAGACTCAGGCCACACCCTTTACCGACTGACGGTCGAGTTCTACCAGTGAGTGCCCTTCCAGGGCGTCAAGGATGGCTGGGAGGTGCCTTTGGAAGAGCGTGATGAAGTCCTTGGTGCCGATGTTCCCTGTCCTCACCAACAACAGTTTCCAAGGCCGTTGATGGAGCAAATGGGAGTAGTAAAAGTCCGAGTCCTTGGAGATCAGCACCCGCTGTTCCTGCACAGATAGGTCGTTCAATGCCCGATCCGGAGTCAGGTTGCGCTCCGGCAAGTCCTGAGTGTGGACTGAGTCGTGGCCAGAGGCGGTGAGAAGTCTGGACAGACTTGGTGGCAAGTGGGCGTCCACCAGGAACTTCATGCGAGCACGAGGTGCTGGCTCCTCAGTTTCAGGGACTGAGTGGCAAACTCCAGGCATGCCAAGAGATCGTCGCGCTCCAAGTCCGGAAACTCGTTCAGCAGATCGTCGACGGAGTCACCCGCAGCAAGGTACTCGAGCATGGCTTCAACGGGATACCGGAGTCCTCGAATCACCGGTCGGCCATGGCAGACCTCAGGGTCAATCGTGATCCGATGCAGCAGCGTGCTCATAACGGAACTCTCCACTACTCGGGACTGTTATTCAAACGGGCAAATGAGGCCTCCCTTGAACCCAAGGTTGGTCGCATACATCAACCAACCTTGGGGCACTCCCGCAGATCCGGCCTCACACCTTCGCTGGAACCTCGAAGCCCTTCCGGTACTCGCGCTTGAGGCGGATGTTGGCTTCGCGGGAGTTGGTGAACTTCTCGGTCTTCGGATCCATCTTCAGATGGGTTCCCAGGACGGCCGGGGTGGCGGCCAGGTCGACGCCGTTCTCGGCGAGGTGGGACGCGAGGCGCTCGAAGGTTTCGAGGGCCGGGGCGTCGCCTTTCAGGCGCTCGCGGATGGCTTCGGGACGGAGCTTGTCGCCGAGGAGATAGCTGATGTTGCCAGTATGGCAGAGGGCGCTCGACAGGTGACCTTCCTCGATGTCGGCGTTGAGGTCGGCGGCCTTCCGGCTCCGCACGGCAGCGATGAAGTTGGCGTAGTGGTCGGCTCCCTGCTTCCACCGGCGGATTTCCTTGCCGGCCTTGTCGTAGGCGATGGCGGAGTCGTACGAGGGGATGACCACCTGGCCGCCCTCGCAGTCGACGACGACGCCGACCTGGGCGCCGCGGTAGTCGGGCATGTTCTTGGCCCAACCTTCCTTGTGGAATTCCTTGGAGCGGGGCAACCCACGGACCTCGAAGATCAGGGGGGCGGCCTTGTAGGCGTGGTAGACGAACTGGGAATTGGGGGTGTCGCCATCATCCGAGTAGGCGAAGCGGCCGCCGATGCTGAACACGGCGGGCGAGAGCGTCTTCTCGCGCAGGACCCAGCGGGCGATGTCCATCTGGTGGATGCCCTGGTTCCCGAGATCGCCGTTGCCGGTGACGAACTGCCAGTGCCAATCGTAGTGCAGCTTCTGGCGCATCAACGGCGTGGTGGGGGCCGGGCCGCACCAGAGGTCGTAATCGATGTGGTCGGGAATGGCCGTAGGCGCGGAGACCTTGCCGATGGATTGGCGCGGCTTGTAGCAGAGGCCGCGGGCGAGGGTGATCTTGCCGAGGTTGCCCGCGTGGATCCATTCGACGGCCTCGCGGAGGCCGGGGTTCGAGCGGCTCTGGGTGCCGGTCTGGACGATGCGGTTGTACTTCCGGGCCGCCTCGACGATCTGGCGTCCTTCCCAGGCATTGTGGGAAACGGGCTTCTCGACGTAGACATCCTTGCCAGCCTGACAGGCCCACACGGACAGCAACGCGTGCCAGTGGTTCGGTGTGGCCGTGGAGACGCAGTCAATGTCGGCCTGCTCGAGCAGCTTCCGCACGTCCGTGAAGGTGGCGACCGGTTCTCCGCGGTCGGCGAACTTCTTCGCCTCGGTTTCGAGCACCTTCTTGTCGACGTCGCACAAGGCCACGATCTTGACGCCGGCGAGCTTCCGGAATCCTTCGATGTGGTCCTTGCCGCGGCTGTTGAAGCCGACGATGGCGACGCGGATCGTATCGTTGGGTCCGATGACGCGGGAGCGGGCGGCCTGGCGGGCGAGTGCCGAGCCCGGAAGGGCCAGGCCGGCCGCCGCGATCGAACTGGCGGCGAGGAACTGTCGACGATTCATGACGTGGGTGGAACTGGATGGGGTTTACTTGTCCGCAACGACCTGGACTTCGCCGTTGGGACGGAAGGTGACGAGATAGTGGGCGCGCTCCCCACAGCGGGAAACGGTCCAGCGTTCAGTGTACTCCGAGTGCGTGGTCTCGCTGCGACGCAGCGGAATGCTCGGGGAGGAGGTGGCCTTTGAGGTGTCAGGCAGGCTGTGGGTGTAGGCCTGGTCGTAAGGCGTGGCAATGACCTTCGGGGCCGTGACCACCTCGGTGTTGGTGACCTTGCGGTCCTTGCAATCGGGGGCCGCGGTGCGATCGGCTTCGAGGACGGCCTTCTGGCCGGCGGCATAGACGCGCCCGGTGGAGATGCCGGTGCCGACACCGAGACCCAGGGGAGAGGAGGCGCAACCGGCGGCGATCAGTGCGACCAGCGGGAGGAAGAGAAGCTTTTTCATGGCTTTACCTTTATAGCGCGCACGAACTCGTCAAAGCGAGCCGCGATTCCTGCCGAGGCCGTGTCTCCGGGATGCAGCAGGACGCGATAGCGGAACGTGATGGAACCGCCGGCCGGGATCTTGAGGTCGCCCGTGCCCTTCGCACTTTTCTCAAAATCGTGCACACCGAATGGGTTCGCAGCAAACAGGCCATAATCGCGGGCGTGCCACCACGTGGGGTAACGGGGGTTCTGGGGATGATCGAAAATGGCGATTCCGTAGGTTTTACCGTTAACAGGCCCGGTGTAGTCCACCCATTCGGCGCGTTTTCCCCAGACTTCGCCATCCTTGTGACCGCGAGAACTGGTGAGGTGACCCAGCCCGGGTTGGTTCTTTGGCTGCTTGTTCCGCATCGATTCCGCCATGCGGATGGCGAACGTGCCTTCCTTGGTGTCGCCCAGCGTCACCTCGCCCTGGGTGGCCTCGATCGTGATCTCGAAGTCGATGATGCGCTCAGGGCCGGTCGGACGGTGGAAACGGTGGGTCCGGGTGTCGTGGGCGATGACCTTGCCGTCCTTGTCACGCCACTCGTTGCGGGTGGTCAGTTCGCCGGTATTGGCCCCCGACTTCCGGGAGACGATGGCTTGTTGCACGGTGCGACCGGCCTTGGCGGATTCGCTCCACAGATCGACGCCGTTGACGTCGCCGTGGCTGTACCACAGCGCGTGGTGATGGGGGTGATCGTGTTCCTCGCCCGGGACGTCCTCCTGGGGCCAGCGACGGGTCAGGTGTTCGCCGTCGGCGGAAAGCAGGGGGTAGAGGAAAGGCCGCGAAACGTCCTTGAAGTGGTACTGGGTGAACAACTGGCCATCCAGGTCGACCCGGATGACGTTGTTGGTCTCGTACAGGTGCACCCCGTGGGCCGCGCTGTCATTGTCCGTGGACGAGAGCGAGGCGCATCCCGACGCAAGGAGGCAGGCGAGCGACAGGCCGAGGGCCTGAAGGAATCGGGAACGGGGAAACATGTGCTGTTGAAATAGCGCTGCTTCGCGACCAGCGGCAACGCTTTTTCCGGGGTGTGGTTGTCCCAGAGCGCATCTCAACACCGCCCCCGCATGGAACGGGGTGGCGATGTCCTCATCGCCTTGGGGATGGCTTTGGAACGGCGACAAGGACGTCGCCACCCCGTCGCGTGGGGGCGGTGTCAAGACGCGCCCTGGGTTGGTGCGCGGGCAGAAAGCCGCTTCAAACAAAGGTGGGAACCGGGCAGGGTTCACGGGCATGACGGATCTGGAGCGGGCGCAACGGGTGAAGGCGGCGATGCCGGAGGGCGGGTTGTTCGCCGGCCAGACGTGGCGGGTGGGCCCGCGGCCTCTGGCGCTCGGGAAGGCGATGGTCCGGGATCTCGACATGCTGGGCCGGGTGCTCCTGCAGTTCTATCGCGCCTCAAACCTCCTGTATCGACGCAGTGTCGAAGGCAAGGCCCCGGGTTGGATCGCCGAGTTGCTCGATCAGGGAAAGCCGGCGTCGTTGGTGGCGTGGCAACGCCACGCGGGTTTCAAGACCGACGTTCCGCGTGTGATCCGCCCGGACGTGCTGCTGACGGAAGGCGGCATCGCGATCTCGGAGTTGGATTCGGTCCCGGGCGGCATCGGATTGACCCATTGGCTGAACACCACGTACGCGGGACTGGGCGATCCGGTCCTTGGGGGTGCCGACGGCATGTTGCGTGGGTTCGAGTCCATCTTTGGGAACGCGCCGCGGGTGCGGATGGTGGTCTCGGAGGAATCGGCGGGATACCGGCCGGAGATGGAGTGGCTGGCCGGGTTGCTGGGGGAACGTTTCCAGGTCGTGGGCCAGGATTTCAACGGGGTGCAGGACGGTGACGCGGTGTACCGGTTCTTCGAGTTGTTCGACCTCGCGAACATTCCGAACGTGGATTCGTGGTTTGCGGCCGCCGCGGAGAAGCGCATCCGGTTGACCCCGCCGCCGAAACCCCTCTTCGAGGAGAAGCTCTGGGCGGCTCTGTTGTGGAACCGCAACCTGCGGCCCTTCTGGCGCGCGGAACTGGGCGAAGGGTTTCTGGATCGGATGCAGAAGGCCACGCCGTACTCGTGGGTGCTGGATCCGAGCCCGCTGCCGCCGCACGCGGCCTACCCCGGACTCGAGATCACGGACTGGCAGCAGTTGAAGGCGTTGTCGCAACGCGAGCGCGACCTGATCCTGAAGGTCTCCGGGTTCTCGTCGCAGGCGTGGGGGGCACGCGGGGTGCATCTGGGCAGCGACCTGAGCGCGGAGGAATGGAGTCTCGCGGTTGACGGAGCCTTGGCAGCGTGGGGAACGAACCCGCATCTGCTGCAGCGCTACCACAAGCCGCGCACGGTGGAGACCTCGTGGTGGACCGGGGCGGATGAAGTGAAGGCGATGCCGGGGCGGGTGCGGTTGTGCCCGTATTACTTTGTGTCCGGCGAAGGCGAGGCGGCGCGGCCGAAGCTGGGAGGCGTGCTGGCGACGATCTGTCCAGCGGACAAGAAGATCATCCACGGGATGACCGATGCGGTGCTGGTTCCCTGCGTGGAGTGACGTGGCATGAGTGTTGTTGAATTTGGCCTGCTGGCGCTGAGTTCGCTGTTCGTGATCGTGGATCCGATCGCGACGGTGCCGGCGTTCGTGACGATGACGGCGGACAGTCCCGTGCCCGAGCGGCAGCGGATGGCCAAGGTGGCCTGCATCGTGGCGTGTTTGCTGATGCTGGTGTTCGGGGTGGTGGGCAACGCGCTTTTCCGGTTCCTCGGCATTACGATTCCGGCCTTCCAGATGGCCGGCAGCGTGGTGCTGTTGCTGGTGGCTCTGGACATGGTCCGGGCGCAGCGGTCGAAGGTGCAGGAGACCTCCGAGGAAAAGGAGGCAGGTGCCGCGAAGGAGGATATTGCCGTCACGCCGCTGGCGGTGCCGATGCTGGCCGGCCCGGGTGCGATCTCGACGGTGATCCTGCTGCACACGAAGGCGGACGACTGGCGAAAGCAGTTGGCGCTCGGTGGCGCGATCGTCGTGGTGTGCGGGGTGAGTTATGTCGTGCTGGCAATTTCTGCCCGCGGGGTTCGCTGGCTGAGCCCGATCGCTCTCCGGGTGGCCGAGCGGGTCATGGGATTGCTGCTGGCGGCGATCGCGTTCCAATTCCTGATCAATGCGCTCACCGAGTTGAGGATCATCCCGAAGTGAGCGAAGGATGGGAGTCGTTGAACCGGCTTTGCCGCGGCGCATCCTGAAGTTCCCCTGAACGGAACGGGGTGGCGACGTCCTCGTCGCCTCTCCAGAGCGTTTCACGGGGCGATGAGGACATCGCCGCCCCGAATGTGCCTTGCAAGGGGACAGATTGGGGACGCGCTGCAGCGCTGGCCGGTTCCACGCCCATCACTGTGAAGATCCGGGAATATCGTGCGGAATGTCGTGTGCCTCGACCGCGGGCTGAAGTGTTCGCGTTCTTCGCGAACCCGTCGAATCTGGCGGTGCTGACGCCGCCGTGGGTGCGGGTCGACATTCCCCAGGGTGGCCCGGCTTCCGGTCACGCGGGAATGGAGTTCGGCTACCGGGTCTGGTTGCACGGGCTGCCGATGCCGTGGCGTGGCCGGTTCGAGATCTGGGAGGCACCGCAGCGGTTCGTCGACATCCAATTGCGCGGGCCTTACCGGCGCTGGCGGCATGAACACGCCTTCGAGGAAACCGAGGGTGGGACGCGGGTCCTGGATCACGTCCAGTATGCCGTCTGGGGTGGCGGATTGGTGGATCGATGGATCGTGCGGCCGGAGTTGGTGCGGATGTTCGAGTACCGATCGCGCCGGTTGGCGGAGTTGTTTCCGTCGGCGAAGGAGGGTGCAGCGGCTGTCCGGTCCAATTCCCGTGATGCGTGATCTCAAGGATCCCCGGTGGATGTGGGTGAAGGCGGTGTTGCTGGGCCTGATCGCCGTTGTCTGCCTGGGGTTGCTCTGGTTGCAGGCGGGCGGGGGATGGCAACCGCCCCTGCTGCTGGCGTTGCTGGTGTGGAGCGCCTGCCGCGTCCACTACTTCTGCTTCCACGTGCTCGAACGCTGGGTGGAACCAGGTGGCCGATTCCGCGGAATCAGCGAGTTGCTGGGGCTGGCCTTCCGTAAATGGCGACGGCGTTGAAGGTCAGTAGTGGAAGACCTCGAAGGTCGTGTCGAACCAGAGTTGGTTCAGTTCGCACTGGAGGACCCGGTCGTCGAAATCGGCGCGGAAGAGGTGGAATGCGTTCCGTTCGCGCACGAGCCCACAGACCTCCTCGAAGAACTCCGGATCGAGCGCGATGACGCTGTAGCGGTCGCGTCGGAATTCCTCCTTCTTCATGGCCTTCAGCAAGGCCTGGGCGGCGTCGACGGATTCCCTCAGCACCCAGATCCGGGCCTCGGGACATTTGACGGCGATCTTGTGGAGCTTGGCCATCGAGCACTCGCCGCACTCCACCCACAGGACCGGGCGCATGTCATACCCGAGTTCGACGATATCCGGAACGAACGGGATGGCGTCGTTCTCCAGGTCGGTGTCGATCGAAAGGCGGTCGCGGAAGAACAGGATCCATCCGAGGAACTTCATCGCGACGTGGCGCACGGATTCGTTGATCCCGAGGCCAATGATGATCTTGTGCGGGAGGGGGCGGCGACGGTCGTCGCTGGTCAGTGTGAAGGTGAACTTGTTGGCCAAATGGTTTTGGGGCGAGCGGGGGTGAAGACCGGCGAGTGCCGGGGACGGCTTTACGCCGTGCAGGACTCCGTACAGGCCGCGTCCTCGCACGCCGCGGCGCGGTCGGTGGGATGTCCGAGCTTGAACGGTTCGCGGAAGGTCATGCCGAGGGCGGCGAGCAGGGCCTGATCGGCGTCGTAGCTCGGCGAGGGCACGGCCTTCGTGAGCATGAATTCGGTCTCGCTGGAGAAGATGGAGTTGGCACCGGCGAGGAAACACAGCGCCTGGATGCCTTCCGGCAGATGCGCGCGGCCCGCGGTCAGTCGGACGTCGGACAACGGCATGACGATCCGGGTGGTGGCGATCATCCGCACGACATCCCACGAAGGCACATCGGCATTCTTGGCCAACGGCGTTCCCTCGACCTTGCTCAAAACGTTGATCGGGACCGATTCCGGATGCGGTCGGATGGCCGAGAGCGTCAGCAGCATCTTGAGGCGGTCATCCACGGTCTCACCGAGACCGATGATCCCGCCGGAGCAGAGGGTGACGTTGGTCTTCCGGACGTTGTCGATGGTCTGGAGACGATCGGCGTAGGTGCGGGTGGTGATGATCGTCTCGTAGAACTCGGCGGAGGAATCGACGTTGTGATTGTAGGCGTAGAGCCCGGCCTGTTCGAGGCGCTTGGCCTGATCCGTCGAGAGCATGCCCAGCGTGCAGCAGACCTCGAGGCCCATGTCCGTCACGGAGCGCACCATGTCGACGACCTTGTCGAATTGTTCGCCATCACGGACGGAGCGCCAGGCGGCACCCAGGCAAACGCGGGAGACCCCGGCGTCCTTGGCGCGACCGGCGATCTCGAGCACGCGGCACTTGTCCATGAGCTTCTCCGGCGCGACGCCGGTGGAGTAGCGGGAAGATTGGGCGCAGTAAGAACAGTCCTCCGGGCAGGCCCCGGTCTTGATGGAGATCAGCTTGCTGACCTGCATCTCGCGCGGGTTGTGGTGCTGCCGGTGGACGGTGGCAGCACGGAACACCAGCTCCAGCAGGGGCAGGTCGTGGAGTGCCTGCAATTCAGCCAGGGACCAATCGTGTCGGATGTTCTCGCTCATGCGTTGCGTGCGGCCGCGGGGAGCGCAGCCAGTCCCGTCACGATGACGGATCCCGGGCTGTCTTGTAAACCGATCTTCCGTGGATCGTTGACGGCTGGACGCATCTTGACACTGCCCCCCTGGGAACGGGGTGGCGACGTCTTCGTCGCCGTTCCAAAGCCATTCCCGAGGCGATGAGGACATCGCCGCCCCGAATCCTTTCCAAAAGGAGGCAGTGTCCAGATGCGCACTCGACGGCTTGGACGGCTGCCGTTGGTTTCCCGGACGCCGACGGGGTGGCTCTTGGAGGTGTGCGTGCCACCCCCCACGATTTGCAACCGGACGTCGCATATGCGACGTCCGGTTGCAAATCACGGGGTCAGACGGGGGCGGATGGGGGGTGTTTTGCAACGGCGCGTCGCATATGCGACGCGCCGTTGCAAATTCAGGGGGGGCGCGGCGGCCTTCCTCCTGGATTCCTCCCAAGGGCGTCCGATTCCCCGGGGTACCCGCGTCCGAGGGATCGGGTGGGTTCGGATCGGGTGGGTTCGGGTCCGTGGGAGGTGTGCGGGGAGGGGGCGGGGAAGGGGGCTGGCAGGGGGCAGGCAGGGGGCAGGCAGGGGGCTGGCAGGGGACGGGCGCGCAGGGGGTCAATCCCGGGTGATGGACCGGAGGCGGGATTCCAGTTCGGCACGCAGTTCGGCGATTTGGTCGGGGGTCAGTTCCCGGGGAACCTGAAGGGGCGGGCCGAAGGTGACCTCGCACTGGCTGAAGGGCAGGGGGATCTGGAACGCGTCCCAGCTGCGCAGGACCTTTTTCCAGGAGAGCCGGTAGGCGACCGGGACGATGGGCAGTCCGGTGACCTGGGCGAGGATGATGATGCCGTCCTGGGCCTGGTAGCGGGGGCCGCGGGGGCCGTCGGGAGTGATGGCGATGTCGCAACCGCTGCGGGCGTGACGGACCAGGTCGAGGAGCGCGGCGGCACCGCGGCGGCTGGAAGATCCGCGGGCGGGGATGAGGCCGAACAGTTGCATCACGCAGGCGATGAATCCGCCGTCACGGGAAGCACTGATCAGGGTGGCCAGCCGGCGGTTGGACTTTCCGCGGGTCAGATGGCGATAGATGAAGGCGGAAAGCAGGATCCTGTTGTGCCAGACGGCGAAGATGACGGGTTGGTTGTGCGTGGGAGCCACGACGCCTGCGCGGTCGTCCCAGGACCAGCGCAAGGTGGTGGCGAGGATCCGGGCAACCCAGAAGGCGGCGTGGGCTGCGATCCGGCCATGCCACCTGGGTTGGGCAGGGATGACGGGGCCTCCCTTGGCGCGGGGAGCGGCGGATCTGGATTCGGGGGCGGCGTCCATCAGGCAGGCTTCCGCAGGCAGGCGCGGACGATCTTTTCCACGGTGGCGTCGGAGCCCAGCAGTGCGGCGGCGGCGCGCACGGATTCCTGCGCTTCGGCGGGTTTGAATCCAAGAGCCACGAGGGCGGCGGCGGCGTCGGCCAGGCGGGCTTCCGGTTCGGGAAGGACGGCACGCGGGCTGCCCGGTGTGGACGGATCGATCCCGAAGGCGGCGATCTTGTCCTTCAGTTCAACGACGATCCGTTCGGCGGTCTTGCGCCCGACGCCGGAGACGGCGGAGAGGGCCTTGACGTCCTGGGCGGCGACGGCGGAGCGGAAGGCGTTGACGGAAAGGCCGGAAAGGATGCCGAGGGCGATCTTGGGTCCGATGCCGCTGACGGTATGGATCAGGAGGCGGAACAGGTCGCGTTCGGACGGGGTGACAAAGCCGTAGAGGATGTGGGCGTCCTCGCGGACGGCGAGGTGGGTCAGGAGCCGGACCTCCTGTCCCACCGGAGGCAATCGATCGAAGGAGGAGAGGGGAATGAGCACTTCGTAGCCGACGCCGTGGACGTCGATGACGGCGAGGGAGGGGAGGGCGTCGACGAGTTTGCCGTGGAGGTGGTGGATCATGGGTGGATTTCCTGCTTGGACTTCCGGAGGAGTCGGATTTCGCCGATGACCATGGATTTGTCGACGGCCTTGCACATGTCGTAGAGCGTGAGGGCGGCGACGGAGACGGCGGTGAGGGCCTCCATTTCAATGCCGGTGCCGGCAGTGATCCGGGCGGTGGCGGTGATCTGGATGCGATCCCGTGAATCGGGGATATGGAAGTCGACCTCGCAGTGGGTGATCGGGAGCGGGTGACAGAGCGGGATGAGTTCGCCGGTGCGTTTGGCGGCCATGATTCCGGCGAGGCGGGCGGTGGCGAGGACGTTGCCTTTGGCGACCTGGTTGGACTCGATGAGGGCCAGGGTCGCTGGATTCAGGCGGATTTCACCCGCGGCCTCCGCCTCCCGTAGGAGGGCGGGCTTGCGGGTGACATCCACCATGCGGGCTTCGCCCCGGGCATCGACATGTGACAGTTCGCTCACCGGGGAAAGGGTGCCGTGGAGCGGGCGCGGGTGCGACGTGGAAGTTTTTTGGGCGTGCGGTCGACGCAGGGCCGGGGGCAGGATCTTCCTGCGGGCCGGAAGCGAATTGGAGCGTGACCGGCCTCCAACCCCAATCCTGACAAAATGGCATCCTTCTTCGAGCACCCCATCGACGAGCGCGTGCGGCTTTCCTACCAGATCCTTGAGCGGCTGCGGCGGCCCAATGGGGGCTACGTGGCCAGTCCGTACTCGGCGGAAGACGGATCCGGGGACGCGTACAACGTGTACTGGATCCGGGACATCATGTTCGCGACGTACGCGAACGAGTACCTCGGGTGTTATGACCGGATGGTCGAGAGCCTCCGGTTGGTCCTGGACATCTTCAAGCGGTACCACCACCGCATCATCAAGGCCTCGATCGTGAAGCCGGACGTACGGCATCAGCGGGGATTGTTCATGCCGGCGCGGGTGCACCCAACGACGCTGGAGACGATCACGGACGACTGGGGACACCACCAGTTGGATGTGTTCGGGCTGTTCATGTACAAGATCGGCGACCTGATCCGGAAGGGGTACGGTTTCCGGTTCACGCCGGAGGATTTCACGCTGATCGGGCACATCCGGAGCTACATCTTCAACATGGGTTTCGAGCCGGATTTCGGCGTTTGGGAAGAGGGACCGGAATCGCATTCGAGCAGCTTTGGAGCGGTGCTGGGTGGGTTGATGATGTGGTTCGACCAAGGCTACTACGACTACAAGTACAAGCAGAAGATCGAGATCGGGCATCTGGTGCCGGTGAGCGAGCGGATGATTGCGGACGGGCACGGGGCGTTGATGACGCTGTTGCCGCGGGAGTCCGAAGGCCGGCCGTATGACATGGCGCAATTGAGCCTGCTGTGGCCGTACAGCATCGTGGATTTCGAGACCAAGAAGACGATCCTCAAGAACGTGGAGACGCATCTGGTGGGGGAGCGGGGCGTGCGTCGGTATCCCGGGGACGTGTACTGCGGGAAGGGGTTGGCGGCGCATCAGGGCGAGACGGCGCAGTGGCCGCTCGGCTTGGCGTGGCTTTCGATCTGTTACTCAAAGATGGCCGAGTACGGCCGAGAGTTCGATCTCGGCCGTCAGGCCATCCACCTGTCCTGGGAGGAACGGGTGGGATACTTCCGGAAGTCGGTGGAGTATTTCGAAATGCTGGAGAAGGCGATGACGCCGGAGGGGTACGTTCCGGAAATGTGGGTGGGGGAACAGTTGGGCCACAACACCCCGTTGGCGTGGGCCCAGAGCTTCCACATCATCGCCGCGCAGATGCTCATCAACCTGACCCACAAACACGGCGAGCATTTCCGGCTGCCCGCCCATGTGCGCAAGGGCGGGTTGGCGGTCGCGTGAGTTGGCTCAAGGCCGAGGCAGGAGCCGCCCCATGGCGGGGCGGGCTCCGGCGACCGGGAGATAGCAGGCCTGGGAGGCGTGGGTGATCTGCGGGATGGACAACAGCGGGACGATCACGACCTGTTCGGGCGCGGCCGTGGCCTGGACGCGGGTCTGGGTTTCGGTCCAGCCCGAGCGGACGGTGACGACGTAGTCGTTCCCCGGGGTCACCTCGAAGGGAAGGATGTCGTTCATGTCGGCGGTTTCCTCGCGGCTTGTGCCGAACCAGGTCGATGCGGTGGATCCGGTCTCGATGAGGTGGACGTCGGCCTTGACGCGGCGACCGGCGGGTCGGTCGAGGACCTTCACGAGGAGGCGGGTCTTGCCGTCCTTGGGGGGAGTGGCCTTCGGGGTGTAGCGGTCGGTGACGTTGACGGCCGGGACCCAGCGGATGTTCCGGGCCCAGACCATGGGGAACGGGAGGCCGGTCTTGCGGAAGCTGGTGGCGTAGATGGCGTGCCGGGGTTCGTCGCGCTTTGCCTGCGATGCGTCGTGGACGAACCATCCGCGGTCGAGTCCAGCGGGGTCGGGTTCGGCGGCACCCAGGAAGTGCCAGTCGCCGTCCCAGATTTCGACCCAGGTATGGTTGCCGCGCATGTTGGCCCAGAGTGGCGTGCCGACAATGCGGGCGGGAACACCGACAGCGCGGCAGGCGTCGGCGAGGAGCACGGAGAGGCCGGTGCAGGTGGCCATGCCGCTTTCCATGGTTTCGAGCGGGCTTTGGTCGGGGCGACGGCGCTTGGTGTTGTACTTGACGTTGACGAGGGGGAAGAGGCGTTCGTTGAGGCGTCGGGCGGCTTCGCCGGGGGTCTTGCAGTCCTGGATCAACGGGAGGCTCAGTTCGCGGAGCTTCGGGCGCCAGAGATCGCGTGTTTCGTTGGCGCAGGCGTAGGGGAGGATGTCGTTGAGGAAGACGTCGGTTGGGATCTGCTTGGCCCAGGGAGCGGAGGCCATGGCCTCGTAGGCGAGGGCGGTGTTGGTGGCGAGCAGGCCGGCGTCGATGGTCGCGAGGTCCGGCTCCGGCATGTTCTCGATCAGGAACGCCATGCCTGGCCGTTGGGCGGGCGGGGTGGCGAGGAGCAGGGGTTCCAGACGGGCGCGGTTGGTACCGGCCTGGGCGAGCGCGGTCTCGACGGAATCAGGCCACCAGCGGTCGGCGGCGGCGAGGGGGAGGAAGGAGGCGCTGGCCAGGAGGGCCATCACTCCAAGGATCCTGCGCACCCGACGGAAGGAACGGTGATCTCGAACCATGCCGAAGGATGGGGATGTTCGGGATCTGCCGCCATGGGAATGTGGGTGGGTGGAGAGTTTGAAGATTCAAGATTGAAGCCGGGCAGCAGGGCGAGTTGCCAGTTGCCAGAACCCAGTCTCTTCCACTGAAGGCCGGGTGCCCTCACCCGGCGGGGTTGAAGGATGCGCCGCGTGGGGGCACGCGGCCTTCAAACGCCCCGGCCTTCAGATGCCGCGGATGAATTGGGCGAGGTTGGCACCGCGGAGGGAGGCTCCCTGTTGCCGGATCTGGGGGAGGTACTGTTCCTGGAGGCGGCGGCCTTGTCCGAGGAGACCGTCGAAGGTGGACTTGAGTTCCACGGCACCGAGGCGGCGGCCACCGGCGTAATACTGACGGGACAGCTGGCCGAGGGCGTACGTGGTGGCGAAGGACATTCCCGAACTGGTGGCCTGCGAAACGATGGATCGGCCGATGCCACCGAGGAACTTCCCGGCAAGGCCGCTCAGCCACCGGGTGGCGTACCGTTCGACGACCTGCGAGGCGACCCCGACCCCGACCACACCCAGGAATTCCATGATGTGCCCACGGTCGAGCTGGACGCCGTGGGCCTTGCCGACCTCATAGACGAGTCGCATCTGGACCGGAAGGATGGCCATGGTGGCGAGGGTGTCGGGCAGGAGCTCCAGGCCGCCGGCGAGCAACGCGTGGTTGAGGATGGTCTTGTCGAGGGCGTTGGCGTCCGGGGTCAGTGCGGGCTGGAACTGGGGGGCGGGTGCGGAGGCTGCGAAAGCAGGCGGAACAGTGGCCGCCACGGATTCGGCGAGGGTTTCGGTCCCGGTGGCGGGAGCCGGGGACAGGCGGAGGGCGGAGCGGACTTCGTCAAGGAACCACCGCTCGGCGGCCGAAGGGGGGCCATCGGCTTCGCAAACGGCGAGGGTGGTGGCCCAGGCTTCCGCGCGGGAGGCTTCGTCGGTGAACGGGCTGACCAGATCCTGCACCGAAAGGCGTCGGTTCTGGATGTTGGCGAGGATCTGGTCGACGGCGGGGATGGTGTCCGGGCTGGTGTTCCTCAGGTTTTCGAGGGCGGCGCGCTCGGCTGGGGAGGCGATGCCATCGGCGAGGGCGGCATGGAGGGCGAGTCGGAGGAGAGCGATGCGAACGTCGTCTTGCATGGGTGGGAACGATGGAGGTCACCCCGGTTTTTGGCGAGTGGAGCCATGGGGTGGAATTCTCCGGGGGCGCATCTGGACACTGCCCCCTTTTGGAAAGGATTCGGGGCGGCGATGTCCTCATCGCCTTGGGAATGGCTTTGGAACGGCGACGAGGACGTCGCCACCCCGTTCCATGCGGGGGTAGTGTCAAGATGCGCCCATCCTCCGGGGATGGGTGCGGAGAACACGCTCAGGCCAGAATGGCCTGTGTGGCGTCGCCGTCTCCGACAATGGAGGCAATCTTCATCCATGATCTGGCCATAAAGGGTGTGGTATCGCGTGTTGCTTGCCGGGAGGTCGTGGACAGTTTGGGGTGGTTCGACCCAAGGGTGGTTGAAGAAGCCCCGTTGAGCCTGAAAGGAACTGATTTCATGACCACTGTCGCGTTCTACGATACCAAGCCATACGACCGGGAATACTTTGAGCGGAATGCGGACTCCGCCCGACTGGATTGGCGGTTTCACGAGTTCCGGCTCACGGCCGAAACGGCGGCGTCCGCATCCGGGGCCGGGGCAGTGTGCGTCTTCGTGAACGACCGTCTGGACCGTCGCTGCCTGGAGGTGTTGCACGGGCTTGGGGTGCGGTTGGTGGCGCTGCGCTGTGCGGGCTTCAACAACGTGGACCTGGCGGCGGCGCGGGAGTTCGGGCTTCGGGTTGTTCGCGTGCCTGCCTATTCGCCGCACGCCGTGGCCGAACACACGGTGGCCCTGCTGTTGGCGCTCAACCGAAAGATCCACCGGGCCTACAACCGCGTCCGGGAGCACAACTTCTCCCTGAGTGGACTGGTGGGATTCGATCTGTACGGGAAGACTGTGGGCGTTCTGGGGACAGGCAAGATCGGGCGGATCGCGGCCCAGATCTTCCGCGGCTTTGGGTGTTCCGTGATCGCGTATGATCCCATGCCCCAGTTGGCGTGGGCGGCGAAGCATGGGGTGGTGTATGCGGATCTCGAGACGGTGATGTCGGGGTGTGACATCCTGACGTTGCACCTGCCGCTGACGCCGGCGACGCATCATCTGCTGAACGAGACGAGCCTGGCTCGGATGCGGTCGGGGGCGTTCCTCGTCAATACGAGCCGTGGGAAGCTGATCGACAGCACGGCGCTGATCCGTGCGCTGAAGTCAGGCCAGTTGGGTGGGGTGGCGCTGGATGTCTACGAGGAGGAGGAAGGCGTGTTTTTCGAGGATCACTCGGGGCGGGTACTCCAAGACGATGAGTTGACCCTGCTGCTGTCCTTCCCGAACGTGCTGGTCACATCGCACCAGGCATTCCTCACGCACGAGGCGTTGAGCGAGATTGCGCGCGTGACGATCGGAAGCCTGCTGTGCCTCGAAGGGGAAAGCGGCTTCTCGGGCGACGCTGTCGTGGTGTGATGTCGGGAAACTTGCATGGGAAGTCCGCTGAGCGTCGGGATGGTGGTGAATCCGAAGGCGAATGCCGGTCGGGATCAAGGCGCGCGGTTGCGTCTGTTCCGCGAGGCGTTGGCCCGGGATGGGCATGGCGTGCAGATCATGGAAACCGCAGGGCCGGGCGGTGGCGTGGTGTGCGCCCAGAAGTTGGCGGGGCAGGTGGACGTGCTGCTCGCGGTCGGGGGCGACGGAACCTTTTGTGAAGTGGTGGGCGGGATGTTGACCTGTGGTGTCGGACGTGTCCGTGGCGTGGCTCCCGTGTCGTTCGGGACGGGGAACGACGTGGCGCGGCATCTGGGGCTCAGGCGCGAACCGGAAGTGCTGGAGGCGTTGCGACAATTCCAGACCGGTGGTGCCGACCGGGTGCGGCGCATGGACGTCCTCGAGGTGCGTTGTCATCAGGGAGGCCGGGAGGTGGTCCGACACGGGTTCCTGTTCGCGGCGGTGGGATTTGCGAGTGACATCCTTCGGTACACCACGCCCCGGGTGAAACGGTGGTTCGGTCCGCAGTTGAGCTATTCGGTGGGTTTCTTCCGCGCGCTGGCCAACTGGCAACCGGTGGCCCTGCGGGTCTCGACGGAACGGGGGCGGGTCGAGGAACCGTTGGTGGTGGCCCTGGCGGCGAATGCACCGCACGCTGGCGGTGGTGGGATGCGGATCGCGCCGGGGGCGGATCTGGCCGATGGGCTCTCGGACGTCAGCCTGATTCGCGCGCTGGGGCGCGGGGCGATCGCGCGACAGTTTTTCCGGCTCACGCAGGGGACGCACATCCGACATCCGCGTGTGGACTTTTTCCGCTCGGGTTGGATGGAGGTGGAAGCGGCCACGCCACAACCGGTGGCGTTGGACGGGGACGTGGTGGGTGAGACGCCGATGCGCGTGCGGGTGTTGCGGCAGGCGGTGCCGGTGGTGGGGGGGAAGTTTGGAGTGTGAAGATTCACGTTTGAAGGCCGCGTCTCTGCGCGAGTCATTCTTCGACATCCATCCGCATGCAGACGGCTGAGAATTGCCCAGGACCGGCGACGAGGACGTCGCCACCCCGCTTGGTGGGGTGAAGGTGTGTGGAGTTGGTCCTTGTCAGGGGGGTGGGTTGTGCGTTGGCTGGAGCCGTGGTTAGGGATTTAGGGATTTTGGGAGGCATCCTCATCTGTGCGTCGGCTTGTTCGTTGCAGGGGCAGGCCGTGATTTCAAGCTGGCTCGGGAATACCCGGGCGACGTCCGGGTTCTCGAATCCGCCAGATCCTTCGGGGGCGGTTTCGGAAACGCAGGTGATGGTGGTGACCAATGGGCGGTGGGCGGTTTACGACCGTGCTGGAACATTGCAGCAGGGACAGAGCAGCCTCGTGTTCTGGGCGTCGATGGGAATCAACCTGCCTGCACCCGTGGACCCGCGGGTTCTGTACGATCCGGTGACGGATCGGTGGTTTACGGCGGCGGTGGAAGCGACTGGCCGGAATGTCCTGGTGGGGGTGAGCAAGACTTCGGATCCACGTGATGGGTGGAATGGGTTCCGGGTGAACTTGGCGCTTCCCTCGGGGAGCACGTCAAGCGGTGCGGACTTCACGATGATCGGCTTGAATGCCGGGTCGCTCGTGGTCTCGGCGAACATGGGTGGGACGAGTCCGACCATCAGCGTGGCCAACTTTCCCGTGGCGGACCTGGTGAAGGCGGTGCCGACCGTGGCGAATGCCTCGATCTTCCGGGAACTGCCGTTTGCGGCGAACGGGTTCTTCCTGCATCCGGTGAACGACCTGGATGGCTCGGGAGGCAGTGGACGGGCGACGTTGTACGCGGGTTCGCTGTCGACGGGCGTGGGATTGGCTTACAAGCAGGCGACGGTGACCGGCACGGGTGCGGCGGGTGCGGTATTCAACGGGAACACGGCCAATGACACCGTCTCCTTTCCGCAAAGCCGGACGATCGGGTTCAACAATTCGGAAGGCGCACAACCGGACGGGGCGCGTTCGCTGGACATCGGCAGCACGGTGTTGCTGTCGCAACCGGTGATGCGGAACGGGACCACGTGGCTCGTGCATTCCGCCGACAAAACCGCGGATGGACTGGTCGACATCTTCTGGACCCAACTCGCGGCCGACGGATCGGTACTGCAGAGCGGCGTGATCAGCGATCCGCAGCGCAGCCTGATCTTCCCATCCATCTCCCTGAACGCCGCGGGCGATGTGCTGGTGACCACGGCGACGACGTCGGCCAACGAGTATCCGGGTTCGATGGCGTACGTCGGGCGGACGGTGGGGGGGGTGACGAGTTTCGGGTCGATGACCGGGTTGGTCCTGTTTGAGGGGACGCAGTCGCACCAGTTGATCAATGCGAACAACCGGAACCGCTGGGGGGATTGGAGCACGACGGTGCCGGATCCGCTGGATCCAAACCGGTTCTGGACGTTTCAGCAGGTGGTGGTGCCCACGACCAGCAGCACGTATTCGTCGAACTGGGGCGTACAGGTGACCTTGATCGCGTTGCCGGAGGCGTCCGGCGGAATGGTCGCGTTGGGGGTAGGAGTGGTTGGTCTGGCGTGGCGATTCCTTCGGGGCGCATCCTGATACTGCCCCCGTTTGAGACTGGGAACGGGGCGGCGATTTCCTCATCGCCTTGGGAATGGCTTTGGAACGGCGACGAGGACGTCGCCACCCCGTTCCATGCGGGGGCGCGCTGTGGGTTGAACGATACGGGCCGTCGTTGCAGGATCCGCGGCGATGCAGCGGGTGATCCTCCACCTCGACATGGACGCGTTCTACGCGTCGGTGGAACAACGGGATCGTCCGGACTTGAAGGGGAAGCCGGTGATCGTGGGGGCACCGGGCGACCAACGCGGGGTCGTCTGCGCGGCGAGTTACGAGGCGCGGAAGTTCGGCGTGCGATCGGCGATGCCGAGTCGGACCGCAGCGCGGTTATGCCCTGATGGCGTGTTCCTGCGTCCTCGGATGGACCATTACCGCGACGAGTCGCGGGCCATCATGGCGTTGGTGGGAGAAACGGGGGCGCAGATCCAGCAGGTTTCGGTGGACGAAGCGTACCTGGACTTCAGCGGGATTTGTGGCGAAGGACCTGGCGGCGCGGATGACGCGCTGGAGCGTGCGATGCCATTGGCGCGCGTGCTTCAGGAAAGGATCGCCAGCGAGCGGCGGCTGACGGCGAGCATCGGGGTGGCGTCCAACAAACTGCTGGCGAAGCTGGGCAGCGATTTCCGGAAGCCAGCAGGACTCACCTTGATCCGGGAGTCGGAGAAGGTGGCCTTCCTGCGGCCGTTGCCGGTCCGTGCGCTGCACGGCGTAGGAACGGTGACCGAGAAGGCGTTGGTGGATGCGGGGCTCAAGACGGTGGGGGATCTGCAGGATCATCCCGGAGACCTGCGGGCGCTGGTTGGGTCGTGGGGACCGGTGTTGAAGCAGTTCGCCCTCGGCCAGGACGACCGGCCGTTGGAACTCGGGGATGAGGTCAAGAGCATCAGCGCGGAAAACACCTTTGATCGCGATACGGAGGACCGGGCGATCCTGCGGCAATGCCTGCGGGAACAGGCGGCGGACATTGCGGGCCGGATGGAGCGTCGCCAACTGACGGCACTCACGGTGCAGGTGAAGGTGCGCTACACGGACTTCACGACGTTGACGCGGCAGGTCTCGGTGGAGGAACCGGTCAACCAGGCCCGCGACGTTTACCGGCTCGGCTGTTGGCTCCTGGCGCAGCACCGGTTGGTGCATCGGCCGCTGCGGTTGCTGGGACTGGGTGTGAGCGGACTTCAGGAGTGCCGGGTTCACCAGTTGGTGTTCCGCTGGTGAACTTCAGATCGGCCTCGACGAGCAGGTCGGGCCCGATGCGTCGGTGCCGCAGGTTGGCAAGCACCGGGGCGGTGGCGAGGGATTGGAAGCCGTCGCCGGCGATGCCGCGCGGGGCGTCCGCGCCGCCAAAGACTTTTGGTGCGTAGAAG
Organism: Verrucomicrobiales bacterium; assembly: GCA_027489875.1. Taxonomy (GTDB): domain Bacteria; phylum Verrucomicrobiota; class Verrucomicrobiia; order Limisphaerales; family UBA9464; genus UBA6176. Next base: position 34,324 of record JAIXZE010000309.1, read on the forward strand.
AATGCCGTGCGATGGGCGAGGCCATCGCGGAGGAAGGAGGCATGCACTTCGCCGCCGCCTTCGACGAGGAGGCTGGTGATCGGGAACCGGCCGAGTTCGGCGAGCAGCCAGCGGAGATCGATCCGTCCACCGGCGAGGGGCGCGGTCCAGACGGTGACGCGTTCGCGCAGGGCAGCGACCCGGTCCGAGGGCACCTCCGGACCGGTAACGACGATTGTCTGTTGGGCGAAGGCGTCGGAAACCACGCGACTGTCGAGTGGCGTGCGCGCGTGGGTGTCGAGGAGGACGCGGACCGGGGATCGTTCCCGGCGACCCTGGCGGATGGTGAGGGATGGGTTGTCCGCAAGGACGGTCTGGATGCCGACGAGGATGGCGTCGTGGGCGGCCCGCAGTTGCATGACGCGGGTTCGGGCGGCGGGGCCGGTGATCCAACGGGATTCGCCGGTGCGGGTGGCGATCTTGCCGTCGAGGGTGAAGGCGGCCTTGAGGGTGACGCTGGGGGTGCGGTGCAGGATCCAGTGGTTGAATCCGAAATTCAGCTGTGTGGCCTGGCTCGCGAGCAGGCCGGCTTCGACCTGGATGCCGGCGTTGCGCAGGATATCGAAGCCATGCCCGGCATGGGCCGGGTTGGGATCGGTGGCGGCGACCACCACGCGGGAAATGCCGGCGGCGATGAGGGCGTCCGTACAGGGCGGAGTGCGGCCGTGGGTGCAGCAGGGTTCGAGGGTGACGTAAGCCGTGGCACCGCGGGTGGTGTGGCCCTTCCGGGCGGCGTCGCGGAGGGCCTCAATCTCGGCGTGGGGCTGGCCGGCCTTGTGATGCCAGCCTTCGCCAAGCACTTCTCCATCGCGCACGAGGACCGCGCCCACCATCGGGTTGGGACGCGTCTGGCCGAGGGCGCGCCGGGCCAAGGCCAGGGCCCGGCGCATGTGGTGGGTGTCGGCGGTGGAGAAACGGGCCGGGGCACCGTCGGCGGAGCGGGGCATGTGGGGTTACTCGAAGGCGATCTGGACGTTGTTTCCAACGAGGGTGACCGACTTGAGGGTCCGTTGGGTGGCGTCCTGGATCCGGTAGAAGCGCTGGTCGCCGACAACGGGGGCGGTGAAGCGTCGGGAAGTGGCATCGAGGACGGCGTTGGCCTCCGGTTGGAACGCGGCTTGAAGGTTGGGAGAGGCCAAGAGCGTGGCGGTGACCGCGGCGGGCGTGCCGAAGTTCCACGTGAACGTCTGTTCGCCGAGTTCGTCGCGGACGCGGAGGGTCGCTTGGTGGGGTTGGGTCGGATCCAGCGGGGTGGTCGGGGTGTGTCCGACCGTCACGATGGAATCGAACTCGGTGACGTCATGGGTGACGGTCTGGCCATCGATGGTCAGGCGGATGGAATCAGTCTGCAGGGTGGTTTCGACCTGGGCGAGACGGACGAGGATGGAGGCGACGGGTTCGGTGGGGATTTCACCGACGGCGGGCACGGCATCCATGAAGGTGGATCGGACCTGAGCGGGCGTGCTGGCGACGTAGTTGTCGAATCGGGTGTCGACGCCGTGGGTGACGTTGATGGCGAAGACGAAGACGCCGGAGCGGCCGGAAGCATGGGTGTCGTCGGTGCCGAAGAGGGAATGAATGGGCAGGGTGCTGTTGGTGGCGGAGTAGAGGCGACCGAGGAACTGGTTGCCGGTGGCGGTGAAGACCATGCGGTAGCGATGGTCGGGATTCAGGGGGCGGCGGGATTCGTTGACGACGCGGGAGGCGGCTTCGTTGAGCACCATGTTGATCTGATGGAAGCCGGAAACGACGTTGTAGTTGTAGGTGTACCCGGTGGTGGTCCCCAGACCGAGATCCGAGGCCCGGGCGAAGACGCCGACGGACTGGGTCAGTGCCGTGTTCCAGCCGAAGATGTCCACCTCGACCTGGGCGCGGTTGAAATTGGCATTGGGAAAGAGGCTGCCGATGCGGGCGGGCCCGAGGAAATCGGGGTTGGGACTCGCGGGGGCGGTGAGGCGGTAACTGCCGTTGACGATGGCGTGGGTGCCACCGGCACCGAAGGGGGCGAGCGGGGTGTAACGGGTCCAACCCGTGTCGTTGCCGTCGCTGAAGTCGTCGGATTGCGCGAGCGCCGGGGAGACCAGGGCAGACTGAGCGAGGCAGAGGGCGGCGACGAAGCCGGCACGGGAGGGGGTGGGGTGCGGATTCATGAGCGGGGTGGATTGACCGAGATGTGTTGGGAACCATGGCGGCAGGTGGGCTCATCTGCAATTCCCGAGGGGCGTGGGAGGAACTGGAAACTTGCCCTTGGGCTGGGGGGGCACTAGACCATGGGTTGGCACCCGGGGGCGGCGAGCGCGTCCGGAAGCCAGGATTCAACTTTTCAGTAAACCATGCCGTATACCACGTGTTCTGTGCCCGCAGGCGAGAAGATCACCATCGCCGGCGGCAAGCTTCAGGTTCCCGCCAACCCCATCCTTCCGTTCATCCGTGGTGACGGCACCGGACCCGACATCTGGGCCGCCAGCGAGCGGGTGTTCGATGCTGCCGTGGCCAAGGCCTACGGTGGATCCCGCAAGGTTTCCTGGATGGAGGTCTTCGCCGGTGAGGAATCGTTCAAGCGTTTCAACAACTGGCTGCCGGACGACACCGTCGATGCGTTCAAGGAATTCCTCGTCGGCATCAAGGGACCGCTGACCACGCCCGTGGGCGGTGGCATCCGGTCGCTCAACGTCGCGCTGCGGCAGATGTTGGACCTGTATGTCTGCCTGCGGCCGGTGCAGTACTTCACGGGGGTTCCGAGCCCGGTGAAGCGGCCCGAGAAGGTCGACATGGTCATCTTCCGCGAGAACACCGAGGACATCTACGCGGGCATCGAGTTTGCGGCGGGAACGCCCGAAGCGCAGAAGGTGCTGGATTTCATCGCCAAGGAGTTCCCGAAGGACTTCAACAAGATCCGGTTTGGGACGTCGGCGAAGGCGGAAGACTTCTGGAAGAGCGCGGGCATCGCAGGTGTGGACAGCTCGGTGAAGGTGGGTGTCGGCATCAAGCCGGTGAGCTGGTCCGGGACCACGCGTCTGGTGCACTCAGCCATCGACTACGCGATCCGCAACGGTCGCAAGTCCGTCACGCTCGTGCACAAGGGCAACATCATGAAGTACACGGAAGGAGCCTTCCGTGACTGGGGTTACGCCGTGGCGACCGAGAACTTCGGCAGCAAGGTGTATACCTGGGCCCAGTGGGAGAAGACCAAGAAGGCGCAGGGCGAGGATGCCGCCAACGCCGAGCAGAAGGCTGCCCTCGCCGGCGGCGCGGTCCTCGTGAAGGACTCGATCGCCGACATCGCATTGCAGCAGGTGCTCACGCGGCCCGAGGATTTCGACGTGATCGCTACCTTGAACCTCAACGGCGATTACCTCTCGGACGCCTTGGCGGCTCAGGTGGGCGGCATCGGCATCGCGCCGGGCGGCAACATCAACTACGTCACCGGCCATGCGATCTTCGAGGCGACCCACGGCACCGCGCCGAAGTACGCCAACAAGGACATGGTGAATCCGGGCTCCGTGATCCTGTCCGGTGAAATGATGTTCCGGCACCTGGGCTGGATCGAGGTGGCCGACCTGATCCTGAAGGGTCTCAACGGCGCGATCGGCAGCAAGCGCGTGACGTATGACTTCGCGCGTTTGATGGACGGTGGCACGCAGATCAAGTGCTCCGAGTTCGGCGACAACATCATCGCCCACATGTAATCGGCGCTGGTTCCTCGGAATGAAAAAGGCCGGGCACGTCCTCCAGACGCGCCCGGCCTTTTGTTTTGGAATGCGCTCTCAGCGCGACCGGAGCCGTCAGGGGTGTCGTGCTCGTGCCCCGAAGGGGCAACCGGTGAAAGCCCGGGGTGGAACCCCGGGACCACGCCGCACAACGTCCTTTGTGCCCTGAAGGGGCACACGGAACAGGGTGGGTGGGTCACCGTTCGCCCCGTTGGGGCGAGGTGTCGTGGGGTGGGGTGACCCAGGGTTCCGCTCCGCTCCACCCTGGGCTTTCGCCGTGCGCCGCGTTGCGGCGAGGGCGGGCGTGGGATGCACGTCCGGGGGATGTGTGCCCTACATCCCCGACCATGGACTCCAGTCGCCGGAGCCCGCCGTGACCGCAATCATCCAGAACCTGACAAGCGGGCTCAGACTTCCCGCTTTGGCAGAATGGAACTGTTGCGGCGAGGGAGAAGAGTCTTGCTCACGGTCAGCCGGGACTTGGAAGCGGAGTTCCGTGTGCGCTCGCTTCAGACTGGATCTGTCGCGGATATCACGGGTGCCACCACGTCAGAGGACTCCGTGCACCGGTTAGGAAAATTGGCGAAAGCCGAGGGGAAGAAAACCCGTCTGTGGGGCTTCGGCGAAGGTTGCCGAAGGTTGGCTCCAGAGGTAGGGCTCGAACCTACAACCACACGGTTAACAGCCGCGTGCTCTACCATTGAGCTACTCTGGATCCGTAACGGGCGCGCAAATTAGTGTGGGACCTTCCAATGCGTCAAACCGTTTTCAGAAGATTTTTAAACGGACGTTATTTCGGGCCTGCACATCCCGACATCGCCCCCGCGCGGATGGTATCGGGGCGTTGATGTCCTCATCGCCCGCAGAAGCCTTCGGGGAAGGCGACGGGGACGTTGCTTCCCGTTTGTTCCGGAGCCGTGGATGGATTGGCCTGTTTCGGGATTTCGGGCGGACGTCCGGTCAGGCAGGGTGCGGCCATAGGAGACCATGGTGATGTTGCGACGATGTGGATTTGCCCTGTGGATGGCGTGGTTGGTGGGGGTAGGCATGCACGCTGCCGTGCTGGAGTTGCCCGTGCGGCGCACCGACGGGTGGATCACGTTCCGGGGAGACGGAGCCACCAATCAGGTCCACACGCTGGAACGTTCCACCAACCTCACGGACTGGGCCACCGCCGCGGTGTTGCACCACGCGGACTGGGCGTTCACGGACACGGGTGTGGGGGAACTGCGCGATCACGGGTTCCTGCGGCTTCGGTCCCGGGCGATCGGGAGTGCCGATGACGGGCGCAATCACCTGCGGCTTCCGCTCGATCCGTTCACGAATGCGGACCCGGATCCGTTCTCGTTCACCCCGGCGATCCGGTGGGTGAAGTTTGCGATCGTGCTGTCGGAGCCGGATCGCGTGTGGTTCCAGGACAGCCGGCGGCGGATGTTCCATCATGACTGGGCGCAGTTGCGTGTGCCGGTGTTCCGGGGAACGACCCGGGCGCAGTTCGACGCGATGACCCTGAACGCCTCGAACCGTGTGGCCATCCTGGGCGCGGTGCTCGTGCCTCCGGGAACCTCGACGCCCGAGTACGGAATCCAATTGGTGGGTCGCGATCCGTTCGGTCGGGAAGAACTCGTCTCCATCCTGCGTCGTGTGATGGCGGCGGTGCAGGCTCCGGCGGGGTGGCAGGCGTTCTATGTCCCGACGGCGGAGCAGTCGACCATGGTGGCCCGGGAACGCGCATGGCTCGAAGGGCAGGGCGTGGCGGTGACGGGGGCGGAGCGGTGGCAGCAGGGGGATGCGGTCTACAGCCCGGGGTGGGCGGTGGGCCGGTTGGTGTCCTTGCCATCGACGGGTATTGCGGCGGCGTACGCGTCCGGTGCGTTGCGTCCGTCCGACATCCTTCTGACGGATGTCGTGCCGGCGGAGGTGCCGTTCGTGGCAGGGATCGTGACGTTGACCCCGGCGACCCCGAATTCCCACGTTGCGATCCTCGCCCGGACGTATGGCGTCCCGTTCGGTTGGCCATCGGACGCTGGGTTGCGTGCGGTGTTGCCGGGGTGGTCGGGGCGCGAGGTGGCGGTGCGGGCGGAAGACTGGCGCGGCCGCGTGGAGGTGGTGGATCTGACCGGGGAGGTGGATGCGTCGTTGCGGGATGCGATCGCGGCGCGCAAGAGCGTGAAGCCGCTCCAGCTCACGCCGAAGGCACGGTTGGGTGCCTATTCGACGAACACGACGAACCTCAAGCCCGCCGATGTGAAGTGGGTGGGCGGGAAGGCGGCGAACTTCGGCGTGTTGCGTCGGGTGTTGCCCACGAATTCGCCCGTGGCCATCGCGCTGACCTTTGACCTCTGGGACGACTTCATGGACCAGCCGGTCGCCGGGGGGCGGACGTTGCGGGAAGAGATCGCCCAGAGGCTCGGTGCCGTCACGTATCCGCCCGCGGACGTGGCCGCCGTGACAACACAATTGGCGGCGGTCCGCGACCTGATCCGCAGGACGGCGCGGTTCAGTCCGGCGCAGCAGGCGGGCATCGTGGCCTTGCTCCAGGCGAGTGGGGTTCCAACAGACCGGAAGATCCGGTTCCGGAGTTCGACCAACGTGGAGGACACGGAACAGTTCACGGGCGCGGGATTGTACGACAGCTACAGCGGTTGCCTCACGGACGATCTCGACGGTGACACCGCGGGGCCGTCCGCGTGCGATCCCCTGGAGCGTGAGGAGCGCGGTGTCTTCCGTGCGATCCAGCGGGTCTACGCGAGCTTCTATAATGACAACGCCTTCCTCGAACGTCGGCGATTGGGCGTTGATGAATCGAAGGTCGGCATGGCCGTGCTGGTCCACGAATCGTTTCCCGATGCTGATGAACTGGCCAACGGTGTGACGACGTTGAACTGGAACGCCGGCTTCGGAGGTTCCCCCTCGTCCGACTGGCGGATGGTGACGCAGGTCGGGGCGGAATCCGTGACCAACCCGGACAGCACCGCACGTCCCGAGGTCGTGGAAGGGTATCGGTTTGGGACCTTCTATTCATCCGCATTGCGGGAAGGTTCCACACGCGTGCCGATGGGAGCGACGATCCTGAAGTGGGAGTCGGAGTACGACACGTTCGGACGCCTGTTCAATCGCGTGGCCGATGCCTACGCGCCGCTGTCGGGCGGGAAGACGTCGTTCGCGTTGGACTTCGAGTTCAAGAAGTCGCAGGCGCGCGGGTGGCAGGTGAAGCAGGTACGGCCGTTGCCGAAGGCGGCGACGGGCGGAAGCGTGACGCCCATCCTGCTCAACGCGCCGGTCGACCTGTGTGTCGCGCAGGCGGAATTCGGGAATGTTTTCGCGATGCACCGGATGAAGGCCCGGTGGTCGGTGTCATTGCATTCGACGGTGCTCACCACTGGACGTCTCCAGAACACGCTGTTGCGGTCGGCGGAGGTGGTGGAGGACCGGCCGATGGATCCCGTGCGCTGGACGAATGGACCCGCTTCGTGGCCTGGAATGGGATTCCGTCGGACGGCCGAGGGAACGCATGACTGGTTCGAGATCGGCAGTGGTGCGACGCGCCGGCGGTGGACGCTGGAGATGGTCGTGCCCACGACGATGACCGCGAGCCAGATTCCGGTGTTGTTCACCGGGGAACTGACCTTCCGCGCCATTGCCAATTACGGCACGCCCCAGCCCATCGTCGATTGGAACGGCGAGGGGACGACCACGGAGGATGTCGTCCACCTGGTGCCGTGCCCGGTGGTCACCCCGGAGAGTCTCCTGCAGGAACGCCGGATGGGCATGGGCCTGGGTACGATGGCCGTCGCGCGCTTCTACTGGCCGGATCCGCCGCGTGGGGTGGTCGCGGGTTATACCGCACCGTGCATCGGGTGGGTTGGGACCACGATCACCGGTCTCACGACGGAACCATTGGAACTGCGCGCCGACGCGGCGCAGACGTACCACCCGTTCCATCACAACTTCTCCGAGGAATACCTCTTCGAGCCCGCGGCGGATCCGGCGGTGAACGCCACCCAGCGGGCCGAACTCGCGGCACGCAACATCCGGATGATCCACCTCGACTGGAACCATCAGAGCGCCGAGGTGCGTGTGATCGGCCTGGACGGAAAGCTGCGACGCGGGTTGTGAGCCTCGGGATTGGGGGAAGGGAGGCTCGTGGTCCTGCGGAGTCGGCTACCGTCGCGGTCCGGCCGCCATTCCGGAGGGCATTCCCGGGACCAGGATCCGGACCGGGCTTTCCTTCAACCGCGATCCCGTGACGCGGTAAACGCGGAGTTCGCGGTCGGGATGGCATTGCACCACCACATGCCGTCCATCCGGGGTGAAGACCACGCCCTCCGGGATCCGGCCGGTGGGCAATGTCTGACGGTGCACCCATCGATCGCCCTCGCGTCCGAACAGGACAATCAGGCCGTGATCCTTGAACAGCGGGCCGCCGGGGGCGGTGTTGGATCCATTCATCAGGACGGCGACACCAAGCTTGCCGTCGGGGCTGAGTTCGAAGCTTTCGGGACCGGAAGCGAGCGGCAGGTACTGCGTGGTCCGGAAGGAATCGCCGGTGACCTGGACCACGGACAGGGCGTCGACGTCGTCGCCGTTGCCCGCACCGCCACCCGCGGTGAGGACGAATCGGCCATCCGGTGTGAACCGCACCCGATAGGGGCGTCCGCAAACGGAGATCCGACGCTGGGTGTCGACGAGGCGATCCCCGTCCCAACGCAGGACGGCGAGGACGGAGGCCTTGTTGATGGACGCCACCACCCAGCGGCCGTCGGGGCTGCAGGAGACATCGGAAACCTCGGCCGTGGGTTCCGCGATGCGGAGGACTTCGACGTGCCGGAGTTGGCCGTTGGCGAAGGTGAACGACGATACGGTGCCATCAGCACGATTCGCGGCGGCCAC
>JAIXZE010000147.1 GCA_027489875.1 Verrucomicrobiales bacterium
GGCGGTGACTCGTACTTCGCCCTCTCCCAGGGCAGCGGCGTCGTCAACCTGGTGCCCGCCGGAATCACGAAGGTCTTCGACACCGACGGGGCCGAACAGCGCGCCCTCGCCGACTACCTCGTCACCATCGGAACCTACATGGATGCCGACCAGCCCCGCAGTGGCGACGAACGCATCCAGAACCTCGGCTTCCGCGCCGACTCCACCACCCGGCCGTCGATCACCGGGATCCGCATCGACGCGACGACCGCACGCGTCCGGTTCACCACGCTCCCTGGCAAGACCTATGCCCTCGACGCCCAGAACGCGATCAACGGCACCTGGTCCCCGGTCGGCCTGACGACCCTCGGCACCGGCACCCCAGCGGAACTCCCGGATGCCGCCGCAGGCTCCGCGGACCTCCGCCTGTACCGCGTGCGCTACTGATCGGCTCCGATTCCTGCACGGCCCGGCTTTCCCTTCCAACGGGGAGCCGGGCCTTTTTCATTTCGCGCCTTCACCAAACCCAACCAACCACCGCCGCGCACGGGACCGCCAATGCCAGCGTCGCCAGCGGCACCCGACGCAACCGCAGCACCAGCATCGGCACCGTCATCCACACACATCCGCTCACCACCAGGATCACGCCCACGACATTGTGCGCCTCCAACAAGGACCGCCCCGCGATCCCCAGCGACTCCATCGCCAGGTGGACCACCGCGGAAGCCGTCGCCCCCAGGAACACCGTTCCCCTCGAAGCCGACGGCAACCCCATCAACGTGACCGCATCCAGCGCCGCCTTCCACGCCATCGGATGCCAGTCCCCATGCACGCCTGCGGTCCATGCGGCCACCCATCCGATCGGATTCAGCACCATCAGCACCGTAACCAATCGGATGCCGGACGCCGCCGGAAGCTCGCGCATGCGCTCCAGCCGCCCGCTGGCGTCCAGCACCTCGCGGTTCACCCACTTCTGCAAGGGCAACCAACGCCCGATCAACCCCGCGGCCATCAAGCCCGCCACCACACACCCCACGATCCGCCACCCACTGCCACCCGATACCCGGAATCCCTCCACCCCGCACAGCACAGCCACGACGACGGACATCAGCGACAGGAACGGCGGCAACCAACGCGCCCCGCCGATCCACGTCCGGACCCCAGCGCTCCCTCCCAGGAGCACCGCCACGCACAGGCAAACCCAGTAACCCACCGAAACCGGCATGCGCCGAACATCCGGTCCCAACCCCGGCCCGGCCATCCCAAACTTCCGCTCACGGAGTCACCCAGCGCCCCACCCAGATCGCTCCGTTCCATTCCCACCGCGCCCGCCGATGCCCGCCTTCGGCCAGCCACAACCAGTCCACCGATTCCGCCACCGTGCGCACCACCGCGAACCGTTCCACCCCCGTCTTCTCCAGATACTCCCCGGCCATCGGATGGGGCCGTTCCGTGCCGGGGGCCTCGGCCGTGGTATAGTTCTTCCGCGATCCTGCCGGCACCCGATCCCACGCCTCCGCCGCGATCGCATCCCCCGCATGGATCGTTCCCGCCGCGCGCACCCGGAGCTGCACCTGCGTCCTGGGCTCATAGAAGACCCATGTCAGCCATGGAGAGGCCCGCAGGGCCGTGACCTTCGGTGCCCTCAGATCCGTATGAAAGGTCAACGAACGCACCTTCCCGTCAACCTGCCGCAACACCACCACCCGCCCTCCACCGGCATCCCCCGCCGTCGCGACGACCGGCGTCCGCCAAGCATCCCCCGGCGTGCGCGTCGCCGTCTCCAGTCCCTCCCATACCCGACACCACACAACCTCCAGATCGGTACTGTCCCACGTCAGATCCATGCCTTTGATCCTGCCCGATCCACGCCCCAAACCGCAATCCATGGCGCGGCAACTCCCCCTCTGCAGGCCGCGCGCCCCCACGCGGCGGCTCGGCTGGAAGTTCCCAGTCACCAGTTTCCAGTTCCCGGAGGCGAACTCGCCCCTCTTCTCGGGGGGTGCATCTTGACACTGCCCCCACATGGAACGGGGTGGCGACGTCCTCGTCGCCGTTCCAGAGCCATTACCACGGCGATGAGGACATCGCCGCCCCGCATCCTTTCCAACAGGGGGCAGTGTCAAGAGGCGCCCCTTCTCGGGGTGCGCCCTGATTGACCATTGAACCCGGTCAACAGATCCGGCAATTTCGACATGGCGTATCAAACGACCGCCCATCGACATGACCACCCAACCCCTGCAGATCCTGCCATGGTCCCACCCTTGGAGAGCCTCCCGGCTTCGCGGCTTAGGCAGCGAAACCACGCCACTGTTGACACCCCAAACGTTCTAGGCTGCGATGGGCGAATATAAACAACGGTCGCTGAAGTCATGAAACCCGGACTCATCCGCCTGCTTCTAGCTGTCTTGATCGCGCTAGGGGTGTCCGGCTGCCTTCTGGACTACGAGACGGCGATAACTCCCGATCCAAAGGCCGACCCGAGATTAGAGGGGGTGTGGCAGATTACCGAGAAGGCGCCCAAGGAGGTTCGGAACGACCGAGACCATGTTGATGTTGGAGTCCATGGATACATCATCTTCGCCAAGCTCGACGAAGGGACCTACAAGGGCATCATGTTCGACAGCTTCGAGAGAGACTCTCCCAGCAAAGTCCCGGAGGTACTCGTATCCACGAAGAAGTACCAAGGACACAGCCTGTTGCTCGTGCGGCGTCCAGAGTACGAGAAGGCAAGGTCGAACGAAGGCGATATACAATTCAAGAATTGGCTTGTTGACTATGAGTTCAACCAGAGAGGTGAGCTTTTCCTGCGATTTCTGTCTGCCGAGGACCTTGGCGAGCTTCAGGAATCACATCCGATGAAATTTGAGCACGAGAATAAGCCCTTTGCACCTGTCACGCTGAAAGGATCCGAGGAGGAAATTCTCAAGTTCTACGGACACCCGAAAGTGAGAGCCTTGCTTACGAGTTGTGGGAAATATCAGAAATTGCTTCGGCCGGACAACAAACGAGGCGAACCAGACGGTCCAGCGAACCCGAGCCCGCCGATTCGCTCAGGGACAGATTCCGCACCGGCGGCGGTTGGCCCCGGTCGCTGACCTTCCACGCTCGCCTGATCATGCGTAAACAGTCCACACTCGGGTTACTCACCGTCGCTCTCCTTGTCGGAGGGTGCGCATCCAGGACGGCAACCAAAGAGGATTTGAGGACCCGGCTTGGGTTAAGTTTTCCGTACATAGGCTCACGTTGGTACTACATGGGGACAGCGCATGGGTACGATTTCATCACGCAGACTTGGGACGATTTCCGCGGCAGCCCCGGGAGCGCGATGTTTCGGATCCGAGTCGGCGAGTTGGAGATTCCCTCGCGCCACGGTTTCAATGCCGCCGCCGCTCAATGGCAACCCATCGTGATTCCATGACGCCGGGATCCAAGACAGGAACAGCACAACTCAAATCAGACAGGATAACAGGACAACAGGATGACCACGCACGACCACGACGCCCAAAACCATCCTGTCCTTCCTGCCATCCTGTCGAAAA
>JAIXZE010000079.1 GCA_027489875.1 Verrucomicrobiales bacterium
GCCGTTGTTCATCCCGAAAGACCCGCCGCAGCCCTGGATGGAAACAAGGGGCGGTCCGCCGGAGGGGTCGGCACCGAGGCAACGGATGGAGGACATGGACATGGGCCCGGAAATGGGAATGGCCATGGTCATGGCCACGGCCACGGAGCCCACCCTCACCCCGAGCCGTATCAGCGCCTGTTGGGCCTGATGCGCGCCGAGATGCCGGATGTCTGGTCCATCGTCCTCTTCTCCGTCATTACGGGCATCCTGTACCTCGCCGTCCCGCTGACGGTGGATGCGGTGGTCAACAACATCGCCTTCGGGGGACAGGAACAGGTGTACCTGCAGGCCCTGGTGATCCTCTCCGTGGCCCTGCTGGCCTTCCTCGGCTTGCTGGCCTTCGTCCGGGCCGTCCAGCATTACCTCACCGAGATCATCCAGCGCCGGATCTTTGTGCGGCTCGCGGCAGATCTCGCCTACCGGCTCCCACGCGTCACGGCCAGCGCCACCGACCGCATCCACGCCCCTGAACTGGTCAACCGCTTCTTCGACGTCCTCACCGTCCAGAAAAGCACCGCACTTCTTCTCCTCGACGGCGTCAACGTCGTGCTCTCCGCCGTCATCGGGATGGTGGTTCTTGGCTTCTACCACCCCTCATTGCTCGCCTTCGACCTGGTCCTTCTGGCGCTGGTCTGTTTAGTGGTCTTCGGTCTCGGTCGCGGCGCGGTGAAATCCAGCATCCAGGAATCCGTCAGCAAGTACTCCATCGCGGGCTGGCTGGAGGAGGTCGCCCACTTTCCGAACCTCTTCAAGAGCCCGGGAGCCGGCCAGTTCGCACTGGATCGGACCGACGTCCTCGCGCGCCGCTACCTCGACGCCCGCAAGTCCCACTTCCGCGTCCTCATCCGCCAGATCAGTGGACTTCTCGCCATCCAGGCCTTGGCATCCTCCTCGCTCCTCGTCGTCGGCGGTGTGCTCGTCCTCTCCGGTGAGCTGACCCTCGGTCAGCTCGTCGCGTCGGAGATCATCGTCAACGCCGTCGTCTCCTCGGTCGCCAAGCTCGGCAAGCATCTGGAGGGCTGGTACGACGCCATGGCTGCCGTCGATAAACTCGGTTATCTCGTGGATCTGGAAACCGAGCGCGAAGCGGGGGAAGTCCCCGCCGACCGTACCCGCGCCGCACAGGTCGAAGTCTCCGGTCTCTCCTTCGCCTACGACCACAAACCGGTCCTGTCCGATGTCTCCTTTTCGCTGGAACCCGGTTCCCGCGCCGCCCTTTCTGCCCCGCTCGGCGGCGGGGCCAGCACCGTGCTCGATCTCCTCTACGGCCTCCGCAACCCAACGTCCGGCCACGTCCTTGTGGACCGACTCGACCTTCGCCAATGGTCGCTGGAGGCCCTGCGAAGGGATGTCTCCATCGTCCGTGGGCACGAGATCATTGACGCCACCATCTCCGAAAATGTCCGGCTCTCTCGCACGGATATCGGCCTCGACGAGGTGCGTGAGGCACTCGCTGCCGTCGGACTTCTGGAGGACGTCCTCGTCATGCCAAAAGGCATGGATACCCCGCTTCTCCTCGGGGGCCGTCCCCTGACCAAACTCCAGCGCACACGACTCGTCCTCGCCCGGGCCATCGTCGGCCGACCACGCCTGCTCCTGATTGACGAAGCCCTCGACGGACTCGAACCCGGCGTGCTCCATGCTCTCGCATCGGTCCTGTTTGATCGGACGAGGCCCTGGACCCTGCTGGTCGCCACGCACGACATGGCAGTCGTGCAACTCTGCGATCGTCAGGTGAAACTCGATCCCACGAAGTCCACCGGGACGTCCCACGCCGGCAACCACTGAACCATGGAAACCGGACACTCTCACAACACCAGCCCGTCCACCACAACCGGGAACGAGTCCATGGCCATGCTGGACCACCGCAGCCAACTTCCAGCCCTCGCGCTGACAGGATCCGTCCGCGGCGCACGGATCCTGAGCCGCGTGCTTTCCACGCTGTTCTGCGTGCTTCTCCTCGGTGTGATCTTCATGCCTTGGCAGCAGTTCGTCAGCGGTACCGGCCGTGTTGTTGCCTACGATCCCTTCGACCGTTCCGTCACCATCGAATCGCCTCTTCCGGGACGCGTCGCCAAATCCCACGTCGTCGAAGGTCGCGCCGTCCGCCAAGGTGATGTCCTGTTTGAGATCGTCGACAACGACCCGAACCTCCTCAGCAACCTCCGACTCCAGCGCACGGAAGCCATCACCCGCAGGGCGGCCGCGACCGATCGCGCCGACGCCATCGGGCGTCAGATTGCCGAACAGGAGCGTTCCCTCCGCTTGTCCATCGAGGCAGCCCAGACACGGCTCGACGCTTCGCGCTATGCCGCACAGACGGCCAAACTCCAATTCGACCGCATCGAATCGCTTTTCAAGGACAAGCGTGGCCTCGCCTCCCAACGGGAGTTCGAACTCGCCACCCTCGAGCGGGATCGCACCGCCGCTGAATTCATCCGCGCAGAGGCGGATCTCAAGCGCGCCGAGACGGATGGTCGGGCCTCCATCAACTCCTCCGAGGCCGCCCGCGAATCCGCCCGTTCGGAACTCGCCACGGCCTCCCAGGCCGTCGTGAGCCTCGACATCCTGATCGAGCAGACCTCCATGCAACGTGTCATCGCCCCGCGGGATGGCATCGTCTTCCGCGTTCAGGCCACCGAGGGCACCTTCCTCCGTGCCGGTTCACCGATGTGCACGATCATCCCGGAAACCGAGAGCCGCATGGTCGAACTCTGGCTCGACGGCAATGACATGCCCCTCGTCCACGCCCGGGAGACCGATCCGCAGGGACGCATCACCCGCGAGGGTAGCTCCGTCCGGCTCCAGTTCGAAGGCTGGCCCGCCGTCCAGTTCGTCGGATGGCCCTCCGTCGCGGTGGGAACCTTCGGCGGCGAGGTTCTCCTCATCGACCCCACCGACAACGGCAAGGGCAAGTTCCGCGTCCTGATCGCCCAGCGTCCGGACTCCGTCGAACGGAACGGCCAACCCGTCCAACAAGGCTGGCCGGCCAACCGTTGGCTGCGTCAGGGCGTCCGCGCCAATGGCTGGGTCCTCCTGCAACGCGTGCCGCTGTGGTTCGAAATCTGGCGTCAGTTGAACGGCTTCCCACCGGTCGTCGCCGATGGCGAACCCGAGAAATTCCAAGGCAGGCTCGGTCGATGATCCCCGCCATGCGTGCCTTCCTTCCACCCCGGTTCCTGCGGGCATTCTCCCTCCTGTTGCTGGCCGGTCTCCTCGGCCTGGCCCGCAGTCAGGCGGCGGATCCTTTGCCCATCGCCTCCACCAATGCCCCGGCGTCCTCGACCAACTCCGGATACTTTGGCCCGCTCTACCTCGAAGACGTTCTCCGCTCCGTCACCAACCAGTATCCGCCCCTCCTCGCGGCCCTGATCGAACGGGACATCGCCAATGGCCGCCTGCGCAGCGCCCAAGGGGCCTTTGACTTCAACATCTTCGCCAAGACCTTCGGCAACCCGTCTGGCTACTACCAGTTCGGCACCGTCGATGCCGGCTTCGAACAGTTCCTCGGGATCTGGGGCAGCACGCTGTTCGGCGGCTATCGCCTCACACGCGGGACCCTGCCGGACTACGACAAGAACCGGACCCAGGATGGCGGCGAACCGCGCATCGGCCTCCGCATCCCCCTCCTCCGCGATGGCTCGATCGACCGGAGACGCGCCAACATCCTCCAGGCCCGCCTCGACAAGGAACTGGCCGATCCCTTCATCCTCCGCCAGCAACTCGATTTCATCCGCGCCGCCTCCGTCGCCTATTGGGCCTGGCTGGGAACCGGCCGACGCGTCGATATCGCCGATCAACTCCTCCGGGTCGCCAACGACCGCGGAAACGCCCTCACCAATCAGGTCCAGAGCGGACTCCTCCGCCCCATCGTCCTGACCGACAACCAGCGGCTCATCGTTTCCCGACAGATCAATCTCGTTCAGGCACGGCGACGCTTCGAGGCCACCTCCATCGCCCTTTCCCTCTTCTTCCGCGACACCATGGGCAATCCGATCCTCCCCGGCCGCGACCGCCTGCCTCCGGCGTTTCCCAGCCTGTTCGCTCCCGATGCGGCCACGGTCGAGAAGGACATCCAACTCGCCTACGTCGCCCGACCGGAGATCCGGCGGATCCGCCTGCAACGCGAGCGCAGCGATGTCGATCGCCGTCTGGCGAAGAACAACATGCTCCCCAGCCTCGATATCGGAGCTGCCGTGAGCGAGGACTTCGGCAACGAACGTTACAAGGACAAGTCGGAGGTCGAGTTCGAGGCGGGCGTTGAGTTCAAGCTCCCGCTCCAACGCCGCGAAGCCGAAGGCCGACTCGCCGCCGCCGAAGCCGCCATCGAGCGTCTCGATACCGAGGAAGGCTTTGCCCGCGATCGTATCGCCGCCGAAGTGCGCGATGCCTATTCCGCATGGGCGGCCGCTTTCGAGCAATCCAGCCAGACGCAGACGAACGTCGAATTGGCCCGCCTTCTGGAAGAAGCCGAACAGGTCCTCTTCGACCGGGGTGCCGCTGACCTCCTTGCCTTGCAGATCCGTGAATTGGCCACCTTCGAAGCCCGGGTCCTCGAAGTCGACGCCATCACCGAATTCTTCCGCGCCCAGGCCGACTACAACGTCGCCACGGGACGGCGTTGAGTTCCGCTACCAGATCCGGGCCCGTTGATCCACGGGCCGATACATCGGCGTTCCTTCGCGGATCCCAAAGGCCTGGTAAAATTCCGCGAGGTTCACGTGCGGCCCCACCGCGCGGTACATGCCCGGACTATGCGGATCCACCGTCAGACGCCGCTGCAGTTCGGCCTCGCGGAAGTTCGTCCGCCAGAGCTGGGACAAGCTCAGGAAGAAGCGTTGCTCCGGCGTGAATCCATCCACGGACTTCCGCTTCGACGGATCCCGCACCAACGCCCGCTGCAACGCTTCATAGGCAATGCTCGTCCCGCCCAGATCCGCGATGTTCTCACCCAAGGTCAGTCGGCCATTCACCTTGCGGCCAGGCAACGGTTCGTAGGCCCCGTACTGGTCCACCAGCTTCTGCGCTCGCCCCTGGAACTCCTTGGCGTCCGCTTCCGTCCACCAATCGTTCAGGTTCCCATCCGCATCATACTGGCGTCCGGAGTCGTCGTAGCCATGCGTGATCTCGTGTCCGATCACGACGCCGATCGCGCCGTAGTTGATGGCGTCGTCCGCTTCGAGATCGAAAAACGGCGGCTGCAGGATGCCCGCCGGGAACACGATCTCGTTCTGCAACGGACTGAAGTACGCGTTCACCGTCTGCGGCGTCATCCGCCACTCCGCACGGTCCACCGCCTTCCCAACCCGGGCCGCCTGACGCCGTGACTCGAACGCGGAGGCGCGTTGCACGTTGCCCAGATAATCCGTCGCGCTCACCCGGAAGCCATATTCCCGGAACGTCTCCGGATGTCCGATCTTCTGGGTGAAGCGATCAAACTTCGCGAGACCCTTCTGCCGCGTCGCCTCGGACATCCACTCCAACTTTGAGAGGCGATCCCGGAACACGGCCTTCACATCCGTGACCAGGGCCGCCATGCGCTGCCGCGCGGCCGCTGGAAAATGACGTTCCACGTACAGCCGGCCCAAGGCCTCCCCGATGGATCCATCCACAACTTTCGCCGCCCGTTGCCATCGGGGCTCCGGTTGCGGCTGTCCGCTCAGCGTGGTGCCATAGAACCCAAAGTGGGCCTCCTCCACCTCGCGATGCAGGTAGGATGCCGTCGAGCGGAGCAGGTGCCACCTCAGGTACGTCTTCCAGTCGTCCAGCGGACGCGAGACCAACAGTCCGTCGAGGGCCGCAAAGAAATTCGTCTGACCAACATTCACGTCGGCCACGCCACCGACACCCGACGCCTTCAGGTACGTGTTCCACGGAATGTGTGGATAACGCGTGCGAAGTTCGGCGAGCGGGAGCTTGTTGTAGTTCGCGTTGGGATCGCGCAGGTCGACGCGGGACTTCCCCGCCCGAGCCAGTTCGGTCTCCAATTCAAGGATGGTCGCAGCCCGTGCTCTGGCATCGGCGCTCGAATCACCCAGCAACAACAGCATCCGGATCACATGCGCCCGATAGGCGTCGCGCTGCTTCGCGAATCCCTCCGCGAGGTAATAGTCGCGATCCGGAAGTCCGAGTCCGCCCTGACCAATCTTCAATTGGTACACGCTGCTGTTCCGCGCATCCGGGATGACCCCACCTCCAAAGAGCGCCCCCACCCCACGCTCCTGAAGATCCGCCAGCAGGCGGAAGTACCCATCGACATCCTTGACCGCCCGGATGCGGGCGAGGTCCTTCTCGATCGGACGAAACCGCAGACGTTCGATCCGGTTGGTGTCCATCGCCGACCGGAAAAGCGCCCCCACCTGACGGGCGGGTTTTCCACTCAGCTTTCCGGCCTCCGCTTCCTCCAACAATTGCCGGATCAGCTTCCAGTTCCGGTCCTGCAGCTCATCAAAGCCGCTCCAGCGCGATTTGTCCGAGGGCACCGGATTGTCCCGGACCCACGCCCCCGTGGCGAACCGATAGAAGTCCACCGAGGGATCCACCGATCGGTCCAGGTAGTCGACGGAGAATCGGGGAACCTTCGGAGCATCGGTAGCCTGGGGAACCTGCGCGAAACTGACCGCGGCTCCGAGGACAGCCGACATCAGGAGGGAACGGACCTTGCAAACCATGGCGCACGCTACCCCGCCCACAGAACCGACACAACGCCGCGCTCGGCCGAACGCCCCTTGACCAACCGCGTCCGTCGGAGTGCCATGTGTGCCTCGATGAAAACTCCCCGACGCGATTTGCCCCCGACGGTTCCGAGTGCCTTCACCCTGATCGAACTCCTCGTGGTCATCGCCATCATCGCCATCCTGGCCGGAATGCTCCTGCCGGCGCTGTCCAAGGCCAAGGCGCGGGCGCAGTCGATCAAGTGCACGAGCAACGAGAAGCAGATCGGGTTGGGCTACCTCCTCTACGCGACCGACCACAATGACCTGTTGCCGGTCGCAGGAACCGAGGTTCCAGTCGGATCCGGGTGGGTCGCCCCAAGCCGGTGGTTCGCCGAGATCTCCATCTACATCGCCACGGACAACCGCAATTTCACAAACCTCGTCGCCCGGAACAAGGTGGTGGCCTGCCCGATCGCGAAGATCGGGACCAACGTCATCCCCGCCAACGTGCCGGGCTATCAGGGCTATGGCGGATACGGACACAACTACGCCTACCTCGGCTATACCCCTGCCGAACGGGTCAAGCTGTCGATCATCACCAAGCCCACGGAAACCATCTTCAATGGCGATGGCCTCGACCCGAACACGGGACTCCAATGGTGGAACTACGGATATTTGTATCCGCCCAGCCTTCGCCAGCCGCTGTTCCAATACGTCCGACACAACGGAGCCGGCAACTACGTCTGGGCCGATGGCCACACCTCACCGATGCCCTGGCGGCAACTCTCCAGAGGTGCCAACGGAAAGGTGGACTGGTTCTACCAGCCAGCCCCGTAATGCGGTGAAGACCCTCCGGCTTGTTCCCTCCATCCCGGAGGGATTTCAGCAGATAGCCAATGGGTTCGATTCCGATGAAGACTGTTCAACGACAATCGTTCCTCGGTGGGGAAAACGAATGTCGCTGTACAGAAGCCTCTTCGCCTTGTCCCCCTATCCCGGAGGGATTTCAGCCGATAGCCCGGGGTCGCGAAGCGCACCCCGGGTTCCCGTAGGAAAGGGAAACAACCCCGGAGGGGTTGAAGCCTCCGCGGGCTCCGCACCAAGCGAGGGGTTCGAAGGCTGCTAGCTCTCCACGAAGGACACCAAAGACACGAAACCAACCCACCAGCCCTGTCCCAATCCGTGGCCCCAGGCCCGGAGGGCCGACAGACGATAGCCCAGCGCGTAAGCGCTGGGTTCCGTCCCCACATGAACA
>JAIXZE010000052.1 GCA_027489875.1 Verrucomicrobiales bacterium
CAAGGGGAAATCCGGCAAAGTCGCCCTCACTGCCGTCATGCGTAAACTGATCATCCTCATGAATCACATTCTGAAAAATCCCAGCTTCGCCCTTGAAAAGTGAACACCGTTGCTGGGCTGCGGGCCTCAACGCCGTTGGCGTTGCAGAGAGATTTGAATCTGGGAACCGGGATCTGGGAACCGGGATCTGGGATCTGGGAACTGGGAACTGGGAACTGGGAACTGGGAACTGGGAACTGGGAACTTCCTCCCACAAACCATGGATCGGGCCTTCACGCAAGGAGGGCGTCCAGATCCAGCGGACGGGTGAACATGTCGAGGGAGCCATCGGATTTCCGGGGCCACTGGTCCGGGGCGCGGTCACGGTAGAGTTCGACACCATTGCCATCGGGGTCGCGGAGATAGATGGCTTCGCTGAGGCCATGGTCTGCAGCCCCCTCCAGCGCGAGGCCGTGGCGCAGGACACGACGAAGTGCCTCGGCCAATGCCGCGCGATCCGGGTAAAGGATCGCGAGATGAAAGAGTCCGGTGGAATGAGACGGAGGCGGCGGTGCTCCGAGACTCTCCCAGGTGTTCAACCCGATGTGGTGATGGTAACCGTCCGAGGAAAGGAACGCGGCCTGGGTGCCATGGCGCTGGGTCACCTCGAAGCCCAGGACGCGGGTGTAGAAGTCGATGGCACGGGCAAGGTCCGACACCTTGAGGTGAACGTGTCCGATACGCATGCCGGGGACGGGACTCATGGCGGTAGGGTTGCGGGATCAACGGTTCGATGTCGCGTCTCGAATCCGCAGGAGATTCACCGTTGGCGCGCCGCGCATGGCACGGGGTGGCGACGTCCTCGTCGCCGCTGGAAAGCCATCGTCGGGGCGATGAGGACATCGCCGCCCCGGACGAGGGCATCATTCGCCGCGTGGGGGCACGAGGCCTACAGGGGGAGTCACCAGTGGCCAGTTTGCGGTTTTCACGAGGACTGGGGACTGGGATCTGGAGACTGGGAACTTCGTTCCGCCGCGTGGGGGCACGCGGCCTACAACTTGGGATTCACGGGATGGCCGGCCATGTCGATCAGCGTCGGGGTGATCATCAGGATGCGGTAGCGTTGGGTGCCGTCGGGGAGCCTGGTGCGCTTGCCAATCAAGACGGCGGTGTACTGGTCGGGGATGCCTTCCACGTTGGTGTAGGCGACCTGTGGAGCCTCCCCGGCTGAAGGCTTTGGGTTCTTCTGTCCTCCTGTATTCCCAGGTCCGAAGCCGACCACAGTGAGGGCAATGTGGCCCGTGTCGGCCTGGACGGCCGGAAGAAGATCGAGCGCCACGTCTTCTGTATCTGAAACCGCGTGGGGCGCGTGGATCCGGATGGAGGCCTGGCGTGCGCTCAATGTGGCGATGTTCGGCGCGGCTATCTGGGTCACTCGAGGCATGGCTTCGAGCCCGACCATCAGATTCCGTACGTCTACCGGACTCAGAATCAACGGAGTACTCAAACCTGCGGCAGCATCGGTCCCGATGTTCACGGTCTCGCTCGTCACGTGGAGTGCACCGGAGGCGTCGGCGGAGACATCGAGAATCCTGGTCTCCAGTTGGATTTGCTGGGGCGCGGATTCGTTGATGCGGGCCAGCAGGGTTTCCAGTTTCTGGAGATGGGGCTCGGTGGCACGCACGAACAGGATGCCGGTCCGGTCGTTATAGAACATGGCCGGTTGGTTCTGGGGAGGTGTGGCCTCGCTTGGACCGCCAGCGAAGGAGAGGCCATGCTGGGAAAGGTAGGTGCGCAGCGCGGACCCGGCATCCGGCGGATTGGTGCCGATTGGTTTGCCGAGTTCCCGTTCCAGATTCGGGACCAGAACCCGGCGGGCGACCTTGAACCGGCGAGTGAAGAACGAAGTATCATCCGGGCGCGTCGCGCTATGGAAGACGACGGCGTAGTCTTCGATGGAGAAATCCAGCGGACGGTCGGCGCTTGCGACGATCCGCTTCAGGATATCCGACACGGCGAGGTCGCCGATGGGTTGCTGCCAGGTGATGCGGGGTGCGTCACCTTGGTCATCGGGCCCGAGGTCGATGATGTAGTTGAAGCCAAGGCCGGCGGGATCCGCTAGCCGGCTGCGCAGGGCGAGTTCCCCCATGACCGCTGCGATCGGGGTTCCGGAAAAGCGAAGGTCGGATAACCGGATGGACTCCAGCCTGGCTCGGATTTGGTCCCGGCCAGCCTGCGGGAATGATGGGCCGCCGGCCGACGAAAGGTTCCCGGGTTTGCTCGTGTCGGATTGGATGTTGATCCGCGTAATGCCGGCAGCCTGGGCGGCTTTGACCCCATCCAGGATCCCGGCCATGGGTGCGTCGTGAGCGGAGCGCAGCGAGAGGACGAGATCGCGGTCGGCATCCGATCGTCGCTTGAGTTCCTCGGTGAGCGCGGCGAGTTCAAGGACTTGGTCGTCCAGTTGGAACCGACCTCCAGGCAGGCATTCGATCTGGAGCGATTTGGGTGCGCTGACGGCGTCCGCTGGTGCCGGATTGAAGGCGGCGACCAGCACCACGCGTGGGGAAAAACCCATGGGAACCACGATCAGCGCGAAGGCAAGGACGGTGATCCAGCCGGTGCCGCCGAGTTGGGGACGGGTGGGCGTGGGACGGGTGAGGAGACGTTCGACGCGTTGCTTCAGGGATCGGCTGGATTCGAGGATCCCGACGAAACTCAGCGCGAGCATCGGCTGGGCCGAACAATGACGGGCCACTTCGAGGAGTGCGGCGGGATAGGCGGTGGGATCGTGCGGAGCCCGCAGGTGCTGGACCTGTTCGTCGACGGCGAGTTCACGCAGGACGCGGACGCGGGCGTTGGCGATCCAGGCAATGGGATTCCACCACCACAACACCTGCACGCCGACCTGAAGCGCGTTCACCCAGAGGTCGCGTCGGCGGACATGGATGACCTCGTGGAGCAGGACATCGCGGAGGGCCTCCGGGCGCATGGCCTCGGCAAGGGATCGGGGCAGCAAGAGCGTGGGACGGAAGAGTCCGCAGACGGCGGGACTGTGGTTCTCCGGGGTGAGGAGCAGTCGGGGGGTGGTGGAAAGGCCGGCTTCCGCGCTGGCCTGGGCGAGGAGGGATTCCAGTTCCGGAGTGGCGGGCGATGCGGTCCGCAGGAGGCGTTGGACCCGGCGCTGGCGTCGGAGGATGACGACCGAAAGCGTGGCAGAACCGGCCAGCCAAAGGAGCAGGAGGACCGTGGCGGGATCGGTGGATCTCCGGAGGCTGTAAGTGTGCAGGGGGGCCAGCGGGGGCGGTTCGGCCGGGACCATCTCCCAGGTGGCGGAGAGGCCGGGCGGCAGCCCTGAGACGGCGCGGATCTCGCGGGGCTTGAGCGCAAGGCGTCCGATCCAGTAGGCGGCGCTCGTGGGGAGTTCGAGGGTGGGTGGCAGGATCAGCTTGAGGACGACGAGAAGCCAGAGGGCCTGGCGCAGGCTGGCGCGGAGGCGTCGGCCGACGGCGAGATCAATGGCTCCGATGAGCACTGCGAGGGCGGCCGCCTGGACGACGGACGAGAGGACGACGTTCAGGGTGGCGTGGCCGGCGTCCTGGAGGAGTTGGAGCATGGCATGGGTGGGTTTCCGCGTTCCTGATTCAGCGTTTGGATTTCGGCTGGCGGGCCGAGTCCTTGCGGCGGGCGTCGATGAGCGACTGGAGTTCGTCGAGATCGGCGGCGGAGAGCTTCTCGGAGGCGAGCAGCGTTTCGACCATGGGCTTGAGGGCTCCGTCGAAGGCGTGCTTGAGGGCGTAACGGAGTTCGCCGAGTTGGGCCTGCTGGCGGGTGACGGCAGCGCGGTAGAGGGTGAGGTTGCGGATCTTTTCGGCGGAGAGGAGGCCCTTGGCGACCATGCGGTCCATGAGGGTGCGGACGGTGGAGTAGGTCCAGTTCATGGAGGGATGGAGGTGTTCCTGGACGGAGGGCGCGGCGCAGGGTTCGAGGTCCCAGACGGCCTTGATGATGGCCCATTCGGCCTCGGTGAGTTCGGGGAGGGGAGTGCTCATGTGGATGACGTGTGTCGTTCTAAATCTACAGATGTAGAGATGTCACGCGCAAAGTGGTTGCCTGGCGTGAAGACGATGCGGAACCGGAAGCCCGGCGAACCCGGGTGGAGCAGGGCGGACAGGGGCGGAGCAAGGGTCGATTTGCCGGACCCATTGTCCATCGGCGGGCCAACCACACGCTGCGTACCACCCTCGCGGTACGTCAGGTGCCGAAGCAGCGATCGCCGGCGTCGCCCAGGCCCGGCACGATGTACCCGACCTGGTTCAACTTTCGGTCGAGGGCGGCCGTCGTGATCGCGACGTCCGGATGGGCTCGGGAGACGGCTTCGATGCCTTCCGGGGCGGCCAGCAGGCAGACGAGCTGGATGCGGCGGGCGCCCTGGTCCTTCAGGCCCTGGATTGTGGAGATGGCGCTGCCGCCCGTGGCGAGCATCGGGTCGAGGACGAAGACATCGGCGGCCTTCGAGGGCGGC
The DNA here is from genome assembly GCA_027489875.1 of Verrucomicrobiales bacterium. Lineage (GTDB taxonomy): Bacteria > Verrucomicrobiota > Verrucomicrobiia > Limisphaerales > UBA9464 > UBA6176. Next base: position 4,505 of record JAIXZE010000052.1, read on the forward strand.
ACCTTGAAGAGGTAGGTCTCGGGCAGGAGGGTTTCCTCGTTCCGTCGTTGCCCGACGAATCCGATGGCGGCGTCCGGAAGGATCTCGCGGAAGGGATCGAGCAGGGAAAGACCGGCCCGGAGGACGGGAACAAGGATCACGGGGCGACGCAGGGTGACCCCCGGAGCGGTGGCAAGCGGGGTCTGGACGCGGATGCGACGGGTTTCGAGGGAGCGGGTGGATTCGCAGGCGAGGAACCGACCGCATTCCAGGAGCAGTCGGCGGAATTCCGCCCGCGGCGTGGACTTGTCGCGAAGGCGGGTGAGGGCCTGGGCCAGGAGCGGATGCTGGAGGACAACGGGCGGCTTCATGGTGGGGGGAGTTTCAAGATTTCAGTTTCAAGTTTGAAGCCCGGGAAGCGGGTGAATTTGCAACCGGACGTCGCATATGCGACGCGCGGATGCAAAACGGGGGTGGGAGAGGGCGTGGAGCGGGTGAATTTGCAATCGGACGTCGCATATGCGACGCGCGGATGCAAACGGAGGGGGGCGCGAGTTCGGGAGGCGGGAGGCGGAGGAGACGGGGGGCGGGTTGGTGTGGCGGAAAAACAGACTAAGGACCCGGAGGCGACCCTTTTACCCTTCGCCCCCGGATCCTCGTCTTGTCTTTTATTAGCGTCTCCCACCCGGGAGACGTTCACAACCCATGCCAACAGGTGAGCCAGCCGACCTTTCCGGAACCCCGGATCTACCCTGAAACCCTTGATCCACCCTGAGACCGGACTCCCTTTTACCCTTTGTCCAGTTTCCAGTCGGACCGACCGGCTCACGCAATATTTGGAATGCAGCTGGAGTGCCAAGTTGGGGGTGAGCAACGAAAAGGTGGAAAAGCTTGGGAAAACGCGTGGTTTGATGGGGAGGACCGTGGTCCGACGCCGGAAACAGCGGGAACAAAGGGGTGCAAATGCATGGTGCTGCAATGCGGTGGCAAGGGTGTCGTGCAGGATGGGTGCTTGACCCGTGGACGCCGCATCCCTAGCAACAGGCAAATGTTGCGGCATGCAGTAAAACTTCCGGTCATTCGTCGTCACGACGCCATCTGGCGTCGTGGGGATGCTTCCGGACGTTTTGCCTGACCGACATGCAGAACGAACCGTCCGGAGGCCAGGGTGGCTGCTCCGGACATTCTCCAACGTTCGTGCATCGCTTCCCTGGTTTCCGGCAAGACCCGAGAATCCATGGGAACCCCAGAATCAACGAGTGAACGGCGCGGCGTGCTTTGGATGCTGCTGTCGATCGTGTTCTTTTCCGCGAACGTCCTGTTGCTGCGTGGCGTGTCACTGCATGCACCGGCGGCGGACGGGTGGGTGGCGTCGGCCTATCGCGGATGGGTGGGACTTCTGATCGTTGGAGTGGCTTACCGTGGGCGAGGATTCCAGCCGTTGAACATGGTGCGGCGTCCGTTGGTTTTGGCGCGGGGAGCGGTGGGTGCGGCGGGCATCGTGTTGTTCTACCTGACGATTGCGCAGTTGGGCGTGGGGCGGGCCGTGATCCTCAACCTGACGTTTCCGATGTTCGGAGCCGTGATGGCGGCGGCGTGGCTGGGGGAACGGCTGCGCTGGGGGCAACTGGGTTGGATGCTGTTGGCGTTTGGCGGGCTGATGGTGTTCTTCGCAGAGTCGGCCTTCCGCGGGAGTTTCACGCGGTATGAGCTGCTCGGTCTGGTGGGGGCGGTGGTGGCGGGGTTGGCCGTGGTGATCATCCGGATGCTGCGGCACAGCGAACACGTCTCGACGGTGTATGCGTCCCAATGCCTGTGGTCGTTGGGGGTTTCGGTGCCGTCCTGCTTCGGGAAGGTGTCGGGTTTGGGGTGGACGGCGCACGGCGGGTTGGTGCTGGCGGCGGTGTGTGTGGCGGTGGCCCAGATCGCGATGACGCACGGGTTCCAGCTCCTGTCGGTGGCGCGCGGTTCCTCGATCCAGATGTTGATGCCGGTGGTGACGGCGTTGGGGGCGCTGGTGTGCTTCGGGGAACGGTTGAGCCTCGTGGAAGTCGTGGGAGGCGCGGTGACGCTGGGGGCAACGTGGCTGTCGGTGCGGCCGGCGAAGGTTCCGCCAAAAGCCGAGACGAAGGAGTGAACGCAAAAAAGGATCCGGCAGCCTTGCGACAGCCACCGGATCCTCCCCCCGTTACTCACCCCTCCTTTTCGTCGGCTCCCTTGGCACCCCTGCGTTTCCCCTGCGTGCCCCCTGTTCGGCCGATCGACCCTTGAGACGAACGCATCCATTGCACTGGATGGTGTGAGCCGGCCTGTCTTTCCGGGACCCCAGATTGCCCCTGAACCCCTTCTTCTTCCCTCACACCGGACCTCCCTTCACCCCTGATCCGGTTCCCGGTCCGATCGACCGGCTCACGCCAATCATGATTGCAACCCCGGTGCCAAAGCCCGGTTTCTGGCGATTTGTTGGGGTTTCTGGAGGTTTGACCCGGCGGCGTCGAAAACGTGTCGTGGCTTTCCTGATGGCAAGTGCACGGCCGTGCAATGCAGGCATCGTGCAAATGCCGCTGTGGTCGCGAATGGCGAATCCGGGCAAGCACCCCATGCAAAGCGGGGTGGCGACGTCCTCGTCGCCGTCTAAAGCCATTCTCAGGGCGATGAGGACATCGCCGCCCCGGAGCCCAGCAACAAAAGGAAAATGTCCGGAATCGACCGCGGGTGAAGTTCAGTTTCGAAACAGCGCGGGCTGGACCGGTCCGGTTCCGGAGAGGGCAGGAACGGACCAGTCGATCGGAGCGAGGCCGGCCTCGGTCAGGTGGCGATTGACCTCGGAGAAGCAGCGGCAGCCGAGGAAATGGCGCGCGGAGAGCGGGGAGGGATGGGCGGTGGCGACGACGCGATGGGGTTCGGCCGGGATGAGGGGGAGCTTGCGTCGGGCGTCGTTGCCCCAGAGGAGGAAGACCACGCGGTGGGGCAGGTGGCCGACCGCATGGATGACGGCGTCGGTGAAGGATTCCCAGCCTTTGCCGCGGTGGCCACCGGCGTTTCCGGCGGGGACGGTGAGGACGGTGTTCAGCAGGAGCACGCCCTGGTGTGCCCAGGATTCGAGGCAGCCGTGATCCGGACGTGGCAACCCGAGATCCGTGCCGAGTTCCTTGTAGATGTTCCGCAGGGATCCGGGGATCGGCCGGACCTCGGGTCGGACCGAGAAGCAGAGGCCGTGGGCGTGGCCGGGCGTGGGGTAGGGATCCTGACCCAGGAGCACCACGCGCACGCGCTCTGGTGGGGTCAGTTCGAGGGCGCGGAAGATCTCGTGGGGTTGGGGCAGGATCTGTTCGCCGCGGGCGAGGGCATCGTCGAGGAAACGGTCGAGGGCAGCGAACGAGGGCTTCCGGGTTTCGGAGGCGAGCAGCGGTTCCCAGGCGGGTGGGAGGGGCGGGATCATGCCTGGGATCAGGCGGTGGCTTCTTCGGGTTCGCCGTCGGCGGGGGCGGGTTCCTCGCCCTTGTCGGCGGGGGATTCGGAAGCGGTCAGCTTGCAGGCCCCGGCGAAGAGGGCGGTGAAGAGGCCGGAGCTGAGGAGGGTGTTCCGGAAGAAGGTCCAGGTCTCGGGGTAACCGCCGGTGCCCTTGGTGAGGGCGGTGAACCAGCCCTGGAGGGTCTTGATGTATTCCGGGTTCCGGAAGGGATTGATCCACCAGGCGGCGGTGTTGGTGACGATGTAGAACACCAGAGCGCCCAGGATCCCGCCCGCGACGAGGGTGATCCAGCGCGAGGCCGGTTGGAACCGGCGTCCGAGACCGAAGATCAGGGCGTAGGCCGCGTACTGGCCCGCGAGGTAAAGCCAACCACCGACGGTGAAGACTTCGTGGCCCTTGCCGAACTGGTAGTAGGCGTTGAGGGCCATGTCGGTGAGGAACATCACCCCGAAGGAGACCCCGGCTCCGGTCTTTCCGCGGAGGTACACGCCGGCGCAGAACATCAGGGCGTAGGCCGCGCTGAAGTTGGGCGGCATGAGCCCGGGCCATCGGGAGACTGCGAACAGCACCACGAACACCCACGGCAACAATCGATGGACGGTCTCCCGCACGGCCGGACTGTATCTCCGGGGTGCGTTGCTGGCCAGTTGGTGTTGTCGGGAGTTTGAAGTTTGGAGATTCAAGATTTGGCCTTTGGAGAAATCGCGCCTTGCTTCGTGCCGGGAATCCGATACTTCCAGCGGTCCCGTCAACGAGGTTGATGGGAATCCATCCTGCCGAAAGGCTGGGATGGGGCCGGAGATGGTGCCGAGGTGCCGTACCGGTTCTGTGAAAGGATGTGAATTTTGAAGTGAGCGAGGTCAAACTGAAGAAGGGCGAGCCCGTGGATCGCGCGTTGCGCCGCCTGAAGAAGAAGGTGGACCGCGAAGGCACGCTGAAGGAAGTCCGGAACCACCGGCATTTCGAGAAGCCGAGCGAGAAGCGTCGTCGCCGGATGAAGGTGGCGAAGTTCAACGCCATGCTGGCGGCCCGGTACGCGGACGTGTAATCGGGA
>JAIXZE010000205.1 GCA_027489875.1 Verrucomicrobiales bacterium
GGACCACCTCCGACGACATCGCCTTCACATCCAGGATGATGTTCATCGCGGGTGAAGCGAAGAGGTCTGCGAACCGACGCGCGTCGCGGGCGGTATTGATGAAGTTCGTCTCCGCAGGTGCCAACGGTTCAAAGCAGATCGTGAATCCACGCTCCCGTGCCCGGACCACGGACGGCCCGAACACCTCAGCGGCCCATTCCCACCCTTGCGATGCGGAGACTCCCGGCAACAGGTTCCGTTGCTTTGGCGAACCAACCACCATGGATGGCGCGCCCAGGTCTGCCCCGAAATCCACCAGATCCACGAAGTACCGCGCCGTCCTCGCCCGCACCACGGGGTCCGGACTTGTCACGTGCAACCCCTCCGTCTGCACCAACACCCAATGGATCGCCGAGATCCCCACGCCCGCATCCGACGCCATCCGCCGGATCTCACTGCGCTGCGCCGCGGAAATGTCCCGCACGGAGCGCGCAAGGGTGAACGGGGCGATCTCCACGGCGTCGTACCCCGCCTTGCGGGCATACGCGAACGTGTCGGGCAGGCTCCATCCCTGGAAGATCTCGTTGCAGATGGCGAATTTCACGGGGCCAGAGTACGGAATTGCGCCCGCTCTGGCAGCCCGAATTCAGTGACCAACGCCCGCCACCACCACGCCTCCGCCTCCCGGCCGTGAGGCCAGATAACGGTACAGCGCCCAACGCGTGTCCGCGTCCTGCTGCGCCTCCGAGGCAAAGCGGCTCGCGTCTTCCGGATGCAACCGCGCCAACGATTGGAACCGGTTCTCCGAGGCCATGAAATCGCCGACGGCCGCCTTCGGCTCCTGCGAATCCACCACCAGCGGATTCTCGCCGTGCTGCCCCCGTTCCGGGTGGTACCGGTAGAGCAGCCACTGCCCCGACTGCACCATCGACTTCTGGTGATGCAGGGCGGTGTTCATGGCGATGCCGTGGGCGATGCAATGGCTGTAGGCAATGACCAGGGCCGGCCCGTCGTAGTTCTCCGCCTCGACCAGCGCCTTCAACGTGTGCTCGTCCCGCGCCCCGAAGGCCACCGAGGCCACGTACACGTGCCCGTACGTCATCGCCATCAACCCCAGATCCTTCTTCCCGGTGCGTTTTCCACCCGACGCAAACTTCGCCACGGCACCACGCGGCGTGGCCTTCGAACACTGGCCACCCGTGTTCGAATACACCTCCGTGTCGAGCACCAGGACCTTCACGTTGGCCCCGGACGCCAGCACATGATCGAGCCCGCCGTAACCGATGTCGTAAGCCCACCCATCCCCGCCCACGATCCACACCGAGCGCCGCACCAGATTGCCCGCGATCGAGAGCAATCGGCGCGCCTCCGGGTCCGTCATGCGCGCCAGGCGCCGCCCCAACTCCGCCACCCTTTCCCGTTGGTCTGCGATGTCGGCGGCGTCCCGTTGACGCGCGCTCAGGATCGATTCCGCCAGCGTGTCGCCCACCTTCGCGGCCAACCGACCGAGCAGGTCCTGCGCGGCCACGTGCTGGCGGTCCAGCGACAACCGCATTCCGAGACCGAACTCCGCGTTGTCTTCGAACAGCGAATTTGCCCACGCCGGCCCCCGGCCGTCATGCCCCGCGGCCCATGGCGTGGTCGGAAGATTCGCCCCGTAGATCGACGAACAACCCGTCGCGTTCGCCACCACCATGTGGTCGCCGAACAACTGCGACAGCAACCGCAGGTACGGCGTCTCCCCGCAGCCCGCACACGCCCCCGAGAACTCGAACAACGGCTCCATCGTCTGGATCTCGCGCACGCTGCCCAGGGTCGCGTCCCGCCGTTCCGTGTCCGGAAGTCGCAGGAAGAAGTCCCACTGCTCCACCGCCGACTCCCGGAGCGGGGCTTGCGCCTCCATGTGCAGCGCCTTCCGATCCGGCATGGTCCGCGACCGCGCCGGGCACACGTCCACGCACAGCGTGCAGCCCGTGCAATCCTCGGGAGCCACCTGCAAGGTGTAGTTCAAGCCACGCCAGGCCGGCAGGCGCGCCTCCCGCGAAAGGAATCCCGCCGGAGCCTCCTTCAACAGTTCCGGCGCGTACACCTTGCTGCGGATCGCCGAATGGGGACACACGAACACGCACTTCCCGCATTGCAGGCACGCATCCACGTCCCACACCGGGATCTCCGTCGCGAGATTGCGCTTCTCAAACCGCGCCGTTCCCACCGGGAACGTCCCATCGACCGGCAACGCGCTCACCGGCAACCGGTCCCCGCGTCCCGCGATGATCTCGCCGAGAACGTCCCGCACGAACCCAGGCGCTCCGGGTGCCACCGCAGGTCGGAGGTGAACCACGGCGTCGCTCTCTTCGGAAGGAATGGGAACCTCGTGCAGGTGCGCCAGCGCCGCATCCACCGCGGCGAGATTCTTGCGGACGACCTCCTCGCCCTTCTTCGCGTAAGTCTTCCGGATCGATCCGCGGATCGCTTCCATCGCCTCTGCTGCCGGCAGGACGCCCGACACCTGGAAGAACGCAGCCTGCATGACGGTGTTGATGCGCCCGCCCATGCCGTTCTCCCGCGCCACGCGCGCCGCGTCGATCACCAGGAAACGCCCTTTCGCCCGGCGAAGGCTGCGTCGCGTCGACTCCGGCAATGTTCCCCAGGCGGCCTCCGGGGCCGCGGGCGTGTTCAGCAACAACACCCCACCCGGCCGCAGGTGCTCGGCCACGTCGAAGCGCTCCAGGAACAAGGGTTGGTGGACGCCCACGAAATGCGCCGATTCCACCAGGTACGGTGCGCGGATCGGGTTCGGTCCAAACCGCAGGTGCGACACCGTGATCGCGCCCGACTTCTTCGAGTCGTAGACGAAATACCCCTGGGCGAAGTGCTCGGTGTTCTCGCCGATGATCTTGATCGTCTCCTTGTTCGCGCCAACGGTGCCATCCGCCCCCAACCCGTAGAACAGCGCTTCGAACACGCCCGCATCCTCCAGCCGGAATCCGTCCGCCACCGGAAGGCTCAACCCGCCCACATCATCGAGGATGCCCACCGTGAAACGGGGCCGCGGCGAACTCCGCGCCATCTCCACGAACACCGCCCGAGCCATCGCCGGCGTGAATTCCTTCGACGAAAGCCCGTACCTTCCGCCGACCACCTTCGGTACCGACGCGAACGGAGCGATGCCCGCCTGATGCGCCGACGCCAACGCCTGCATCACGTCGAGGTGCAACGGTTCCGCGCCGCTGCCAGGTTCCTTGGTCCGATCCAGCACCGCCACCGTCCGGACGGTCGATGGAAACACGCGCACGAAGCGCGCCACATCGAAAGGCCGGTACAACCGGACGCAAACCATTCCCACGCGTTCGCCGTGGGCATTCAGATGGTCCACGGTCGCGGCCACGGTTTCGGACGCAGAACCCATCACCACCACCACACGATCCGCATCCGCGGCCCCATGGTATTCGTACAGCGCCCAGCGCCGCCCCGTAAGCCCCGCCAACTTCTCCAGCGTCGCCTCGAAGATTCCAGCGCATTGGTCGTGGTAAGGATTCGCCGCTTCCCGCGCCTGGAAGAACACGTCCGGATTCTGCGCGCTTCCGCGGATCACCGGATGATCCGGCGACAACCCGCGCGCCCGAACCTCCACGATCCGCTCGGCATCCAGCATCGACCGGATGTCCTCGGTCGGGATCAGGTCGATCTTCGCGACTTCGTGCGACGTGCGGAATCCGTCGAAGAAGTGCAGTACCGGAAGGCGACTCTGCAACGTCGCCGCGTGCGAAGCCACCGCCAGATCCTGGGCCTCCTGGACGGAGGTCGCGCACAGCATCGCCCACCCGGAACCCCGCACCGACATCACGTCCGAATGATCCCCGAAGATCGACAACGCCTGCGTTGCCACCGATCGCGCGGCCACGTGGATGACCGCCGGCAACAATTCCCCAGCGATCTTGAACAGGTTCGGGATCATCAGGAGCAAGCCCTGCGACGCGGTGAAGGTCGTCGCCAGCGATCCCGTCTGGAGTGCCCCGTGCACCGCCCCGGCGGCTCCGGCCTCCGATTGCATCTCGACCACCGCCGGCACGTCGCCCCAGCAATTCGGCTCGTGCTCGGCGGCCCAGGCATCCGCCCATTCGCCCATCGAGGACGCCGGCGTGATGGGATAGATGGCGATGAACTCGCTCGCGGCATACGCAACCCGGGCGACCGCCTCGTTGGCGTCCAGCGTGGCAGGATTCTTCATGATGTCTGTCTCCAGAAATTCGTGAGTTCGGGCTTCACCAACAACCCACCCCGAGTGCTGGTCGTGGCAGGTCTTCATCCGCAATCGCACTGCCGTGCAGCACCACCCGTCCATCGAGCGCGAGGATCCTTCCCGGTGCCGCCAGCAGCGGGTTGATCTCCACTTCCGCAATCCGCCGGTGACGGCACACCAGCGCTGCAAACCGCGAGAGCAACCCGTCCAGAAAGTCGAAATCCACCGCGCGTTCCCCGCGCAATCCCTGCAACGCCCGGTTCACCAAGGTCCGCTCGCGCCACCGCCGCGCCAGATCCCCTCCCAACGGCGGCAATTCCAACGCCGTGTCCCGGTACACCTCCACCCACTTCCCGCCGCTGCCGAACATCATCACCGGCCCGAACTGTGGATCCACCGTCGAACCCAGGATCAATTCGTGCCCGCCCGGCGGGACCATCGGTTGGACCGTCACGCCATCAAACGCCCCAGGCCCCACGCATCCCTCAACCGACTCCCGGATCTGCCGGAAGGCCGCACGAACCGCGTCCACACCCATGATCCCAAGTCGCACGCCACCGACATCCGATTTGTGCGTCACCGTCTTCGACAGCAGCTTCACCGCCACCGGAAACCCCAGCGCCTCGGCCGCGGCCACCGCTTCTTCCGCCGTCGCCGCTGCCCGCGTCTCGCACACGGGAATCCCATAGGCCGCCAACACGCGTTTCGACTCCACCTCCGTCATCAACGTCCGGCCGTCCTGCCGCACGGCAGCAATGATTGCCTCCACCTGCGCTTCCGCCCCGGCCGGGATCTCCTCCCTCGCATCGCGTCGCCCTGCCCCATCCTCCGCTGGCCGACCCGCTGCCTGACTCATCCTCACGAATGCCCGCGCCGCCGCGTCCGGATAATCAAAGGTCGGAATCCCGGCAGCGTTCAAAACCTCGCGCCCCGCCGTCACCACGCGCCCGCCCATCCAACTTGTCAGCACGGTTTTCTCCGAGGTCCGCGCCACCTCGGCAATCCGCTGTGCCACCGACGCCGGATCCGTCATGTGCTGTGGCGTCAGGATCACCAACAGCCCATCATTCGCCGGATCCGCCAGCAACAGGGAGGCCGCGCGCGCATACCGTTCCGCGTCCGAATCCCCGAGGATGTCGACCGGGTTCCCGTGGCTCCACGGCCCAGGCAGGAACGCATTCAATGCCGACATCGTCTCCGGGGACACCTCCGCCAACCGTCCGCCACTCCGCACCAGAAGGTCCGTGCTCAATGCTCCCGGCCCGCCGGCGTTCGTCAGGATCGCCAAGCGCGATCCACAGGGGATCGGCTGTTTCGCCAACGCCTCCGCCACGTTGAACAACTCCCCGATTGTCTCCACCCGCAGCACGCCCGCCCGACGGAACGCCGCTTCCAGAACCGCATCGCTCCCCGTCATCGCACCCGTGTGCGACGCCGCCGCCCGGGACGCCGCCTCCGTGCGTCCCACCTTCAATGCAATGACCGGCTTCGATGCGGCTGCCGCCTGCGCCGCCGAAACAAAGGCCGCCGCGTCGCCCACCGATTCGAGGTAACACACGATGCTGTGTGTCGCCGGATCGTCCGCGAAGTACCGCAGCAATTCCCCCCACCCGACATCCGACATCGACCCCAGCGACACGAATGCGCTGAACCCGACGTTCTCGCGAAGGCTCCAGTCCAGCAGCGCCGTGCACAGCGCGCCCGACTGGCTCAGGAACGCCACATGCCCCGTGCCGGCCATTGCGGTCGCGAACGTCGCGTTGAAGCCCGAATGCGGGCTCATCACCCCCAGGCAATTTGGCCCGATCAACCGGACACCCACCTCCCGCGCCGCTTCGAGGGTCTCGCGTTCCAGCGCCTTCCCGGCTTCACCCGCTTCCTTGAACCCCGCCGAGATCACAATCACCGAACCGATCCCGCGCGCCCCAGCCTCGCGGACCAATCCCGGCACGCTGGCCGCCGGCGTCGCGATCACCGCGACATCCAATCCGTCGGGAAGATCCGCGAACCGGGGCACCGCCGGCCGTCCCATCACCGTCGTCTGGGTGGGATGCACCACGTGGACCGGCCCCGGAAATGCGGCCAGATTCTCCAGCACCGCACGTCCCACCGTGCCCAATCGGTCCGTGCCGCCCACCACGGCAACCCCGGAAGGTTCGAAGAAGGCCCCGATTTCACCCTGCGATCGGGAACGGCGCGCCAAGGGCGCACGGAAAACATCCACACTGCGGACAAGCGTCGGGGGTTCCATGGACACCAAACGTGCCCACCCCGCGCCAATCCATGCTTCGCCCCGCTTGGGAAACCACCCTCAATTCTTGGTCACGCCCGCACCCGATCCCACCACCTCGGACCACGCCGCGCCCGCCAACCGCTCGCGCAATCCGGTCACCAGCGCACTCGGCAGCGACGGCCCCTCGTACACCAATCCCGAGTACACCTGCAGCAGCGTCGCACCCGCCAGGACCTTTTCCCACGCGTCGTCGACCGTCGAAATCCCTCCCACGCCGATGATCGGCACGCGACCCGCCGTCTGCCGATACAGGTGCCGGATCACCTCCGTGCTGCGCTCCCGGACGGGTCGCCCGCTGAGGCCGCCCGTCTCGCGATACACCCAGCGGGCCACCGGATCCTCGGTCGGTGGGCGCGCAATCGTCGTGTTCGTGGCCACCAATCCCGCCAACCCGCGCGGGGCCACCAGCGACACCACATCATCGAGCGCATCCCAGGTCAGGTCCGGGGCCACCTTGACCAGGATCGGCTTCAACCGCGCCCCGCCCCCCGCCATGCGTTGCTCCGCCGCATTCACCTCCTGCAACGCCGCCAGGATCTCGTCGAGGGCCGACTTGTCCTGCAATTGCCGCAAATTCGGCGTGTTCGGCGAACTGACGTTCACCACGAAGAAGTCCGCCAGGCCCCACAGCTTCCGGAACGAATACGCGTAATCCGACGCTGCCTCGCCCAGGGGCGTCACCTTCGATTTGCCGAGGTTCACCCCCACCGGATGCGACGGCCATCGGCCACGCGCATGCCACCGCGCCAACCGCTCCGCCAGGATGTCCGCGCCCGGATTGTTGAAGCCCATCCGGTTCAACAGGGCTTCCTCTGCCGGGGCCCGGAACATCCGCGGCTCCGGATTTCCGGACTGACCATGCCGCGTGACGCCGCCCAGCTCGCTGAACCCGAAACCCATCGACTCCCACGCCGGCACCGCCACCGCGCCCTTGTCCATGCCGGCCGCCAGTCCCACCGGATTCGGAAACCGGAGCCCGAACGCCTCCACCGGCAATCCGGGGGTGTTGAACCACCCCGCCATCGCCGAACACAACTCCCGGCTCGCGCTCATCCACGCCAACCCCTGCAACGTACGGTTGTGCACGCGCTCCGAGTCCTGCAGGAACAGCAACGGCCGAATCCAATTCCGATAATACCAGCTCACCGGCCGCGGAGACTCCCCGATCCACCCGCAGGTGCAAGCTCCGGCTCGGGAAGTTCCTCCGTAAGGGCGCATATTGCCCCAGCCCCCGCATGGAACGGGGTGGCGACGTCCTCGTCGCCGTTCCAAAGCCATCCCCCCCAATGGCGATGAGGACATCGCCGCCCCGAAGCCTTTCCAAAAGGGGGCAGTGTCCAGATGCGCCCCTCCGTAACGTAGCCGCCGACGTCAGGAGGCGCGCCCTAAAGAAGTTCCCGTACCCCCCTGAAAAACTGGCGCGCCCGATTGGATTCGAACCAATGACCGTCCGCTTAGAAGGCGGATGCTCTATCCAGCTGAGCTACGGGCGCCCCGAAAACCGCAGTCTGTCTAGGCGTCCGCACCCGGTTCGGCAATCCCATTTCCGGGACCCACCCCATTGAACAGTCCGTCTTTGTTCGAGTCCGAGGCTGGACTTGTCGGCATCGGGCTTGCTTGGGTAGCAGGGACCGGTCCGCCGGCCATTGCTATGTCGAACCCCTCCACGGAATTGAAGTCGCAGATCGGAGCCGCCGCCGAACACCTCAAGCAGGTGCGCACCGAAATGGCCAAGGTCATCGTCGGCCAGACCGCCCTCGTCGAACGGCTTCTCGTCGGCCTGGTCGCCCGCGGCCACATCCTGCTCGAAGGTCTTCCCGGCCTCGCCAAGACCGCCTCGGTCAGCGCCCTCGCCCGCGCCACCCACTGCCAGTTCTCCCGGATCCAGTTCACCCCCGATCTGCTCCCCGGCGACATCACCGGTTCCCTGATCTACGACCCGGTCAAGGGCACCTACGCCACCCGCACCGGCCCGATCTTCGCCAACCTCGTCCTCGCCGACGAAATCAACCGCGCCCCCTCCAAGGTCCAGTCCGCCCTGCTCGAAGCCATGCAGGAACGCCAGGTCACCATCGGCGACAAGACCTGGCCCCTGCCCGAACCCTTCCTCGTCCTCGCCACCCAGAACCCCATCGAACAGGAGGGCACCTACCCGCTCCCCGAGGCGCAGATGGATCGGTTCATGCTCAAGGTCGTCGTCGGCTACCCGTCCGCCACCGAGGAACTCCAGATCCTCGACCGCATGGCCACCACCAAGCCGAGCTTCGCCCTCGATTCCGTCGTGTCCCCGGCCGAGATCGTCTCCTACCAGGCCCTCGTCAACCAGGTCCACGTCGACCCCCTGATCCGGAAATACATCGTCGATCTCGTCATCGCCTCCCGCGAAGCCACCACCGGCACCGGCGTCGCCCCCGAGCTCAAGCGCCTCGTCCGCATCGGTGCCAGCCCACGCGCCACCATCAACCTCGCCCTCGCCGCCCGCGCCGTCGCCCTTCTCAACGGTCGGACCCACGTCACCGCCGACGACGTCAAGTACATCGCCCCCGACATCCTCCGCCACCGTGTGCTCCTCACCTACGAGGCCGAAGCCGAGGAAATCACCACCGAGAACGTCGTCCAGACCCTCCTCGCCAAGGTCAAGGTCCCCTGACCCATGATCCCCGCCGCGTGGCTCAAGCGTCTGCGTCAGGTCGAGGTCCGCTCACGTCTCGTCAGCGAGCAACTCCTCGGCGGCCGCATGTCGTCGATCTTCAAGGGCCGTGGCATGGACTTCGCCGACGTCCGCGAGTACGTCCCCGGCGATGACGTCCGCCGCATCGACTGGAACGTCACCGCCCGCCTGCGCCGTCCCTTCATCAAGCGCCACATCGAGGAACGCGAGCTCGTCGTCATGCTCCTCGTCGACGCCTCCGCCAGCGGCCACTTCGGGACCACGCCCGACGAAGCCCTCGCCCTCGGCCACGGCGCGGAAACCAAGCGCGAACTCGCCGCCATCCTCGCCGGTGCCCTCGCCTTCTCCGCCATCCGCGACGGCGACCGCTGCGGACTGGTGATGTTCACCGACCGCGTCGAACGGTTCGTCCCTGCGCGCAAGACCCGGCCGCACGTCACCCGACTGCTGCACGAACTCCTGTTCACCACGCCCAAGGGTTCCGGCACCGCGCTCACCCCCGCCCTCCACTTCCTCAACAATCTCCTGCACCGCCCCGCGCTGGTGTTTGTCCTGTCCGACTTCCACGACACCAACGAGGACTCCTGGACGCGCACCCTCAAGGCCACCAACCAGCGCCACGAGGTCGTCGCCCTCCGCCTCGTCGACAACCGCGAACTCGAACTCCCCGACGTCGGCTGGGCCCTCGTCCAGGACGCGGAATCCGGTGAGGTCGTCGAAATCGACACCAGCGACCCGCGTGTCCGCGCCCAGTGGGGCACTGCCGCCGAGGAACGCCGCCAGAAACTCGTCGCCACCTTCCGTCAGGGACGCATCCCGACCCTCGACATCCTCACCGATCGTCCTTGGGTCCAGTCGCTCCAGAAATTCCTCGATCACGCCGCCCGCCGCCGCGTCGCATGAACCGTACGAACGTCATCGAGGACCTCACCCTCCTGCCCCTGCCACCCTGGTGGCAGAATCCATGGATCCTCATCGCCGCCGTCCTGGCACTCGCCGCCCTCGTCGGCCTCGGGGTCTGGGCCGCCCGCCGGCGTCCGAAGCCCGCCCAGCCCACCGCCGCGCCCGCAGCCCCGCCCGTGCCTCCGGATGAATTCCTGCGACGTCTCGCCGAACTCCGCGAGCGCCACCCACGCCTTTCCGCCTACCAACTCGCCATCGAGGTGTCCGAGATCCTCCGCGCCTACCTCGAGGCCCGGTACCGCTTCCGCATTCTTTACCAGACCACCCGCGAGTTCCTCGGTGAGGTCGCCCACCGCCCCGAACTCGACGCCACCCAACGCGCAGCCCTCGAAGGCTTCCTGTCGCTTTGCGACGAGGTGAAGTTCGGTCAGGCCCCCGCCTCCGCCGACGAACAGACCGGCCTGCTCGATACCGCCGAACGCGTCATCCGCCAGACCGCCGCCGCCCCTGCCCAACCCACGCCGAAGGCCAACCCATGAAGCTCCCCGGCGACCTCCAGTTCCTCCATCCGTGGGTCCTCCTGGCCCTGGCCCTCATTCCGTGGCTCGCCTGGCGACTCGGCCAACGCGGTCCCCTCCCTTCCATCCGCGTCCCCTCCATCGCCGGCATCGCCGCCCTTTCCCGCCAACCCCGTCGACACCCCGGGCGCTGGCGCACCGCCTGGATCCTCATCCCGCTCACGCTGCTCATCGTCGCTGCCGCACGCCCACGCATCCCACGCGGGGACACCCCCGATCCCTCCAAGGGCATCGACATCATGCTCTGCCTCGACTTCAGCCGGTCGATGGCCGAGGAGGATTTCCGGCTCGCCGGCAAGCGCGTCAGCCGCCGCAAGGCCCTCGAAACCGTCACCACCCAATTCGTCGAAGGCCGCGGCAACGACCGTATCGGCATCGTCTGCTTCGCCCGCAGCCCCTTCCTGGTCAGCCCGCTCACCCTCGACCACAAGTGGGCCCTCAACGCCCTCCGCGAAACCGATCTCGCGACCGGCACCGGCATCGGTTGGGCCCTCCTCGCTTCCGTCAATTTCCTCAAGAAGGATTCGGACCGTTCCAAGGTCATCATCCTCGTCACCGACGGCGAGAACTCCGCCGGCCCGCGCGCCAGCGATGTCATCCCCGCCGCCGTCCAGGGCGGCATCAAGGTCTACGCCGTCCTCATCGGACCCGAGATCGTCCCACCCTCCCAGGCCGCCGGCCACGATCTCAACCGATCCTCCCGCGCCACCGGCGGGCAGTTCTTCCAGGCCAATGATTCCCGCACCCTGCAGGGCATCTACAACCTGATCGACCAACTGGAGAAACGGGAACTCATCCAGAAGCGCTACGTCGCCTGGCGCGAACTCTACCAGTGGCCCGCCGGCCTCGGAGCCGCCTTCCTCACCGGCGGCATCCTCCTCACCGAAATCCTCCGGAGGCGCTCGCCATGAAGTTCGGTCATCCCCTCCTCCTCGCCGCCGCGCCCCTCGCCGGACTCCTCGTCGGCCTGCTCCTCTTCCTCGCCCGACGCCGCCGCGACCGCCTCGTCCGCCAGTTCGCCGGTGGACCCGGCCGCGCCTGGGCCGACCCCGGACACGACAAGTCCCGACTGTTCCTCGATGCCGGCCTCCTGATCCTGTCGGTCATCGCCCTCTTCGTCGCCCTCGCACGCCCCCTCGTCTTCCAGAAGAACGAACAGGCTGAACTGCAAGGGCTCCCCTACATCCTCGCCATCGACGCCTCCCGCTCGATGCTCGCCGCCGACATCCGACCCAACCGGTGGATCGCCACCACCAACGCCATCGACCGCTTCCTCGACTCCGCCGGCAATGATCGCGTCGGCATCATCTCCTTCGCGGGCGTCGCCTACCTCAACGCTCCGCTCAGCTTCGACATGACCGCCATCCGCACCACGGTGCGGTATCTCGACCCGGAGTTGATGAACGACGCCGGCAGTTCCCTCGCTTCCGCCGTCGAACGCGCCGGCCGCTATTTCGTCTCCAACAACATCCCCCAGCGCGTCGTGATCCTGATCTCCGACGGCGAGGACCTCGACGGCAACCTCATCCCCACCGCCCGTCGCTGGGCCCGCGAACGCCTCAAGGTCTGCGCCATCGGCGTCGGCACCACCACCGGAGCCAAAGTTCCCCTCAACCGCTACGCGCCCAACGGCGGCGCCGCGCGCAACACCTTCGGCCAGGAGGTCGTCTCCCGCCTCAACGAGTCCAACCTCCAGCGCCTCACCGCCGCCACCGGCGGGAAGTACTACCGTCTTGGCGAAAACGGCGAAGGCCTCCGCCGCCTCCGCGAGGAATTCCTCAAGCCCCTCGCTGAAACCGCCGCCCGCGAGGATCTCCAGAACTACAAGGACTGGTTCCAGATCCCCCTCGCCGTCGCCATCGCCGCCCTGCTCGCGCGCATCCTCCTCGCTGCCGACCGCTCACGCCGGTCCCAACCCCTGCCCGCCATCGGAGCCAGCCTCCAGCGCTGATTCCGGCCGCACTTCCGGCACCAGCAGGAACCCCGTTTCCAGGTCGCCGAGCACCTGCGTCCGCCGCCCCGCGTACGCCACGTGCCAGTACCCGATCAACGCGCACACCAACGCGTCGGTCTGATCTTCCACATCCTTCGTCCACGGTTCCCGCAACAGGGCGCGCACGGACGACGCCACCACGATCTCGGGAAAGTGCACCGCCAACGCCTTCCCCAGGTGCCCCTGGAGTTCCCGGAAGACCTTCCGCTTCTCCGCCACCCGGCCCCGCTTGTACGGCAACCGCTCCGTCAACCCGAACCACCGCACCATCGCCGGATGCGGGTAGACCTCCGCCAGCGTGCGTTCCCCCGTCCACCCCGGCCGGAATCCCATCGCCCCAAGCCGCGCCGCCACCCGCAACGGCCGCGGACACAGCACCCGGTTCACCGGGTGACACCCGCACTTGAACCGTCCGAAGGCCACATGGGTCTGACGATCCACCGGTCGCGCCCCCGTTTCGTTCCGACAGATCACCGGCCCATCCATGGCGATGAAGCCCGCCCCGTCCCCCACCGCCTTCCCAACCAACGCCACCAATGCCTCGTCCCCCCGGCTCAACCCCACCGCCTCCACCCGCCACACACCTCCCTCCTGCCGCAGCACACAATACCCATCCGGCCTCCGTTCCCCCCACGCCAGATCCATCCCAAAAACAACCATGCCCAAAAATCCCTCAGGGTCCCCCTCCCTGGAAGCCCCTTCCGTTCCATTCGCCCCATTCGTCCCATTGGTCCCATAAGTCCCATCCACACATCCTCCACCCCACTCCAGCATTGCCCAAACCCTTCCCGTGGTGAACCGTCCACCCCATAGGTCAAGGTCCACGATGAACAACACGCCCACCTCCCCGGTGAACCTCCTCCGCCTCGGCGCCACCTGCCTCCTGGCGGTCCTTCCGATGCACCCGTCCATCGCCGCGGAGGACGCGTCCAAACCCGCGCCCACGCCCACGCGCCGTCTGGACATGGCCGATCTCCAACCGCTCGTCAGCGGGGGCAAGGCCGCCGATGCCCTCCCCCAACTCGAAGCCGCCCTCGAGAAGGATCCCGACAACGCCCGCCTGCTCTACAACCACGGCGTCGCCGCCTACGCCGCAGGCCATCTCGAGGACGCCCTCGTCTCCTTCGATCGCGCCGAATCCGCCGGCCGCGGCAAGATCGCCACCCTCGCCAAGTTCCAGAAGGGCAACGCCGAGTTCCGTCTCGGCGACTCCGCACGGAAGAACAACCTCGACGAGACCATCGCCCGCTGGAAGCAGTCCCTCGACAACTACAAGGACGCCCTCAAGGACGTTCCCGACGACCCGCGCGCCATGGAGAACTACAAGTTCGTCCGCGGCCGCCTCGTCAACCTCCTCCTCGAAGACGCCCGCAAGCACCAGCAGAAGGCCAAGGACCCCGTCAACTCGACCTCCCAGAAGGTCGAGAACCTCCGCAACGCCTTCGAGAAATTCACCGACGCCAAGCAGATCGATCCGGACAGCAAGGAGGCCGCCCAGGGGGAACAGGAAACCCGCCAGCAGCTGTCCAAGGAACTCGCCAAGGAAGGCAAGCGCCTCGCGGACCAACCCCTCCGCGCCCGCTTCAACCCCCGCGAACCCGCCCTCCCCGATTTCGAGACCAAGCCCCTCGAGGAAGGCGTCGGCATGCTCGAGGACGCCGACCGCCTAACGCCCAAGGATCCCCAGATCCAGAAGGACCTCGCCGAAGCCAAGCAGAAGCTCGCCGACGCCGACGTCCAACGCGCCCAGCGCTACATGGAACTGGAGGAGCGCACGCCATGGACCCGCGAGAAGCTCGCCGTCCTCCGCATGGGCCGCGAACTCGCCGAGAAGGCCCTCGACCAGGTCCCCGACTACAAGCCCGCCGAACAGACCCGCGACGAGATCAACAAACGCCTCGCCCAGATCCATGAGGACGAGGCCGACGCCCTCCGCGAGCAGGCCCAGCAGATGAACCTGGAACAGCAATCGATGGCCCTCAGCCAGGCCCTCGATCACCTCCAGCAGGCCAACGAACTCCAGCCCAACCAGCCCCAACTCCCTCCCAAGATCCAGGACACCGAGCAACGCCTCGCCAACTCCCTCGAGAAGCTCGCGGATCGCCTCATGCAGAATCCGCAGTTCAAGGAGTCCATGGAACAGCAGATGGCCCGTCTCGAAGGCGCCGATCAGGCCCTCAACGAATTGATGGGCCTCAAGCCCAGCCCCGAGGCCCAGAAGAAGTCCGAACAGGTCGGCGAGAAACTCGATGGCCTCCGCCAGAAAGCCGCCGAGAAAGGCCAGAAGCCCGGCCAACAGGGCCAACCCATGCCCATGCCCGGCGGCCAGATGGGCCAGATGCCCTTCCAGATGGGCCCGCCCATGGACCAACGCCCCCGCATCAACACCCCGGGATCCAAGGGCGAGTGGAACTCCAAGGCCATGAATTCAGGCAAGGACTACTGACCCGCCGCCAACTCGATCGTCGAGCACGCCTTTTCCTGCGAGGTATTCTCCAGACGCACGTGCGTCGCCCCCACCTCCTTCAACCGCTTCTCCACCGTCGCCTTCGCCAGCTCCGGACGGTTGCAGTCCCGACTGAGGTGCCCGAGGTAGATCGTCTGCACCCCCGACGGCACCAACTCCACCGCCACCTCGGCCGCCGCATCGTTCGAAAGATGCCCGTGCCGGCTCAGGATGCGCTGCTTCGTGCTCCACGGCCGCTTGGTGTCCTCCTGGATCAACCGCATGTCATGGTTCGCCTCCAGCACCAGCACCCGTGACGCACGCACCCGCTCCAGCACCAGCTTCGTCACGTGCCCAAGGTCCGTCAGGAACCCGATCTCACCCGCCTCCGTCCGCAGCGCAAACCCCACCGGATCCATCGCATCATGCGGCACGCTGAACGACTGCACCTCCACACAACCCACCGAAAACGCCGCCCCCGTCTCGAACACGCGGTAACACAGGTTCTTGTCGCACACCCGGCCGATCGCATCGCGCGTCAACCGGTTCGCATACACCGGGATTCCCGCCTTCTCGCACAACACCCCCAACCCCTGGATATGATCCCCGTGCTCATGCGTGATGATCACCCCCGACAGCCGCTCCGGCACCTGCCCGATCGCCGCCAACCGCTCCCGGATCTGCTTCGCGCTGAATCCGGCATCAATGAGCAGGCGCGTCTCCCCGCTCTCCAGGAACGCGCAGTTCCCTCCACTCCCACTCCCAAGGATCGTAAACCGGACCGGCATGCCCCCGAGCCTCGCCGACCCGCCGCCCCCCGGCAATCCAGTCCATGGCGATTGTCATCCGCGAGCCCCCACGCGGCGCTCCACAAACCCACCCCGTTTGAAGGCCGCGTGCCCTCACGCGGCGCAGCTGGAGTTGCCCAGTTGCCAGTCCCCAGTTGCCACTCACAACCGGAACTCTGGGTTCTCTGAACTCCCCTTGAAGGCCGCGTGCCCTCACGCAGCGCAGGCGGAATCCATCACCTCCCCCGGACCCGCCGCCGCACCACCCACCCCATCATCACCACCGCACCCACCCCCATCGGCCATCCCACCGGAACCTCCGGCACGAAATTGAAGCTCAATCCATAGGTCGTCCCACTCCCGCCACTCACCCCGATCGCGTACCGCCCCGGAGCCAACCCCGTCAGGTAGATGTGCTCCACGTTGTCCACCGTGCTCTGGCTCACCGCCAGCGACGTCAACGGCGTGCTCACTCCATCCGTCGTCAGCACCTCCAGGTTGAGGTTCGCCAACGCACTCGCCGCCAAAACCGTGGATCCCGACAACAGCGTGAAGTTCGCCGCATCCGTCCGATCCGCCCCCGTGGGATCCGTTGGATCCCCCGTGACCCGGTTCCAGGCCAGGGTGACCGAAATCCGTCCGTTCGAGTAGTTGTTGTCCACGAAGTAATACTGCACGCCAACCGCGCCCACCCCGAGATCCCATCCGCGGGAGTCACTCACGGATCCCACCGTCTTCTCCCCCGCCATCAGGACGTCGTAGGTCCGGTTCACGCGCAATTCCCCGGCCCCCTGATACGGGTGAAGGGGCTGGGTCGACGTATTCGACCACCCCGCCAACTTCTCCGCCCCCGTCATGATCAACGAGCGGACCATCCGCGGGTCATCCGCATTACCCAACGCCGGTGTTTCCTGCGCCCGATCCGCGATCAGCACCGCCGCCCCCGCCACCATCGGCGCCGCATGACTGGTGATGGTCGACGGTGCCATCACATCCACCAACAAACGTCCGGTCCCATCAATCGTCGAAAACCCGCCACTCGAAGGCCCAAGCGAAGCCCCCACCGTAATGCTGTTGTACCCCTGCCCCGGCAACGACGCCGGAACCGCAAACGCCGTATTCCCCGCCCCCGCCACCACCGTCACCCCGTCCCGGTCCACCAGGTAATCGATCCGACGCAACACGTCCGTGTCCACCGCCACAACCCCGGAACTCCCCGCCCAACTCGCATTCACCACGCTCGGCATCGGTACCCCGGACAAAACCACCGGGGCCGTGCCAGTCCCTGCTTGAATGGCGGCTCCACCCAGAAACGTGTTCGCCGACATCGATACCACCGTCGAAAGATCCGGCGAAACGCCGCTCGTCGGACTCCCAAACCACTGCAGCGCAACACCTGTCGCATGCTCGGAAGAGGTCACCGAAGGAACCGGCGGCAGTGAGGGGGCCAGCAGGCCAATCCGTGTCCCACCCGGGTTTACTGCTGCACTGGTCAGGTTCGGCCAGAAAACCTCGTAAACTGTCGAATTGATCGTCTGGTTCAACCCCGCCTCGGTCAGCCATCCCACGATCCCGGTCCCCTCCGGGAAGGAAGCCCCGTAACGATTCCGCAGATCCGTCACCCCGATCTGCGTCAGCACCTGCGCTTCCACCGTCCCCACCATCGCAACCAACCCCGTCATCCCCGCAACCCCACCCAACCACGACCATCCTCGGTTCCAAGAGTGTTGCATGTCCGGAGTTCAACCACACCCAACCCATCTTCGCAAGGACGCCCTGCACCCCACTTCCATCACACCAGGTTCTGGGCACTGGAACTGGGGACTGGTTTCTGGAAACAGGACGGAACTGGGGACTGGTATCTGGCAACTGGAATCTCCCCCCTCTAGGCCGCGTGCCCCCACGCAGCGCTCTTCAACCCCACCCCGCTTGAAGGCCGCGTGCCCCCACGCGGCGCTCTTCAACCCCACCCCGTTTGAAGGCCGCGTGCCCCCACGCGGCGCATCTCCATTCCACGCTGGGTGAAGGCACCCGGACGACAAGGATCGGCCTGGAAACCAGGAACTCCCGACCAATTTCACCCCCTTCCCAAAATCCCACTTGCCCGCAGCCCTCGTCCCGCCTACAAAACCGGCCCTCGATCCGCAATGGATCGATAATGCAGCCACGCCAGTGTAGCTCAGTGGCAGAGCAACGGTTTCGTAAACCGTAGGTCGTCGGTTCAATCCCGACCACTGGCTCCATTCACTTTCAACGACTTACAGAGCAACCGCCGGAAGCTCGTTGCAAAATGCGCAACAACGGCGCAACAGTTGGCGCATGCCTGCAAGGTCCAGCACAAACCGGAAAAAGGAGGGCAATCCCTTCCTCGTCACCGTAGGTAGGAACTCCGTCCGCCTGTATCCACGGCCGTCGGAACGGGGACGGGCACCCCGCTGGATGGTGGCCGATTACAGCAACGGCAAACGCCAATGGCGGACCTTCGCTTCGGAACGGGAAGCGCGGGAGGAAGCCACCCGCATCGTTGCCCGGTTGAATGCACTGGACCACCACGGGGCAGGAATGACGGGTGACCATCGCCGGGACCTTGCACGCGCAACAGGCTATGTTGCGCCATTGGGGGTCGACGTTCCCACCGCCTGCTCCGTCGTGGCCGAAGCCGCCGCCCTTGTCGGATTCGAGAACATCGTTGCCGCCTGCAAGGCCTTCGCCCGACGGGCACCCGCGGCACGCACCCCACTCCCACTGGGAAAGGCCATCGTTGACCTGCTGGAGGCCAAGGAAGGCAAGGGACGTTCCACCCGCCTCCTCGCCGATCTCCGGTCCCGCCTCGCCCGCTTTGCCACCGATCACCCCGGCATCCTGCTGGGCGACTTCACCACCGCCACCATCCAGCATTGGCTGGACCGCCTCACCGGGGCCGATGGCAAGCCACTGGCACCCCAGACGAAGCGCAACTTCGCCACCGTCGTCGGCGGCCTGTTCGAGTTCCACCGTCGGCGGGGTGCCATTCCCGACAATCCATGCGCGGACCTTGAACGGGATGCCGTGAACCGGACGGAGGACGTGGAGTTCTGGACGGTGAAGGAAGCCGCCGACCTGCTGGAGGCAATCGACGCCAAAGCCAAGGCCGCACTGGTCGTGGGCCTGTTCGCCGGTTGCCGCACCGCGGAGGTTTGCCGCCTCACCTGGGGTGACGTCGACCTGACCCACGGGCACGTTGCCGTCGGATCCAAGGCCGCCAAGACCGCTTCCCGCCGATTGGCACCCCTGCCCGACAATGCCGTTGCATGGCTTCGCCCGCTCGCCGGCAACCCCACGGACCGACTCTTCCAAGGCGATCCTTCCACCCTCGCCCGCGCTGTATCGGATGCCTGCACGGCGGCAAAAGTGCGACGGTTGGCCAACGGTGCGCGCCACTCCGCGATCACTTACAAGGTGGCCAGCACCGGCGACGTTGCCCGCGTTGCCCTCGACTGCGGAAACTCGCCGACCGTCATCCATGGCCACTACCGGGGTTTGGCGACACCGGAGGATGCCAAGGCGTTCTTTGCGATCATGCCCTGAGCCTGCGGACGGACACCCAATGGGTTGTACGTGTTCCCGAAACTGTTCACGGATGAAAACCGCAGGAAGAGGCCTGCGGACGGACACCCCAATGGGGGGTCCTTATGCACGAAACTGCAAAGTGGGGTTTGTAGACTTCGGGTCCGGCAAATTAATGCTCGGGTGTGAACGACACGGAAAGCAACAGCACAAAGACCACCACCCCCTTCACCATCACGACGCGTGAGGCATCCAAGCGTTACTCCGTCTCTGCGCGGACATTGAACCACTGGCGCGCCACCGGCATGCCTTACCTGCTACCGGGACCGCGCAAGGTCCTCTTCGTCGTCGAGGAAGCCGACGCGTGGGTCCTCAAGAAGTTTGCGATTGGTCGCACCAAACCAACTCTCGCACGCATCGCATCCGCGGGGGTGGTGCTGTGAGGACACGACCAAGCCGACGCGTTTCCGCCTCGACGGTGCGCGCCGTTGAAGGTCTCGCACGGGACCGTGACACACTCGCCCGCATGCTCCATCGCCGTCTAGGTTGGAGCCGTTCCCGGGATCCACTGGAATACCCCACGCCGCACCGCTATAGGCTCGCCACGGCATCGGAGAGCGGGGTGGGTAATGAGTGACCTTCACTTCCCGCTGGCGCTGCTGGCTTATGGCTCCGGCGACGAAAGGTTGGAAACGCGCGGGAATGCAATATTGGTATGGGCTTGCGACTCACGCGGCCGGGCCAAGATGAAGGAAGAGGGGGTGACCGAAGACCTCATTGCCTCGAAACTCAAACCGGCTTTATGGGAGCAAGTGGAAGCGAGAAAGGTTTGGGGGCGCAACGATGCCGTGGCGTGGGCCGCAGGTTACGCCACAGGCTGGGGGTTTTCCAACTTTGACGGTCACCGGAAGACCCTCAACGACGCCAACTCTTACGTCCGGGATCTCGAAGCCGCTGGCGGGACGAAGTCACCCTTCGTTCGTGTTCCCTGTACCTTCGCCGCCGAGGCGTTCGCGTGGCCCAAGACTCCTCCGGGCATGACCTACCGGGAGTTCTCCGTCCTATGCGCCGTCTATTCCTGCACCGGGGAATATGACTGCGGCATCGTTCGCCGTGAACAAGTGCGCCTTCGCCAAACCGGGGCATGGAATGAGAAGACCGCAAAAGCGTTGGGCTTGCCTCAACTCACCCTCGACCAAATCCGCTACACCATGGACGAACTCGAAGGCCGTGGCCTGTTCCACCGCGTCGTCGCGCTGAACAAGCGGGACACCTTTTGCAGCCGCCACCTCCAAGGCAAAGAGTTCGTGGATAAAGTGGTATTGAACCAACGACGGCGGGCGCGTAAGGCCGACCGGGCCAAGACCCAAGCCATGCTGAATGCCGCCCTCGCCAAGGAATCATGAGGCATCCCCCACGTATTCCCCACGTATTCCCCACACTGTCCCGGAACCGTCCCCACGACCGTCCCCACGACCGTCCCCACGACCGTCCCCACGACCGTCCCCGCTTCAATGAATGCTTCCAATGGCTACCTTAAATTGACGCTCTCGAATGAGAGCGAAAAATGCGTTACGCATTCCTGCGGAATGCGGATGTCCTTCTTTCCTGCGGAAGGAAAAGACAACGGACTAGCAGGACCAAACCATGAGAAGAGTTTTGACCCAACCGGATCTCTTCCAAGCTGACAGGCCCACGCCCTTTGACGTGGTCGTTACCTTCGACAAGGCGTTGCCGATGCTGGAGGCAATGAAGGCTGCCGACATCACCCCAAGGACGATGGATAGGATGAAAGGGCATTACCGGCTTCGTGGATACGCTCCCGCTGCCCTGCTGCTGCGTTTGATTCAAGGGGTGAACTCGACACCGGTCGACCGATCAAAACGCCTTGGTGAGGCTCCTAGGCTCACGGGCAAATGAGAACTCTCTTTCCCTTCGAACCGATTCAGGTAACCGCTGCACCCCGACCGCTCCCCATGAGGACCGCGAAA
>JAIXZE010000202.1 GCA_027489875.1 Verrucomicrobiales bacterium
TCGAGGTCGACGAGCAGGCAGCGATGGAGGAAGGCGCGCGCCGGGCTGGGTGGCTCAGGGACAGGCGGTGTTGGTTCCAGGTCGGACATTGCGTGGCTCGGGACTGAATGGGAGACAGGAAGTTATGCGGAAGGCAAACCTTCCTGTGAACCGGGTGGCGACGTGCGCGTCGCCGTTGGGAAGGGGTTCTGGGCATGGGCGACGTGGACGTCGCCTCCCCGTTCTTTCTCCGCAAAAGGATACCCGCAGTTTCAGGGCGACGTCAGATGGGGAGTACCTCTGGGAATCATCGGCGGTCGTTCTGAATCTGTGTGAGCCCAACCTGGGTTCAGTATTCGCGCGGACCTGCGTCTGAGTCGTTGTCGATACGGCACGCTTCGTTATCGTGCCAAGCATGCAGGGGTCAGGGCATCCACATCTTCAGGGTGCGAAGCGACGACGCTCCGTGAACCCGCTCCGTTACTTCCGAAGCGTCTGGTTCCCGCGTGCCTGAACTGATCGTGGAGCCGCCTGTACATGCCATGACATCGACAAACATTCTCGTCGCGATTCCGCTGATGCACGTTTCGTCCTCCAAAGAGGCCGAGGAGTTCTACTGCACCAAGCTGGGATTCACCAAGGAATGGGACTACCGGCCGGCAGCGCCAGCAGAGGACCCCGCATACCTTGGTCTCCAGCGTGACAGTGTTCCGCTGCATTTGTCTTCGTTCCCAGGAGACGGCGTCACTGGTGGGGTCGCGTCGTTCCATGTCCGTGATGTTGACGCCTTGTTTGCGGAGTTCACAGCGCGTGGAGTTCCCATCCAGCTCGAACCGCATGACCAAAGTTGGGGCAACCGAGAGATGTATGTCCGGGACGCCGACAGCAATTCGCTGCGCTTTATCCAGAGCAGGCAATGAGAGTCAGGGGCGGACGTTCACAGTCTTCCCACGATGCCCTTCATGAAGAGCCACGTTGCGAAGCCGGTTGTGGCGGTCGGGCTTGGGATGGGTGTCTGGGCGGCCTTTCTTGCCTGGTACCCATTCCCGTTCTCCCTCGCGTGGCCTGGTTTCGTGCTGGCACGCATCGGTGTCCAACACGGCTGGGTGCTCGCCGCCCTGTGCGTTCTCGGTCTCCTCGCCGGCATCGGACGGTGGGCCCGTGGCAGGGCGTGGTGGCAGGGCGTCGCCGTCAGCCTTCTCGTGTCCTCGGCGTACGGTGCCATGGCCTTCCTTTACGTCGCCCGACTTCCCGTCCCGTTGCCGACGGTCACCCCCTACGATTCCTCGGCCATTCATCGAAAGGAATATCTGGAAGCTTACGACGGCGGTTATCGCGATGGGATGATGGGCACGCTGCGAACCTATTGCTTTCGACCGGAGCCGGAGACCCGTGGGGCCGAGGATGGGGCCCTTGCGGGGATGCGGTTGTGGTTTCGGATGTCGGGCCGTGAGGTGCCCGGTTGGCTGAGTCAGAAAAACCCGCCGTCCCCGTGACCATCCACCCAAACAGCAGAAGGCAACTCACGCTCTTCGTTTCGCCGCCGTGGGGCCCACGCCTGGATGCAGTGAGGCGAGTCCTCGATCCGGTTCAAGCCGCTCTCATCGCGGCACACGTCACGCTTTGTCGAGAAGACGAGGTGGAGGGGCTCGAATCTTCCGTGCTGTTCCGACGGGTCAGGTCTTGGGCGGCAGGTCCGATCGACCTGAACTTTGGTCGGCCGACGCGCTTCCAGGATCACGGCGTCCTCTTGCCATGCGAGCAGGGTTTGGGTGAGTTCCAGCGTCTCCGTCAGTGGCTCTTGCAAGACCTGAAGGCTCGTGAGCATGGCGCGCATATCACGCTGGCTCATCCGCGGAACCCAAGGGCTGCCGGCAATTCTGAAGGCGCGATGGACGCCTGTCCTCAAGCGCTGGAGCTTCGCTTCGCGACGGTGGCACTTATCGAGCAAGAGGCCTCCGCGCCTTGGAGACTCATTCATGAGGCCGCACTGGGCAGCCGCACGCCCCCCTGAATCACGAAAGCCATGATCCGCTTGAGAGGGAGCGAGGAATGATGATCACGAGAAAGTCAGCCATCTTCATGGGTGTCCTTGCTGCCGCTGTCCTGGCCATCGTCGGTTTTGTGCCGTCACGGCCTGAACGGCGTATGGGTGAGTTGGCGGGCTATGCCGGCGCAGGAAGTGGCCTCGCCTATGCGGGAGTGGGGCGCGGTGAAGGAGACGATGGCTGTGTGCTCTTCAGGTATTTCAACGGCGATGCTCAGGCGATCGAGTTCAGGCCGAGACAGATTCTCCGGCAGCGGAGTGATGGCGGGGAGTGGGTTCAGCAATTCTTCACGAACGCCGTCCCGTACCGGGTTCCAGCGCATCATGTACTCACGTTCAAGTTTCGCTCTCCGGAGGGAACGGAGCCCTGGCGGGTGATCTTCGAGGAATCGAGAGTTCCCCCCGCTCCTGAAGGGTTCGCAGGCAGGCTTGAACAGGTTCTGTTCGAGCGACGCCCTACCCGCAGCTTTTCCTCTGTCTCGGCCACGCCGGTCATGGAGGGCCTTCAGCCGAAAACCGAACCCACGAAACCGAACGGTGCTGAAGGAGGGTATGAACGCTGACCTTTTCGGGCAGTACGCAGTTACGGCCGACGAGTTCCATCATGAATGAGA
>JAIXZE010000431.1 GCA_027489875.1 Verrucomicrobiales bacterium
ACCCTCGGCCACGGACCCGAGCCCGAACCCGGCGAAACCCTCGACGCCATCAGCGGTCGGTTCCGCCTCTTCCAGTTGTCCGCCGGCCACCGCTTCTCCACCGATGACGTCCTCACGGCTTGGTACGGAACCTCCGGCTGCCCCTGCGCCCGCACCGTCCTCGACCTCGGCAGCGGCATCGGAACCGTCGGCATGATCGCCGCGTGGCGTCTGCCGGGTGCCCGGTTCGTGACCGTCGAAGCCCAGGAGGAGAGCGTCCGCCTCGCCCGGAAGTCCGCCGCCTGGAACGGCCTCACGGACCGCTACGAAATCCGCCAGGGTGACCTCCGCGATCCCGCGGTTCTCGGTCCCGACGAAACCTTCGACCTGATCCTCGGGAGCCCGCCCTACTTCCCGCCAGGGACCGGCGTCCACAGCGATCATCCGCAACGGCTGGCCTGCCGGTTCGAACTCCGCGGCACCATCGCCGATTACGCCACCACCGCGGCCGCGCATCTCGCCCCGGGAGGTGTGTTTGCCTGCGTGTTTCCCATCCGACCCGACGATCAGCACGAACGCGTCCGCGTCGGAGCTTCCGCTGCCGGGCTGTCCATCGTGCGCCAACGCCCGATCGTCCTGCGCGAAGGCGAGGATCCACTCCTTGGGTTGTTCCTCATGCACCGCTCCACCGATCTGCCCGAGCGCTTCCGCAACGCGACCCACACGGAACCCCCGCTCGTCATCCGCCTCCAGGACGGCTCGATCTCCACCGAATACTCCACCGTGAAACTCTCCTTCGGCTTCCCCCCCTGAAGCCCTCCAGAACGGGGTGGCGACGTCCTCGTCGCCTTCCCTCAAAGCCACTCCCCATGGCGATGAAGGCATCGCCGCCCAGATGACATGCTTGCGCTGAAAAAGCGCCGAGACGCGTCCCTCACACCAACCCCGTCAGCCCACCGTCATCCGACTCCACCCCTTCCTGCTGCAACAGCATCTCGGTGGCGGCCGCCAGTTCCATTCCCCAGCGACGCGCCAGCAGAGGGACGCGCTCGGTGTTCGTGATGGCGGGGTTTGTCTCACCGTACTGGACCATCGGGGCTTCCTCGCCGTAATCGTGGCACCGGAACCCCAGCAACCGTTCGTCCAGCGTCATCCGTCCCTCGTTCCACAGGGTTTCACCGGCCCACGCATACCCCCGCAACACCCGACCATCCCGGAGCCGCGCCCACCCGTGAAATCCCAACACGCGATCCAGGCTGAAGAATTGCACCTCGCCGATCTCGCGACTCAACCCCACCAACATCCGATACAACGCGTCGACATCCATCGTCGGGTCCGGCAACGCCCCGCCGATCACAAAACTCCAACCGTCCACGGGCGATGAAAGGAACAGCTCCCGGTCCCGCGCGCGGCTGAGCGCATCGGACCATCCCACCGACGCGCCCCGCAGCGACAACACCGCGCGCAGGTGAGGCGTGTTGCTGGACCGGATCGCCATCCACCGGTTCGGCAGGGGAAACGCCACCGCACGCCGACGGGCGGACGTGAGCTGACTCAGGGGATCCACCAGACGGCTCTGACGCCGCCACTGGCGCAACTGGTGCCGATGCACGGTGATCATGGCCACGGCGCCGCACAGCACGACGCCGAACGATGCCAGCAGGACGATGATCACCCCAGTCACGGTAAATCCCCTACTGCCGGAACCCATCGCTGGCAACCGGGATTTCCAGAGCCATTGACGAGCCCACTGTATCACATCAATGTGTCACATATGAAAACGGCGAGCATCCGCGACCTGAAGCACGATACTTCCACGGTCCTGTCCTGGGTCGAGATGGGCGACCGCGTCGAGATCTGCAAGCGCGGGAAGCCAGTCGCGATCATGATTCGACCTGACGCCAAACAGCAGGGTTCCCAACGGCCCGATTTCCTGGCGCGCCTCAAGTCCATCTACGGCGACCGGATCCTCCCCTCGACCGCCACCGACCTGATTGCAGAGGAGCGCGGAGACCGATGACTGCCTATGCCGGCACTGGCTTCATCTGCTCGCTCCACGCGCCCGATGCGCATTCGCTGCGTGTCGCGAAGTGGTTGAAGCAACAAAAGCAACCCTTGCCCTTCACCGGCCTCCATCGCCTGGAGCTGAGGAATGCACTTCGTCTGCGCGTTTTCCGCAAGGAGATCACCCCAGAGCAACGCGAGCTTTCGATCCAGGCGATGCTTTCCGACCTCGCGACCGGCGTTTTCTGCCACGCTGACCCGCCGTGGACGGAAGTCCTGTTGGAAGCCGAACGTCTGAGTGCAGGTCATTCGGAATTCCTGGGAACCCGCAGCCTCGACATCCTGCATGTGGCCTCAGCACTGGTGCTGGGAGCAGGCCAGTTCATCACCTTCGACTCACGCCAGGGTTCCCTGGCCACCGCAGCCGGACTGGATTGCATCGTGCCCTGACCCCGCCCAGGACAACTCCGCACGCATCATTCCGTAGGATTGTCTGGCTGGCTGTAGACCCGCCCTACTTCAACCACCCGCAGTAGACCTCATACACGTCAATGTCCCCGCCCACGAAGTAGGGCACCGGGGCCATGACAAACTGCCGACGGGTCCCGTCGAACCGCAGTTCCACCGGAACCGCCGGGGTGTTCGGATCATACATCTGGAAGACCCAGTCCACGCCGTCCTGTCGGACATCGCACAGGACCGTGGCGTGATTGATCTTCAAGCCCGGGAAATCCACCAGATGCACCACCGGGGCCCGTCCGTCCCGAACGCGTGCCACCAACGCGGCCGCTTGCCTTTCCTGTCCCCGGCGCCCGAACGGAAACACCATCCGCCAATGCCCGCGTTGGACGTAGCTCTCCCACCCTTTTCCGCATTCCTCCTGGAACAGGCGCGGCCACGCCTCGCTGAAGGTGTACAGCCCGTCGTATCCCGGAATCACCACCGCTTCCCCTGTCTCACTCCGGGTCCGCGGACTCCGTCGGAGCACCGCCCGGATCCGAACCCGATAGCCCGCCTCATCCAGACGCGCGGCTCCCGGGTCGAACACCGCATGTGCATGGAATCGCTTCACCGTCCGCGACAACACGAAGCACCGTAGCGCATACGTCGGCGGCGGCTCGCGCACCACGTGCACCTGCTCCCCGGTGACCGGATCCTTCCCGTAGATCCACCGGGTCTCGTTGGTGATCGCGAGCGTGTCGCGCGGGAACACCATCGGAGGCAAACCTTGAGGTCCGCGCGAGGCACACCCCGCCACCCAGAACAGGAGGAGCAAAACCCACAATCCGCGGAGCCCCACCCAAGGGCAGGAACCGCAACGCCAACGCCGGAGGATCCCGTTGATTTCGGTCGATCGTGACACCGCGCGGAAGATCGCGCTTGCCCGCAGCCGCTGTCGACGGGCAAACACCCTTGAAATGCTGGAGCAACGATGGCGGTCCACCGTGGATCGATTCCGCAATTCCCTCGCCGTCCACGAGGTCGCTTCCGACCGCACCTGGACCTTTGGCGAGTTGGCGGCGGCCGCTGACGGGCTCCCGGCATCCCCGGATCCGGTCCTCTTTCCGAAAGGTAACGGAATCCCGTTCCTGCTCACCGTCCTCCAGGCGTGGCGCACCCGCACGCCCCTTTGCCCGCTCGAACCGTCCCAACCCATCCCCACGATCCCGACACCCGCAGCCCCCATCGCCCATCTCAAGTCAACCTCCGGATCCACGGGCACGCCCCGCTGGGTGGCCCTCACCGAATCGCAGATCGC
Source organism: Verrucomicrobiales bacterium (assembly GCA_027489875.1). Lineage (GTDB taxonomy): Bacteria > Verrucomicrobiota > Verrucomicrobiia > Limisphaerales > UBA9464 > UBA6176. The sequence goes on from JAIXZE010000431.1 coordinate 3,743, forward strand.
GGCGGACGCCGACCAGATCGTCGATACGATGCAACTCTCGCCCGATTGCCCCAACGTCGGCGTCCTCTCGCTTGCCCACAGCTACGGCTATTCAAACCTGGTCACGCCGCTGTTCCTTCACGGCATCCCGCTCATTCTGGCGGCCTCCGCCCTCCCCACCGCCGTGCTGGCCGCCGCGCGTCTCGCCCCGCGCATCACCCTGCCCGCCGTTCCCGCGCTCTGGTCCACGTGGCATCAGACGGACGCCATCCCCGGCAATGTCCACCTCGCCATTTCCGCCGGAGCGCCACTCCCACACACACTCGAACGCGACGTCCTCGAACAAGGCGGCCTCAAGATCCACAACTTCCTCGGTGCTTCGGAATGCGGCGGCATCGCCTTCGACAGATCGCACACCCTCCGCCCGGATCCCTCCTGCGTCGGCACCGCAATGAATGGCGTCCGCCTCTCCACGGATGCCCACGGTGCTCTCCGCGTCCAGAGCCCGGCCGTCGCCCAATCCTACTTTCCCACGTCCGCTCCTGCCCTCGATCACCCCACATTCCAGTCCGCCGACCTCGTCTCCATCGACGACGACGGACTTCTGCGCATCCGCGGCCGGGCCTCGGACCTGATCAATGTCGCCGGCCGCAAGGTCGCTCCGGAAACGATCGAACAGGCGCTGCTCACCCACCCCGCCATCCGCGATTGCCTCGTCCTCGGTCTTCCGGATGACGATGCCCGGGGCGAGTCCATCGGCGTGGTCTATGATGTCCGGTCGCCCGTGCCCGAAGCCGAACTCCGAACTTTCCTCCAGCGCGCCCTGCCCGCCTGGCAACTCCCCCGTCGTTGGTGGCTCCGGCCAGACCTCGGCGTGGACCACCGTGGCAAACGCTCCCGCGCCGCCTGGCGCACACGACTCCTGACACCCTCCGCGTGAGGGCAGTGCAGGGAGTTCCCGGTTGCCAGATCTCCCATTGAAGGCCGGGTGCCCCCACCCGGCGAAGCAGAGTCGGAAGTCTCAAGCTTCAAGCTGGAAGCCAGCCAGTTCGCCGCGTGAGGGCTCTTCAGGGAGTTCCCAGTTGCCAGTTCCCAGTTGCCAGATCTCGCATTGAAGGCCGGGTGCCCCCACCCGGCGGGGCAGAGTGCGAAGTTTCTTTGGGGACGAATCCCTCCGGACCTCCATCCCGCGCCCGCCCCCGCCGCAACGCGGCGCACGGCGAAAGCCCAGGGTGGAGCGGAGCGGAACCCTGGGTCACCTCACCCCATGACATCTCGCCCCAACGGGGCGAACGGGGACCACACGGACCCCGTTCCGTGTGCCCTTTCAAGGCACAGACAACGTTGTGTGGCTTGGTCCCCGGGGTTCCACCCCGTATTGGCTTTCACCGGTTGCCCCTTCGGGACACGAGCACCGTACGACGAAGACGTTCCATCGGTTACCCAGGGGTGCGGATTCCAAATGAACGTCCTCTTCCCCGGGTGCGCGCTGCGCACGACCCGGGGCTATCCACTTCTGGCATCTGGAACCTGGGAACTGGAAACTCCGACACGCACCCGATCCCGGGCTTCGCGGACCAGGGCGGCGTCGGCGAGGAGATCACCGAAGCGGAGCGACGGCATGCCGCTCTGGTTCTGTCCCAGCAGTTCGCCGGGGCCCCGCAGGCGCAGGTCGGCCTCGGCGAGTTCGAAACCATCCGTGGTCCCGGCAATGACGTTGAGACGATCGGTGGCCTCCGCCCTCGTCTCGCGGGCCACCAGGATGCAATGGGAAGCCGCGGTACCGCGTCCCACCCGACCCCGCAACTGATGCAACTGGGCCAACCCGAACAGCTCCGCGCTCAGGATCACGATCACCGACGCGTTGGGCACATCGACACCCACCTCGATCACGGGGGTGGCCACCAACACCGGCACACGACCGTCGCGGAATCCAAGCATGGCGGCGTCGCGCACTGCGGGGTCCATCTGACCATGGACCATCTCGACGGCGAAGGGTTCGAGGGCGGCCCGCACGCGCTTCAACTCCTTGGTCACGGCCCGGACATCATCGTGTTCGGATTCCTCCACGCGCGGGCACACCACATACGCCTGACGGCCCGCCTCCAGTTCCGAACGGACGAAGGCCCAGACCTTGGGCAAGGCGGACTCATCCCGGACATGCGTCCGGATGGACTGCCGTCCCTCCGGCAACTGGTCGAGCACGCTGATGTCGAGATCGCCGTACAACGTGAGACCGAGCGTCCGCGGGATGGGTGTCGCCGTCATGACGAGGAGGTGTGGGAAGTTTCCCTTGCGGACAAGCTGTTCGCGTTGGCTGACGCCGAACTTGTGCTGTTCGTCGATGATCACGAGACCGAGCCGCTGGAACTCCACCGCGTCCTGGATCAGCGCGTGGGTGCCGACCCACACCGCCGGTCCCTGCCCTGCGCCGTCCCCGCCCTCCACCCGTCCACCGGCACGCAGTCCCACGCGGATCCCCAGCGGCTCGAACCAGCGACGGAAATGCCCGGCCAACTGGGACGCCAGGATTTCCGTGGGAGCCATCACGGCGACGTCCGCCCCCGACTCCAACGCCATCAGGGCCGTGCACGCCGCCACCACCGTCTTCCCGGAACCCACATCGCCCTGCAGCAGGCGTCGCATCGGCCGCCCCGGTCCCATGTCCGCGCGGATCTCGCGCAACACCCGCGTCTGCGCTGCGGTGAGGCGAAACCCGAGGCCCGCCAGGAACGGCCGGATCATCCGGTTGTCGCCCCGACACGAATCCGTCTTCGCCTTGGCTTCGAGATTCTGCCGACGCCTTTGGATGGCCAGTTGGAGATCGAGGAATTCCTCGAAGGCGAAGCGTTCGCGCGCCCGTTGGGCATCGGCCAACTCCGTGGGAAAGTGGAGGTCGCGCACGGCCTGCTCCCGGGTGGGCCACGGCCGTCCATCGGCCCCTGCGGCTCCGACCAGGTCTGGATCCAGCGGAGGAATGCACGCCGCAAACTCGGCCAAAGCATTCCAGACGAGCGTACGCATCACCCGTCCTGACAATCCCTCCGTCAGCCCGTGGATGGGAACGATCCGGTTCAGGTGCACGCGCGGGTCGTCCTCCGATTCCAACCGTTCCGTCTCCGGATGGTCGATCTGGCGCGGCCGGAGTGAATTCGGCTTTCCGAACACGAGCACCCGGTCACCCACCGCGTATACCCGGGCCAACTGGGGCACGTTCCACCAGCGGCAATGGAGCCGGCCGGTGCCGTCATCGAGAATGAACTCGAACACCGATCGCGTGCGCATCTTGAACCACTTCACCCCCGCCGCGACGATGGTCCCGGCGACGGTGACAGGCACGCCGAGTTCAACATCGCGAATGGCGGCCAGCTTTCGCCGGTCTTCATGCCGACGGGGTTGATGCAGCAGCAGGTCACCCACCGTCCGGATACCCAGACGCTCCAGCAACGCGGCCCGCTCCGGTCCCACACCGCGAACGGACGTCACGGGGGCGTCCCACGCGGCCGTGGGCGCGGAGGACACGGGTGAAGCAACCGTTGGAACGGGCGACAGCGGCGGAGTCGTCATGGTCGTGGGGCCGTCCGAAGAGGTCCCCGGACGGTTCCCTAGAATGGCTTGAAGTTGCCGACGTACAAACCGAAGAGGCGATGATGTTCCTCGATGCAGTAGCGGTCGGTCATGCTGGCGAGGTAATCGCACACGGCGCGCTCGAGTCCGATCTTCTCGCAGCGCTTCCGCGCCCCGGGGCCCATCTGTTCCGGGTGCTTCAGGTAGAAGTGGAACACCTCGGCCAGCATGCGGATGGCGCGCTTGTTGGGCTCGGCAACCACCGGGTGGTAATACAGATTCTTGTAGAGGAACTTCCGGAGCTGGATGTTCTGACGCCGGCGCTCCGGGCTGTACTGGACGATGGCGCGCTTCTGAGAACGGACGTCGTCCACGGTCTTCACCTTGGCCGCCCTCAGGCGTTCCTCGGTGGTCAGGACGACATCGGACACCTGGCCGTCGATGATCTCGCGGATGGTGTAATACCGCCGGCTTTCGGCAGGGAGCTTGCCGAACTTCTTCTTCACGGAATGCGCGGCGAGGCCCCACACCTCGACCTCCTTCAGGAGCCGATCCTCGTCGAGCAGCTTGGAATCCAGACCATCGTCGAGATCGTGGCTGTAGTAGGTGATCTCGTCCGCAAGGTTGGCGATCTGCGCTTCGAGACTCGGCTGGTGGTGCTCGAAGGTCGCACCACCGGGCGGGTGGTCAAACCCAGTCTGGTGCTTCGCCAATCCCTCGCGGACCTCCCAGCTGAGGTTGAGGCCGCTGAACTGCGGATACTTCTGCTCCAGTTCCTCGACGATCCGCAGGCTCTGCTTGTTGTGATCAAACCCGCCGTGCCCGCGCATCAGACGGTCCAGCATGTACTCGCCCTTGTGCCCGAACGGCGAATGGCCGAGGTCATGGGCCAGCGCGATGGTCTCCGCCAGATCCTCGTTGAGGCCCAGCGCCCGGGCGATGTTCCGCGAGATCGCCGCGACCTCCATCGTGTGCGTCAGGCGCGTGCGCAGATGATCGCCGGTGCCGTTGAGGAAGACCTGCGTCTTGTACTCCAACCGGCGGAAGGCCCGGCTGTGGATGACCCGGTCCCGATCCCGCTGGAACTGTGTCCGCCAGGTGGGCGGATCCTCGGCATGGACGCGCCCACGCGTCTCCGCGCTCATTTGTGCGTACGACGCCAGGATCTGACGTTCCCGTGTCTCCAGTTCCAATCGATCAACCGGCATACGGGCCAGAGCATGCGACACGATCGGCCCCAAGCAAAGCGCGGCGCGGCGGGACGTGGCCACCAACCTCCTGACGGCTACGTTTGTGGCATCTCCCATAAACAAAAAGGGGCGGCGCTGTTGGCGCCGCCCCGTGATCTCCCAAGCTGGGGTTTCTCCCGATTACTTCTTCGAGGCCCAGTCGAGGGCGTTGACGAGGAGCGCCTGGTAGGCGGGGTGACTGTGGGAGGCACCGTCGTGGCCCAGCGTGATGGCCGCGATGCGCGACTTCGGATGCTTCACGACGAAGACCATCGGGTAGGTCTTGTTCTTCTGCTTCGAGTACGCCGTGGCGAGGACCTGGATCTCGGTGCCCTTGGTGTCGGGTTCGAACCAGTAGAGCTCGTCCGCGAGGGTGAACTTCGCAGGCACACCCTTCATGAGCGGGTGGTTGGGCTCGGTGACGGTGACCTCGAACTCGCCGTAGCGGTCGTGGCCGCGGGAACCGCCACCGCAGAGCTCGCGGTTGTACTCGGGCCAGTTGCCCTCCCAGTTGTACCAGAGTGACGGGTGCACGAGGAGCATGCCCTTGCCGGAGCGGGCGTGGTTGAGGACGGCGTCGCGCGTGGCGGCGTCGGTGAACGGCTTGTTGTTGCTCAGGTACAGGACGTCGAGGTCCTTGATCACCGGAGCGAGACCGCCCGTGGTTTCCGTGTAGTTCACGGCCGCCTTGCCGGTGGCCTTGAGCGTGGCGACATCGGCGAGGTTGAAGAACCTCTGGAAGTCATGGGACGAACCGCCACCCACGATGAGGGTCTTGAGGCCAGCGCCCCACTCGAACTTGGGCGCGGCCGGAGCTGCGGCCGCGGATTCGCCGCCGGCCGGCAAGGGCGCGAGCAACGCGCCCTCGTTGCCGGGCACTTCGGCGGTGATGCCCACCCAGGTCGCTGCGACGAAGTTGTTCAAGCTCTCCAGGGTGATCTTCTCGACCACCGCGCGCCCCTTCACCAGCTTGGTGAACGCACGGACCTGCTTCCCACCAGCGGCCAACTCGGGGACTTCCTTGGAACCCGGGACATCAAACCGGCCAATGTAGTCGGCGACCTCGATGCCATTCCGGATCAAGATCTCCTCCGTGGTCCCGCCCGCAAAGTGCAGCGTGACCTTGGTGACCGGCAGACCCTTGGTGTTCTCGCCATTGTACGGGTAAGCCCATCCGCCCACGCCGCCGAGGAAGTGAAGGCGTCCGATGGCCATGCCGGCCTTCAGCTCGACCTTCGCGGGATAGTTCCGCGCGAGGCCCTCGGTGCCCTTCAGCACGAGCAGGTTGTTGCCGGTCGGGCTCTTCTGGAGGCTGAGTACGTCGAAGGGCACATCGCCCACCTTGATGGTGCCGTGCTTGCGGAAGCGCACGGTCTCGTCCTTGGCTTCCTCGTTGGCGTAGATGCCCTTGTTGTTGGCGACATTGAACACGCCGGTCATGTCGAGGATGCGGAATCGATTCTCGTCAGCGCAGATGTAGGTCAACAGATCGCGCAGACCCTCGGCCCCGAGCTGCTCGAATCCCTCGGGCATCAACGAGCGACCGGTGTTGGTGCGCGACTTGATGTTGTCCTTGCGGATGGTGTTGTCGCCGGAGGCATCGCGGATGAGGACCTCGGCGTTGTTCTCACGATCGATGACGCCGTTGTAGGTGAGGTCGTCCTTGGTCTCGATGGAGACGGCGACGAAGTTGGGTTCAACCAACCGGTTCGGATCGACGATGTGGACTAGAAGGTCGGCGGCGCCGTGGGCACCCATGCCGGTGAGATTCGGGGCAAGGTTGCGTCCCTCGTTCTTGAAGACGTGGCAGCCGGCGCAGTTGGCGGTGTAGAGCTTCTTGCCGTTCTCGATGTTGCCGACCTTCTCGACCTCCGGAACGAAACGGGCGATCAACGCCTCCTTCTCCTTCTGCTCGGGCCCCTTCAATCCGTCGATGGTCTCGTTGGCCTTGGCGGCCACGGCCTTGTCGGCGTGCGTGCGGAGGCGGTGCTGGAAGGCCGGTCCCACCTGCTGGAGGCCGATGGTCTTGTCGGCCAGCGCCTGCACCATGCGCATGGACCAGTCACCGCGCTTGAGGACCGCGCCGAAGAGCGGTTCCTGCAACTCACCGGACACACGCGAGAACGCGGTGACCAACTGTTCGCCCACCGCGGGTTCAGGGGTCACGCCGAGGGCCTCAATGACCCGGCGCTGCAATGCGGTGGAACCGTTGCCACCGAGCAAGGCACCGACCGACGGGATGATGCCGGCGTCGAGACGACGGACACCGAGGAGGTTGATGGCGACCTGGGCGCGCTGGTCATCGGCGAGGGAGGTGTCGCCCAGGCTCGTGCGCAACTTGGCGACCACGGGCTTGAGCGCTTCGCTCATGGCTCCGTTCTTGTCCCAGCGGGCGACGAGCGGGAGGACCGCACCGGGCAGGCCGGGGCGGCTGGATTGAATCATCGACCCGAAGGCGGACTGCAAATCCGAGCTCCACGCGGGAACCACGTCGGCCTTGAGGGCGGTGGCGAGGGTTTCCAGTGCGGATTGCTTCAACGCGTCGGCGGACGCCGGCTGCTTCGCGAGGAGCGAGATGACCTGGGCGACCTGGCCGGCATCGCCCTTGTTCGCGAGGACGCGGACCGTATGGCCCACGAAGTCCGCGAGGAACGCGGGATCCTTCGCCTGGAAAGCGGCCTGGACGAACATCGACGGATTGTTGGCGGCCACGCCGAGTGCGGCGGACTGGAGATGCTTGTCCTTCAACTCGGGCCAGAGCGCGACGATCTCAGCGGCGATCGCCGGGGTGGCTTCGAGCGACGCCATCGCGAGGAGGGCGTTGATCTGGACGCGCGGTTCCGGAGAGCGGATGGAAGCCTGGACAGCGGAACCGACGGGACCGGAGGCGGGCCGTGCGCCGCCGGTGGCGGAAGCTTCGGCAACGACCTTCAGGGCGTTCTTGCGAAGGACCGGATCGGTGTCGTTGAGGGCGAGGAGGAGATCCTTCTGTTCGAGGGCACCGACGTTGTTGAGCGCCCACATGGCATGCATGCGCGAGAGGCTCGGCTTGCCCGCGGCGACGGCCTGGGAAAGGGCTGCCTTGGAGAACGTCGCGGGCTGTTCGGACAGCAGGCGGTGAGCGGTCATGCGCACCCAGCCGTTCGGGTGGTCCAGCAGGGCCACGAGGCCTGCGGCGTCCTTCGAGTCAAACTTCCACGCGGGAAGCGTCTTCGCCTGCTTGTGCTGCACGCGCCAGATCCGGCCGAAGTGATGATCACGGTCGGGACGGGTGGCCGCGTTGCGGGCACCGTGGGCCGGGCCGCGGGTGTCGTTGTGGATCGCGGCCTGGTTGTAGAAGTCGACGATGTACAACGCGCCGTCCGGTCCGATGCGTTCGTGAACGGGGCGGAACCAGAGATCGGTCGAAGCGACGAACTCGGTCTCTTCCCGGCCCGCTTCCTTGGAAGCCACGTACGTCACACCCTTCGGCGTGAGGAGCTCGTTGTGGACGAGGCTCATCGTGGTCTCGGAGGTGAAGTGGGAGCCATTGTAGCGCTCCGGCCACGCACCACCGTTGTAGATGCAGCAGCCCGCCGCCGCGGTGAAGAATCCAACCCAGTCGATCTGCACATACGCCGGACGGGTGTGCTTCACCGCCGGGAAGATCTTCTGGTGATCGGGAGCCACGAAGGACGAGCGAATGCCGCCCACGGAGGCCTTGGCGAGCGCCTTCTCCGGCATCACGACATGCAGGAAATGCTCGCCGCAGGTGGCCGTCGTGTAGAAGACCTCGCCGTCCGGTGCGAAGTCGAAGCCCCACGTATTGCAGGTGCCCGCCGCATACTGCTCGATGGCGCTGCCATCGGGACGGAAACGGATGACGCCGGCCGTGATGCGACCGAAGTCCTTCTTGCCGTCGAGGGACTTCGGCGAACCCGCCGAATACCCGACCGCGCCATAGATCCAGCCGTCCATGCCCCAGCGGAAATTGTTGATGACGGCGTGGGTGTCGAAGTTCCCGAAGCCGGTGAAGAGGGTGATCTTCTCGCTGCCTTCGATCATGTCGCAGACGCCGTCGCCGTTCTTGTCGCGAAGCCAGAGGATCTCGGGGGCCTGGGCGACGATGACGCCGTCCTTGTGGAACACGAGCGAGGTGACGAGTTCGAGTCCGTCCGCGAAGACGTGCTTCTTGTCCATGACGCCGTCGCGGTTGGTGTCTTCCAGCCACGCGATGCGGTCGCGGGCGGGGCGGTCTTCCTTGTCACCGGCAGGCGTCTGGCCCGGGTTCTTGAGGAAGACGGGGGCAATGGGGCGGTCGTTCTTGTTGATGGTGCGGCCGCCGGGGTACTCGGGCGTCTCGGCGACCCAGACCTTGCCGCTGGGGTCCCAGTCCATGGAGATGGCCTTCTCCAGCAGGGGCTCGGAGGCCACCAGCTTCACTTCGAACTCGGGATGCGTGTTGACCTTCGCGGCCGCCTTCTCGGGCGCCACGGGTCCACCCTCCGGGTACTTCAGGGACGCGAGTTCCTCGGGCTTGCAGAATTCATCGACGTTGTCGCGCCGGCCGGCCCAGGCAATCGAGCGCAGGACCATGGCCTTGTAGTGCGGGCTCTGGAAGGAGACGTACTCGTGGCCGGGAAGGCTGACGATGGAACGGTAGGGCTTGGTGCCACCGGGCCAGGTCTTCTCGTAGGTCCAGATCTGCGGCGCGATCACGAACACGCTGTGGAAGCTCGTGGCCAGGACGTTCACGTCCGGAGCCATGTCGAGGTCGTAGTAGATCTCGTCCTTCCAGTCGAAATTGGAGATGCCACGGGTCACCGGATGCTCGGTGTTCACGAAGTACACGCCGACTTCGCCCTCGTACCACTTGGTCTTCTTCTCTCCGTCCCAGCGCCACGCGCCGCCCATGACCTGCTTGGCCCATTCGTGCTGGTCACCGGAGACGACGCCGTCGTGCAACACGACGAGTCCGCCGCCGCGTTGGAGGAACTTCTCGAAGTTCGCCCGGTTCTCGCCGGTGATCTTCATGCCGTCGGCCGCGAAGACGACGACCACGTCGGTCTTTTCGAGCTGGGCGGCGGTGGGCAGTTCCATGGCGCCGTCCACCTGGACACCGCGTTGACCCAAGATCTGGGTGTATTCCCCGAGGAAACGGGGGTGGTCGTGCTGGCCGGGGCCGTGTGTTTTGACTCCGGCGCGGATGAACACGCGGAGGGGATCGGCCGCCTGGTTCGCAACGGCCAGAAGGCCGGCGAACAGGAGACCGCAGAGGCGGATGAACTTCGTCGTCATGGCAATGGTGTCCTGAAAACCTGAACCGCGACGATAGCCCGGCCAACCAAATTCACAGCCGTTCCACGTCACGGGGACTTTGGGATGGTGCGTCGGGAACCGCGGTCGGACCATGCCGTTGCGGCACGCATAGCTATCGGGAATCCACGTCAGTCCCCCGGCCCGATCCATTCCCGAACGCCTCCTTGAGCTGCTGTTCCATGCGCTTCTCGCCTGCGGCCTCGCCGAACCATTGATGGAGGACGAGCACATTTCCTGCAGCCCAGACGCCAAACCCAAGCGTCAGCACCAGAGCCTCCGCGACGGGCAGCATTCCCCACAACCGCAGGACCGCCCATCCCGCCGCGGCAGACCAGACCAGGCAGAAGTGGAGGGTGAACCAGTTGAACAGGGTCCATTCCCTGCCCCACACGAGGCCGCTCAACTTGCGGGCGGCATGTGGATAGAAGTACTCGGCTTCCATCTCGCTCGCGATGAGCACACGGGTTCCGAGCAACCGGTTGATCTGGCCTTCCAGCGCGCGGGCATGCACCCGGGCGAAATCACAGTTGCACAGGAAGAACGACGCCGTCATCCCCGCCGTCACCACCCCGATCGGCACCAGCGAAAGCGCCAGCACCGAACCGTCCCGCAACGCCCACAGGATCGCCGCGGTGCTGACCAGCAGGAGCGTGAAGAATTTACGGTTGTAGGCGTACTGCATCGCCCGCATCCGCTCCAACTGGCGGGTCCAGGCGTCGTACTTCATCCGCTCAAGGTCGGTCATGGGGGGAGTTGGAAGTTTCGAGTTTCAAGTTTCAAGGTTGAAGCCGGAAACTGCCCGCATCCGGAACGAGGGGGGCGACGTGCAGGTCGCCATTCAAGAGCCTTTGCCACGTCGATCCAGACATCGCCGCCTGCGCCCGGCTTTGCTCGGGATCGGTTCCGCCATCGGAATCGAGTTCCTGGAACAATCCCGAACTCGAACTCGGTCCCGATGCCCGGGATGGATCAGGCATCCACTGGGAGCCCCTCAGGAAAACCCGCTGAATCGCCAATCCCGTGAATGGCCCGACAGGTTTCCCCACGCATCACCACGCCACCCCCCTACCGCAATTGGAGTCCTTCGAGCACGAGACGAAATCCAACGTCATCGAACGGAAAATCGGGCGGCAGCAGAGTGCGACCCGAAGAAAGAAGTTCCTCGGGTTCCATGGAAAAAAAGGAACCTCCGCGCAAAACCCGGCCTGCACCCTCGGAATAAAAGGAATCCTCGCACCATTCCCAGACATTGCCATCAAGATCATGAAGCCCGAGGGGCGATGCCGGAAACGAGCCCACGGGTGACGTGGTTGCAAAACCGTCCTCATAATCGACGATCCACTTGCCACTTTTGAATGAGTCCCTGGCGGCTCGATCAAGGAAGTTGCCCGTCCGTGCGGGTGGCGGGAACTGGTTGCCCCAAGGATAAACGCCCTTGATCTGCTTGTCCTTCTGCTTGGGAGAACCTTTCCCCTCGCGGTCGCCGATGCCGACCGCCCAACTCCATTCCTTGTCCGTCGGCAGGCGATACCGTGCGGGGGTGGGAATCTTTTCCTCGCGGCGCTCCTTCTCTGTCAGCCAGGCGGCAAAATCCTGGGCACCTTCCCAAGTCACATTGACCACCGGACAGGTGTCGACGGGTGTGACCGGTTGCTTCAAAAGCACCGCGTCCTTCCACGAATTCGTCGCGATCTTCTCTGAAGTCGCATAGGCCTGATAATCCTTCACCCGCGTCTCCCAGATGCTGAAGAGGACGGTTTGCGTACCGACATTCACCGGCACGAATCGCATCCCCAGCGAGTTCGAGAAGGGGACGGAGTATTTCCCTTCACTGTGATTGGTGCCCTTGCTGGAAAGCGCTGGGGCTCCCTGGGCCGCCGCGCCGACTGCCTGAGCGGGCTTCGAGTTGGAGGCATCTGATTCGCGCTTTTTCCCGGCACCACTTTCTCCCCGATCCGGACCACATCCGACCGCCAGAAGCCACGCCAAAGGCAAAATCAGCCCGGCAAGGCGGGCACCAAACCTCCGGAACCGAGGGTCATGACGCAGAACAACGGGTCTGGGGTGCATGGGTAGCATATGAAAGCCCGGATTTGGTGAAGGGCATGAACTTCATAAACGCCCTCCGCTCAGAACGTCCAGCAGGATTCCAAGATCTGGGAACTGGCCACCGGAAACAAAAAGGCGTCGCCCCGGACCGGGGCGACGCCGTGAACGCGAACGATTGAACCGCGCTTACTGCCGCACCCGGAAGTACCGCACATCCCCCGTCGTCGGCGTCGTGTAACCCGAAGCCGCACCGGCAACGTCGGACCATCCCGTCGGGAAGGTGGTGGTCGATTGCAGGACACCGCCACCCGTCCACGTCACGGTGACATTGCCGCCAACGGTGGAGATCCCGAGCACGGGACCTTCAGCGGCCTGGCTGTTGAGGCTGATCGCAACCTCGTCCATCCAGTGGTTGTCATTCAGTCCACCCGTGCGTGCGCCCCACGCGAAACGGCCTTCGCCAAACGGCGTGAACGCAGGCAGGGCCAACCCACGATAGACCGCGGTGTCGCCGTAGTAGAGGTCCAGCAATCCGGCTCGGCTCACGCGCACACCGATGGGCTTGAACACGTCCCCCGTGCGCAGCACCGACATGGGCAGCGATCGCGTCGCCACCTGATTGCCCTGGTAGATCACCGTGATCTCCGGGGCGACCTCGGAAGCGCCGTTGTCGTACGTATCGAATCCGATGATCAGGCCGGAGCCCGCACCGTCCTCACCGAAGGCCGCATCCCCGATCTCGGGACCGAAGGCAAAGCTGAAGCCGTCTGCGGGAATGTCCGTACCGCCGCCGACGCGCATCTGCCAGACGGCGATGAAGTCGGTGATCGGGCTCGGACTCGTGGGTGTGGGGATCATGAATGCGCCGCCCAGGCCGTTCTCGGCCGTGGTGAGCGACATGTAACCGGAATCCGCCACGCCACCCGTCGCCTGAACGGAGGCGGAGCCAATGGTCAGCGCGTCGGCGGGCGTGCCGCCGTCGTTGAAGTTCACGCGGATCGCCGGGGTGTTCCCCGCGGTGAAGGCGGTGAGCACGGAGGCCTTCGCGATCCGGCTGTTCACGCCACCGGTACCACTGCGCACCACCACGGAATAGGTCGCACCATCATCGGCCGCCGACAGCGCCGGCGTGGTGTACGAGGACTGGGTCGCGCCCGGGATGTCCGAGTCCCCCTTCTTCCATTGGTACGTGGACGCGGTGGGGTTGCTGACCTGCACATTGAACGTCGCCGGGAAGCCCGCGAGGACGAGGGCATCGGCCGGTTCCTGCGTGATCGAGACCGTCGCGGGAATCGTGTAGGCGAGGCGGACGTTGTCGAACCAGTAACTCGCATTGAGACCACCGGTGCGGGCGTACATCGCCACGCGCGCGCCGCTCATCGGCACGTACCCGGGAAGCGCCAGCGACTTGAAGACCACCAGGTCGCCGAAGGCCAAATCGAGTACGCCAGCCTGCGTCACCCGGACCAATGCCGTGCGGTACTCGCCCGAGTTCACGACCTCGAGGGGCACCTTCAGGGAGGCGATCGTCTGTCCGCCGTACCGAACCTCGATGGCCGGGGCCTCGCCGCCGCCGTTGTCGTAGGTATCAAACGCGAGCGTCAATCCTCTGCCCCCACCATTCTCGGCATCGCCAGGAGCTGCCGCGCCAAGGCCCGGCCCGATGTTGATGCTGAAGCCGTCCGCGGGAGGGGTCGTTCCATTCCCAGCGAGGACCTCAACGGCCAGCGTGAACGTCTGCAACTGCGCACCGGATTCCACCAAGCCCGACAGGAATCCACCGCTCTGCCCGTTCTCCGACGTGGTCAACTTCAGCACACCGGAGTCACCCACACCGCCCGAAGCATCCACCAACGCGGAGGCCCCGGCGATGGTTGCACCCGCAGGAAGACCGGAGTTGAAGTCGAGGCTGAGCTGTGGGGCGGACGGCACGGAAAGATCCACCACGGAAAGCGTGGCCTCTTCACTCGTGACCACCTGCCCGGCGAGGCTGACCTCCACCTTGAACTTCGCGCCTTCGTCCGCAGCCGTGGCCGAGGTCACGGTATAACTGTCGGTCGCTGCCCCCGCGATGGGCGCGCCGTTGCGGAACCATCGGTAGGTTGCCCCTGCGGGCGTGTTCACCTGCGCATCAAATGTCGCAGAACGCCCTGTCAGGACAGTGCGTGACGCCGGCTGACGGCTCACGCGCAACGGTGCACTGAGGTAGGTATAGAGGTTCAGGTTGTCGACCCATTGATTGGCATTCAGCCCACCCGTGCGGGCGAAGAAGCCGAAGCGTCCGCCAGAGATCGAGCCGAAGCCCGGGACCGGATTCCGATACAGCAGCACCTTCCCGTTGAACGCCACATCCAGCAATCCATCGGCGGTCAACCGAACGATCACCTCGGCGAATCCATCGCCGGTGACGAGGTCAGACAACGCCAACCGCGACTCGGCAATCACAGTTGAACCCCACTTCAGCGTGATGGCCGGAGCCTCACCTGTGGCGTTGTTCGGATTCCCGTCCGCATTGTCGTAGATGTCGAAGCACACCCGAAGGCCGGAGCCCACGCCCTCTTCGGCTTCCCCTGCCGGAGCATCCGGAAGGTCCGCCGCGAAGTTGAAGCTCATGCCGTCCGCCGGAACGTCCGAGCCGCCACCGATGCGGACATCGAACCGCGCCGCAACACCGTACACCGGCGCTCCCGTGTTCAGGTCGTCGATCAGGAAAGCGCCACTCTGCCCGTTCTGGCTCTCGGTCAATTGGAGGACACCCGAGTCCGCCACGCCACCCGCCGCAGAAACGAAAGGCAACCATCCCGAGATACCGTCCGAGGCTGTGCCGGCACCGTACACCACCGCAGATGCCGGCAGGAGTCCGTCATTGAAGTTGAACGACGCTGCGGCCACCGCAGGCAATTCGATCTGGACCACGTTCAGCACGGCTTCCTCAGAGGTGACCGTCGTGGATCCTTCGGTCACACGCACCGAGATCCGTGCGCCCTCATCCGAAAGGCTCGCCGCGGGAATCGAATACGTGGGGCTCGTGGCACCCCCGATGGGTGTGCCATTGCGCAGCCACTGGATCGAGGCCGTGTCGGCATTGTTCAGGGTCACCGCAAAGTTCGCCGCCTTCCCCGCCAGCACCCGCTGACTGCGCGGCCCCTGGACGATCCCCGGCTTCGGCGTCAGGAACGTCTGCACCACCAGATCGTCCACCCAATGGTTGGCGTTCAATCCACCCGTCCGGGCACCGAACGCATACCGCGGCGAGGACAGCGGCTGGTATCCGGGGAAGTACGTCTTCGGGATCAGGTTCTTTCCGTTGTACGTCAGCGACAGCGCGCCGTCCGCATCCACCAGGATCTCCACGGGCACGAATGCCGACGAAATCAGGTCTGCCAGCGGCAGGAGTGAAGTCGCCGCCACGGTTTGCCCGCCCACCGTCACACGGATCGCCGGGGCCTCACCCGCGCTGTTGTTCGGATCGCCGTCGACGTTGTCGTACGTATCAAAAATGACCCGGATGCCTCCACCGGCTCCACCTTCGCCAAAGGGCCCATCGGGAATGTCCGGACCGACATTGAAGCTCCAGCCGTCGGCCGGAATGGCGGTTCCGCCACCAATCCGCGCCTGAAACGTAACACGGAACCCATAGATCGGAGCGCCGCCGTCGAAATCATCGAGAACGAAGGAGCCCTGCTGGCCGTTGGCAGCCGTCGTCAACTTCAGGACACCGGATCCGCCCACGCCTCCGGTCGCGGTCACCGCCGCGTTCCCGAACACCTGTGCGCCTGGAGGAGGCGTGGCGTTGTTGAAGTTTGCGTTGAAGGTGCCGCCCAGGGCGGCTGTGGACAGCAGTGTTCCCACTGCGGCCATGCACGGAATACCGGCATGGACTTTGCGAATCATTTTCATGAGGGAGGTTCACGCTCAAGAGACCCCACCTCACCCTTCGCGGTCAAGCCGCCTCATCCCCAAAAGCATCCATCACACCCCAACCACTCCACAAACTCCTGAATGGACCTGCCACCGAGCCCATGAAATTGCGGCGTGAGGGGGAGGAGTCGCCAGTCGCCAGTCGCCGGTCGCCGGTCGCCGGTCGCCAGTCGTTGCCAGTTGCCAGTTGCCAGTTGCCGGAATGGTCCATTGGTCCTCCCAGCAGGCTCTCGCCGGTGCCGGTGCCCCAATCCGCCTTGCAGTCCGCTTTGGCCTCCGTTTGCAACGGCGCGTCGCATATGCGACGTGCCGTTGCAAAAGCGTTCCCGAAACCCATTGCTTCACCCCCCGTTTGCATCCGGACGTCGCATATGCGACGTCCGGATGCAAATCGAGGGGCGCGGGCAGGGAACTTGTTGGACTTCCTTCAGCCTCCGAACCGTCCGAGTTCACAATCCCAGCTTCTGGAGGCCGGGTGCCCCCACCCGGCGCAGCCCCTGATTCCGCCGCTTGAGAACACGCAGCCCTCAAGGCACCTGCCAGTAGCCAGTTCCCGGTCACCAACCCCAAATCGTTACCAGGCTTCGCGAGCAGCGTCCTCGGGTTGATATCCGTCCCCCGCATGAATCACAGCGGTGAAGCGGAGCCGGAAGTCCTCTCCGCGTCGTACGGTCACCACGCTTGCCTGCCCCTGCTTCATCGCCGCGCGTCCAAATGGATTCGCAACAAACACGCCGTAGTCCCGGTTGTGCCACCAACTCCCGCGGAAATTCCCGGCATCGGGCACCAGCGTGATTCCAACAGGTTTCCCCCCGACGACGCCGGAATAGTCACACCACTCGGCTTCCTGCCCCCAGGTCCGGCCGGCACCCCGGAGACCGGAACTGCTTGTCACGACACCCCCGTTCTTCTCCGTGATCGCCGTCGCCACACGCGCCCCGAACCCCATTTCCTCCTGATCACCAAAGGTAAAATCCCCTGCGTCCGACCGGAACGTCGCCTCCCAGTCGATCCTCCAGGCGTTCGTCCCCGCACGGAAACCGATGCGGGTCACGAGCTGGCACAGCTGCTTTCCGTCCGGAGTCAGCAGGCGGCTTTCCGTGGCGAAACCCAATCGCCCTTCCCGGAGGGCGGGAGCATCCACGAATCCGACATGTTCCATCCGCCCCTTGTTCCTCCAGAAATCCACACCGCTGATGTCCCCGAAGGCCAGCCACAAGCCTGGGTGCATGGTGTCATGGTCGGTGGCATCGGTTCCTGGAACCGGCGGATGCGACCGGGTGACCTGAGTGCCGTCAGGAGCACGAACATTCGCGAGGTGCGGACGCAGGATCCTTAGGTCTCCGAACACAAACTCAGCCACGGGCCTCCCCCCATGCAGGACGACCACCCGATCCGACATCTCCAACCAATGGAAGCCGTCCTTGGGATCCGGAGCCGGGGCGGAGCCTCCTCGTGCCGGGGAGGTCGGAGCCGATTTCTGCTGGAGGAGGTAAGCCGCCAGATCCGCCACGTGATGCGGGGAAAGCAACGTGTCGTAAGCCGGCATGGCGGAGGTCGACGCCCTGGAACGTGACGTGACGCGCTCTTTCTGGATCGTCCGACGCTCCCCGTTCGCCAGTCCAAGCGTCAGGTTCAGTCCACTTTCCTCGATGAGGATTCCCGACTGTTCACCCTCGGCCGTGACCACCGTCTGCAACTGGAAGCCCTCGGTGATGACCGCGTTCGGCATGAGTATCGACTCCACCAGATGACGGGCGCTGGCCCGATCCCCGACCGTCGCCAGGTCCGGCCCGAACGCATTCCCGGATCCTGTCAACCGATGGCACTGGACGCACCCCGCTCCGCCTGTCGCGTGGAACAGCCATTTCCCGCGTTGGGCGTCCCCTTGGTTCAGCATCGCCATCGCGGCTTCGATACCCGTCGGAGTCGCCGGTGCGGGTAACGGCAGTGGCTCCAACACGACCAGGTAGTTCCCTTTGCCCCCCACCTTGCCGTCGTCGGTGTTCCCACCGAGTTCAATGATTCCCGCAGGGTAATCCCGGGAGTACAAATCGAAGGTCCAGTGGTCCGCGCGCAGGACCGCGCCCGTCTTCTCGAAGTCCTTCCGAAGCCATGAGGGCGAGCTTCCGCGGCTGTCGAGCGCCACACAAACCCGGACCGGGGCCAACGCCTCGAACCGGAGCCACGCAGCGCCGTGCGATCCGTCGTCCTCGTTGGCGGTCTGGATGAAGTCCAAGCCCTGAAGAGCGACGGGGACCTCCTTCAACACATAACGCCGGTCCGAATACGGCTGCGCCCCCGCCTTCAATCCGCCCGGCACCATGACGTACCGACGTTGGCTCCGGGCCTGCACGCCGCGCGCGATCGACACAACCGGATTCACTGAAGCCGCAGCAACTGCCCCAGCCCCCGTGTCCAAGGGGCGCCCGCGCACCAACGCCTTCTCCCCGCCCGCCCCGGCTTTCTCCAACCACAGCGCAGCCACCGCCTTCACCCCGGAATCCGCATCGGCCACCAGCGGTCGCACCTCACCTTCCTTGAGCGCATGCGATTCCAGCAACGCCAGCAAGGCGGCCTTCCGCACCGCGGGCCTCGGATCCGTCAATCGCCCCCGCAAGGCTGCGGGTTCCTCCAACCGCCGGAGGGCCTGCCAACCGGCGTAGAAGACGGTCCTGTCTGATTCTCCGGCAATCGACGCCAGCAGCGATGAAGCCTGGGCCGCTTTGCCAGCCACGGCCAACGCGGCAACGGCTTCCATCCGCAGACGCGGTTCCGGGCTCCGAAGCAGATCCACGACGGCATCGGACAAGTTTCCGGCCCGCCCGCGACAGCGGTGGGCCAGGATGCGAACCGCCTGCAACCGCAGGTTCAGGCTCGTCGACGAATTCGCCAATCGCCCGACGAACCATGCGTCCACGCTGGGATCCGAGGGCAACATCCGGCCCAGGGCCCAAGCCAGCCAAGTCTCCGTTCCCCTGCCTGCGCTGGGCGTCTCCAGAAGCGACACCAACTCCGCCCGCACCGACGCACCCCGTCGGACGAGTTCGTCCTGCGCATTGATGCGCCAGACCGGGAGCGGTCCTTCGAGATCCTCGATGAGCTCAGCCACGGTCCACTGCTGGAGCGTGCGCGTCCGTTTTGCCAGTCGCCATTCCCGCCGTTCCCCACCCCTTGCCGCGACCCGGAACACCCGTCCCTCGCTGGTCATCTGGCCGTCGTGGTACTCGGCACCGTAGCCGCTCCCCCACCCCAGGATCCACAGGGCCCCATCCGGCCCCACCTCGATGTCCGTGGGCCGGAACAGGGACCGCCCCCCCTGGACGAAGGGTTCCCATTCGCCAGCCGATCGCATCAACGCGCCATCCCAGCGCGGACGCCACACGAAGGTCGTCTTCCGCAACCAGTCGTTGATGAAGAACACGCCCCGATGCGAAGCCGGGAACCCGGGCGAATCGCCAAAGACAACGCCCGTCCCGGAACCTTCGAACAGCGGACCGCTGACCGGTGCGGACGGCTCATGGATGTCGGTTCCCCAATGAGCGCTCCATGGATGGTTCCAGCCAAAATGAGCTCCCAAAAAGGGCATGAAAACCCGATCGCCGGTCGTCTGGTCGTTGTCGGTACCGATCCAGTCGAATCCCGTATCGAAGGTGATGTCCCAAGGATTGCGCATGCCGCGCGAAACAATCTCGAGGTTCGCACCGCCGTCGTCGCACCGCAGCACGCCGCCCTCGCGCCCCCAGTCATCCTCAGGATCATGGTAAGCCTTCTGGTACTGGTCCCGGGTGAACGTCCGGGGCGCGGGAAAGTCAGGAGTGCCAGCGGGTGCTGTGACACCCCACAGTTCCCGGAAGGGCTTCGGTGCAACCCGGCCTGGCTCCGTCAGGCCCTTGGAGTTGCCCTTGCTCATGTAGAGCTTCCCGTCCGGCGCCCAGTTCAACCCGTGCAACCCGTGCTCCAGATTACCCAGGTCGGTGTAGACCCGGACGTATTCGTCGGCGACATCGTCCCCATCAACGTCCCGGACCACGGTCAGGTCGGGGGCGTTTGCCACCCAGAGATCGCGTCCATGCCAGGCCAGTCCCTGGATGGCATTGAACCCGCCGGCGAAGGGCTTCACCCGGTCCGCCTTCCCGTCGCCGTCGTCATCCAGCACCAGCACCACGGCATCGCCGGGCGTCCCGGGCTTCGGATTCCGGTACTGCGGCCCCATCCCCACGCACAAGCGCCCTCTCGCGTCGAAGGCCATCGCGCACGGCTGCCGGACAAGAGGCTCCCGTGCGAAAAATGAAACCTCGAAGCCGGGCGGCACCGTGGGGAGCGCGTTGCGATCCACGTCACGGTCGAACTGCCAACCAGGCCCTTGGCGGGCCGAAGCGGAAGTTCCCATGGTGATAGCCACGGCGACAATCAAGCCACGGACGTGAAATCGAGGAATGGGGTGCATGATACAAGATGGCTGCGAGTGCCTGAATTCGGGAAGGAGGGCACCCCTGCCGGGCGCCCTCCTTTTGGAGTGCCGATTCCCTGTGACGGGAATCAGTTGACGGATCGATAGAACATCTGAGCCCCACCCGACGGCATCTGATACGGGCTGGTGACGCCGGAGACATCCTGAAACGGCCCTTGGATGGAATCGGCCGCCTGCAGGCGACCCGTGAAGATCACCCGTCCGGCCTCAATCCCGATCGTGGGAGCAACGTCTGGAAGGGACTGCACCGTGACGAAGCAGATCTTGTTATTCGCGGCGGCGGGCCCACTCCGGATGGTCAGCAATCCATCCGCCACCCGCGCCTCCACTTCGAAGGTGCCCCAGACAGCGGCTACCGATGGCGTATAGGTCGTTGTCAGTACATCCTCCACCGAGAACTGGAAGACGCTGTCCACGGCCGTGGCGTCGCCGGCAACAATCCGGACCGCATAGCGACCATTGGGAATGGCCAATTCCCAGACCATGTCGCCTGCCCTCTGGAGATGGTTGAGCGTGTCATAGCGCGGATCGGGCGAGGTGTCGTTTTGCCGGTGGCGCGAGTTGGCTGTGTTGTCCTCGATCCAGCCATAGGTCATCCCACCTTCGCGGTCCCCAAAGACATCGCCGTAGTCATCGCCATAGCCGGGCAAGGGATAGCCCGCCGCGCCGGTCGTGAAGGAGCTGTTTGCGAAGTTCACAAACCAACCCGACGGCGCGGCGACGCCGCTGGCCGTTGCGGAAGCCATGGACGTGCCCGAGGCGTTGCGGGCCCGGACGCGGAAAGTGCCACTGCCACCGGCCGGCAACCCTCCGACGGCGGCACGCGTTGCACGCCCTCCAACACTGGCAACCTGCGTGAAGCCGCCGCCTGCAATGGCCTGCTCGACCACGAACTCATCCACCACCAGGTGCGAGGAACTCCAGACCACGAGTACGCCCTGGGCGGAGAAGGTCTCGACACCCGAGATGACCGGCGCGTCCGGGACGCTCAGCGCAACCGCCTCTGCCGAGGCACCGCTGAGTTCTGAACCGGACAACTTGGCAAGAACGACGTAGTAGACACTTCGACCTCCCGGAGCGCTGCTGTCCCGGTAAGCGGTCCCGGCGACATCCGCCGCCACCGTCGAATAGGGGCCTCCCCGAACCGTCGCCCGGCGAACCTCGTAGGCGGACGCACCAGGAAAGGCATCCCAACGGACATCAATCCCGGTCTCGGATCCGGTGGCCGTGACGTTCGCAGGTGATGCTGCAGGCACTGCACTGACCACCGACGATGCGGCAGACTGGCCAACCGCGTTCTCACCACGGATGGCGTAGTAATAGGTCTTGCCGTTGGTCAGGCCCGAATCCTCAAACGAACCGCCGCCCACCTTCGCGGCCACCACCTCGAAAGGCCCATCGGCCCTTTCAGACCGTGACACAGCATAGGACCACGCCCACCCCGCCTCCCAGGTCAGGGTCAGCTTGCCATCCCCGACCTTCGCGACAGCGACCGATTGCGGAGCGGATGGCACCACCGCGGGTGCAACCACCAAACCATACATGTTCCGGCCCTCATTCTGGGGCCCCAGAGTCAGCACACCCGGCTCCACGATCCGATAGAACACGGATCCCACCTGGTTGATGCTGCCGTCCCCATTCTCGTCGTATCCCACTTCATCCGGATTCTCGGCAACGCCGGCCCGATTCATCCCGGTGGCCACCGGAAGCCATCCCGCCTCGGCAACCCAAAGCATGTTTGCGTTGAAGTCCGGCGGCGTGGCGCCGTCCCCATCCCCCACACGGTTGTCAACCAGCAGGTATGCGAGCGCCTTGCCGGAAATGTTCACCTCCAATGCGAGCTCTGGATTGTCGCGATAATTGTTGGCGATCGCCACATACTCGTTTCCGGCCAGGTACGATGGGATTGGAATGGTCTCGGAGACGGCATTCCACTCGTGCAACCGGTCTGTCATCGCCTTGGCCCTCGGGCCAAAGAACGGCGTCCAATAGTCCACCAGGAGCGTGGACGCGCCATTCACGAGGGTGAATTTCTCGCCCGTGCGCTTCGGCGTGGGCCGTTCGGCCTCAGGATCCCCGTTCGTGGTGGCGATGGCATTCACCAGCGCGGGCACCACGACCACTCCATACATGTTCCGTGCTTCACCCTGTTGCAGGAGTTTCACGGGACCCGACGGCACGGTCTTCACGTAAACCGATGCCACCTGGTTGATACTGCCGTCGCCGTTCTCATCATACCCAACCTCATCGGGCACGGCCGCGCTGGCAGCACGGTTGACGCCGTTGGTCGTGGCCACCCACCCCCCGCTTGTGACCCAACTCATCACCGAGCTGAAGTCCGGCGGATTGGAGGCATCGTTGTCCCCGATGCGATTGTCCACCAGCAGGTATATCCGGGACGGCGCGTTCAATTGGATCTCCACCTCCAGCGTGGCGTTGTCGCGGTTGTTGTTCGCGATGGCCACGTAGGGTGCCCCGACCAGATAGGGTGGAATCGCCACGTTGGTCGCCGCCACGTTCCATTCGTGGATGCGGTCCGTCATGCTCAGCGCGCGGGCGCCGAACAGCGGCACCCGGTAGCCGGAACGCAGGAGCGTCCCGCCGTTCCGGATGTCCACGGTGTTGCCTGTGAACTGGGCCGCCGGACGATCGGTGTCCCCGTTCGCTTGCGTAACGGATTGGATCGCCTGCGCCTGGAGTCCTGCCCCGGAGGACAGCGCCAGTCCGAGCCAAAGGCCCAACTGGACCCCTGTGCGTGCATGTGTGCTCTTGGATGTCTTCATGAGTTTCGCATGGTTGCTGACTAGGAAACGGACCACTGCTTCGGAAACCCTGTCACCCGACGGTGCAGGATGGGAAAGGGATGCGGGAGCCGGGACCATCGGGAACACCCCCCATACGCCCCAGCTGCGAAAAGGATTCTGGAAGAGAATGGCATCGCGATTCGGTTCAGCCCCGGTTCATTGCCCGGACCACGGCGAAACGGGTCGAACCCGACCACCGCCATCGTCCTCCAGTTCGCGAATGGAAAGCGTCGCTTCTGGAAGCTGCCCCTTCGACCTGGCTGTCAGAAGGACCACGTGCCGGCCCTTCCGCAGAAACATGGGGAGGCGCTTTGGCGACCACGTCTCGCGCCCCAGTCGCAGGTCGAACAACTCGCGCCCATCCAGATGGAACTGCAACTCCTGTCCGACCCCAGGCCCACCAAGACCAGCCGTCCACTCCACCCACGCGTCGGCATCCGCCTGGACCACGGCCACGGCGTAGGCACCCCGCTTGCCGACTTCTCGATCGGTAGGCGCGGGAAAGACCTTCCCGAATTCCAGGGCCGCCGTGTCCGGTATCCGTTGCCAGGATTTCTCCACATCCCCGAAACGCACCGCCTGGTCCCATCGCCATTGGTCGGGAAGTCTCGAGAAAATTGCTGGATCCACGGGCGAGGCTGCCGCTTCGGTGCCGACGACCATCCAGTCCTTCACGGTTCCGGTCCCGGCGTGAAGGACCTCATCCCAGACGACGATTGCACCACCCACCGAGATCTGAACCTGGACAGGGAGCGCGAAGGTCCCACGCGCACCCTTTGGAATCTGCACGGGCAGACGCAAGGTCGACACTCCGGGTGCGGAAACCGGGGCGCGCATCGGGTTCGCCTCCCAACCGCACGTCCACCGTGGCGTCACCTCGACAAGAAGTGGCTCCGGTCCGCCACGCTCCAGCGCCACATCCCATTCCCCCTCGCCTCCGGCACCGGTCTGCAGCGCCGTGTTCATCACCGCGGAAGCGGAGGTTCGCAACCGGACATCGAAGAGCACCTCGGCCAGATCCGGGTTGTGAGGCGCCGGAACGGCTCGGGTCACCGCAAGGGCCACCTCACGCCGGATCGCTTGCCAGCGTGGATCCAACCCGGCCTCGACACCCAACTGGATTGCACGCTCACGGAATGGGCGGAGGTCCACCCGCGGCCGGGACGAGATCCGTGCCAAGACCCCTTCCAACGCCTCGAACCAATACTCGGCGCGCTTTCCAGGCTCGATCCAAGCCGTTTCAATTCCCTTACCCACCAAGGGACGCCGAACTCCCTCGAGACGGTTTCTACGCAAGAGGACCCCGGCGGTCCGAGCCCCGATGTCCAATCCCTCCGGCGCATCGGTGATGCGATTGTCCTCGATCAGGATGTCCTCCGCCCGGAAGGGCAACTGGCTCCCGACAGAGATCAGGATCTTGCCGCCCCGCACTTCATTGCCCCGGAGGACCGCCGCGTTCATCAGGCACGGGGTCTCCGCACGCCCCAGCGAGTCCACGTCACCCCCGCTCAGTTCGATGGCCGCCGTCCCGGATTCGAACCGCCGCATGTCGAACCGCGGCGCAACCAATCGGTTCCCCAACATCTGCGAGAAAAACGAAGGTTCGGCAGCCTCGGGACCATCACTGGTATGCTGGAAGGCCAGGAATCGTAGGGCCGCCTCGGAACTGCCCCCCACCCTCTCAAGCTGGTTTTCTGCAAAGACGACCTCGTGGTTCAACCCATACATCTGCATGGAGTCGCCGTCTGCGATCTGGTTGCCCACCATGAGCCACTGCCGGAGACTGTGGTTGATCCCCAGCAACGACGTGGAATCCAGAGGCACCGTCCAAGGCCGGTCCACCTCGATCGAGTTGGTCCCACCCGCCCGAACCATCCGCGCCTGCCCCTTCCCGCGGCCGGCGAGCACAAACGCCAGATGTCCCTCCGGCTCAAACGGCCAGGCCCGCACGTTCCTGCCCAATTGGACGAAGGTCCCTTCCGCCGCCGCTACACCCCCATAATACACCGGGGAAGCCCCATCCGAACCCACGATCTCATAGTCCGCAGACTGCGCAAAGGCCACGGTATTGCCCCGAAAGTAGACCTGATCGTAATACGGATGCGCCTTGGTGCTCCATCCGGCCCTCGACATGTTGTCCGCACCCAGCATCTGGTTGTTTTCCCAGATCACCTTTCGCCCCCGTTGCGCCCACACCAACCCGCCCCGACCCGTTCGCAGGATGTTGTTCCGAACAAGGCTACCGTCCGACATGAACGCGAGCAGCAGCGGAAATCCTCCGGAGTAGATGTCACAATCCTCAACCCGGATATCCCGCCCACAAAGCCATAGGGCGACACCTGTCCCGGCAGCATCCAACGACTCAAAGTTCAGCTGGCGGGTGATCTCGATGGTATCACTCAACTGCCCCCATCCCGGTCGTGCCGCATACGGGCTCCAGCGGATCACCAATCTCCGAAGCACGATATCCCCCTCCTGCCACCACGGCGGCCGGTTCGCAGCCGAGTACAGGGACTTCCCCTCGACCTCCGCCATGTTTTCGATCCCGCGCTCCGCACCAACGTACCAGATCGTCAGGTCCTCAATCCCGAATTGCGCCTCACCATGCACGATACCCCGCAACCGGGCGAAGTGACGGTTGCTCCAATGCAACAGGGTCCGATCCCGCCCTGCTCCACGCACCAGAACGCGCCTCGGGATCCTCAGCGGCCGGTTGAATCGGTACTGGCCCGAAGGGAACCAGACGACTCCTCCCCCTTCGCGTCCCGCCGCATCCAGGGTCCGCTGCGCCGGGCCCGTGTCATCCTCAACCCCATCGCCTCGGGCACCGTAGTGCAACACATTGAACTCACGCTCGGGCCATGGAACCGCTCCTACCACACGCAACGCCTCCGGGCATCTCCCCCAGGCCCGCGGGCCACCGCATCCATTGTGCACCCACACCGCATAATCCCCCGGCTTGAGGTCCCGGGGAACGGATGCCCGAACTGAATAGAGGTCTGCAGCCAATACCGGGATCTCGACGGAGTCCGCACCGACCAAAAACACCCGCGTCTTGGGACTACCCGGTGGCGATCCAGCCAACGGTTCCCGAACCCCGTCCCACCCGAGTCCCAGTCCAAAAATGCGGATGTCGCCGCCGACTGTGGCTTCCAACCGTTCCGCCCCGCGCGCCCACCAAGGCTGTGGCGCATTCACCAGCACCGCCTGATGGCGGTCTCCCGACGCAACGTGAAGCGAGAACACACCCGGGGCATCGCCAGCGGGAAGGACCACCTTCAACGCACGATCCCGTGGCTGCATCGGGATCAATCGCATCCCCTCCACCCGATCTCCGTCGGCCTCATTTCCGCTCATCCCGGGCTGATCGGCAGGGTGGTCCTCCAGTCGCTGCACATGGACCTCCGCAGTCGAAAGGCCATCCCCATAGACAAGGACGGTCTGGCCCGGTTTTGCAGGCTGCGAATGCCAGATCACCAGCGGCACGCCGGTTCCAGCATTCGCGACGGATGCGAGGGCACCCCACCCCACAAGGACCAGCACCCAGGCGAACCGCCTCCACATGCCCTCAACCTCCGCCGGTCCGTTGGGGCGGATTGGCCGTGTCTGTTTGGCTCCCTGACACCCTGAATGCTTCATTTGAAAAGTCCTCCAAGGATTCCCTGTCGGAACGTCTGGTCGTTCTGGCGCGCTCGACGGCGCATTTCAGACACAATCCGGCGCCAGTGGGGGGCGAGGAAACGCGGATGACGAAGGCTCTCCTCAGCGTACTTCCGCGTCGCCGCCGCCAGGTCAAGGTCGCCCACCAGCACCTTCTCCCGACGATTGTCCGCCAACTGCAGGAACGTTCCGTCGGGAGCGACGATCTTCGAGTCACCCGCCGACCACTTTCCGTCCCCCTGCGGGCCCACTGAGTTCGCGAACACGTAGTAAACGGCGTTCTCAAATGCCCGCACCGCGATCCCATCCCGTCCCTTGCGCTTGCGACGCGAGACCGCCAACGGGTCCATGCCGGCGTTCGGGTGAAAAACGATCTGGGCACCCGCCATCACGGGCAACCGGACCAACTCGGGGTAACGACGCTCGTGGCATAGGATCGCCGTTGCGACCACCCCATCGACACGGAACAGCGACAACCCGTCGCCGGGGGTGAACCACCGGCGATCGGAGTCGGTCAACTGACACTTCGCATAGGTGTGTATCAAACGGCCCTGCCGATCAAAGACCAGCAGCGCATTGAACATCCGAAGGCCGAGGAAGACCGGACTTCCTGCAAGGAGGTTGACCCTGTGCCGGGTCGCCACGTTCCCCAAGGCCTCGAGAGCTGTCCCGACCACCGCCGGCTTCAGACCGCCAAAGTCGCAGGCATACCCGGTCGTCGCACACTCCGGCAGCAATACAACGTCCGCGCCAGCCCGGGCAGCCTCCGCGACAGCCGCGTCGATCCTGGCCAGGTTTTCTTCCACCGTCGGGGCAAAGATCATCTGCACCGCGGCCGTTCGCAGGATGCCGGGCTGCGGCTTGCTCCGGGGGCCATGGATGGCTGGATCCGTCTTCATGCTTGCTCGAGGGAATCCCGGCCAGTTTCGGGCGCGATCCAGATAGCGAGAATTCCAAAAATATAGATCAAACCACAGGCAGCCCCAACCCGGGGATAGGATCCGCCGAAGGCAGTGAACAGGGCCCCGGCACCCATCACGCCCACCGCCGTGGCAAAGCGCCCCACGTTGTAGGCGATCCCGCTTCCAGCAGCTCGGACGTGGGTGGGAAACAATTCTGGAAGGTACAATGGCAACCACCCAAAAAAGAGCGTCGCTACAAAACCCTGCGCAAACACGACCGCAAGAAATCCCGGCCTCAACGGTGCCGTCCCCAGGAAGAGCACCATCGTGATCACCGTTGCTCCTGCGCTGATCCAGGCATAGGCCCGACGCCGTCCTAGCCAGGTGGCAACCTGTGCACCCATGAAGCTCCCCAGCACCGCGCCCGCCGCCCACCACCCCTGCGTCACCGCCTTATACCCAGCAGCAGTGGCTCCGCCCACCTTGTCGGCCCACGGAATCATCCACTTGCTGGCTGCCCAAGCCCCCACCATCGGAATCGATCCAATCAGGATGCCCACCAGCGTGATCCGGAGCAGGGGCGGCTGGAACAGGGTCCGCAGCGGACGCAGCGATGCTTCCCTCGCAGGAACCTGGGCACTGCCCACCCCGCCCACCCCAGGGTTTGCCCAACTCCGGGCCGCCAGCCACAACGGTGATTCCGGCAGTCCCAGGAGAATCCACACCCCAAGCACCGCGGGTGCCGTCGCCAACCAGAAAACCCACCTCCAGTGCTCCGGTGTGATGTGCCAGACACGTGCCACCTGCGACAGCAACAGGATGCCTCCATTCAACGCCGCTCCCATCAACCCCGCGATCACCGGACGCGATTTGTCCGGCCAGCATTCCGCAGCGAGGGCGACGGCATTCGGCCAGACCCCACCGACGCCCAACCCCACCAGAAAGCGCAGGATCAGCATCTGCTCCTGAGTCCGGACCAGCGCTCCGATCCCTGCAAAGACCGAGTAGAATAGAATGCTGATCCCCAACGCACGCGTCCGGCCTATCCGGTCCCCAAGGCTTCCCAGGAAGATGCCCCCGAAGGCCGCACCCAGCATCAGGGCGGCCGTGAACCGGGCAAACCAATCCCCTCCCGCTGTCGGGGTGTAATCGGCTCCCATCAGGCTCTTCGAAACCGACAACGAGGCGACTGGCATCAGACCGAGTTCGACGCCATCGAACAGCAGTCCCCCGATGGCGGCCGCGAGGACCGCTGACCGGGCGAGAGGGGATAGCTGCGGCGGCTTCACGGGTTTGCGGGGAGTGCGGGTTGCCGGAGGACTTCCAGCACGGCGCTGTTGTCCAGATCACCCAGGCCCGCCGCCTCGGCGCGCTCCAGAAGACGCTGATGGGTCCGGGTCAACGGAAGCTCCAGCCCGATCTCCGCCGCCTCGGCGAGGATCAGGTGGACGTCCTTGAGATGCTGGGAGAGCCGGGCCTGGACCGAGTAATCCCGTTCGACCATCTTTCTCCCCTTCACATCCATGGCCCGGGAATACGCGTTGGACCCGGCCATGATCTCCAGCGCCGCGGACGGTGGGACGGCGAGGGCCTCGGCGAATGCCAACCCCTCGGCGAGTGCCAGGCGGTTGAGGCCGAGCACCAGGTTGCTGATCAACTTCATTCGCGCAGCGCTCCCGCAGGGCCCCACGTGGAACAGGTTCCTTCCCAGCACCGGCCACAAGTCAGCACAGGAGGCGAAGGCTGCCGCGTCGCCCCCGACCATCACTGTGGCTTCCCCGTCGCGCAGTTGCTGGCTCGAACCCGAGATCGGCGCGTCCAGATACTGGATCCCTTGCTCCGCGAGTCGCCTGCCAAGCGCTGCCGTCCTCCCGGGTTGGCCGGTGGTGGTGTCGATCAACACCGCGCATTGGCGGTGTCCTTCGAGAAATCCGTCGAGCATGGCCTCCACAACCTCCGTGGTATACAGGCTGACAACGACCCGACGGCATTCCGCGAGTGGGTTGTCGCTCCAGCCGGCACCTCTCTCCAGGAGCGGTCCAGCCTTCGATCGGGTCCGGTTCCAGACCACCACAGGAAATCCCTGCTCCAGCAATCGCTCGACGATTGCCGTGCCCATGAGACCCAGGCCAACGACGCCGACGGGGCCACAAGCTGCAGAGGGGGACATCACATAATCTTGCGGTGCCATCTCCGGGCCATCCATCCCAAAACTGACCGCAGGGTTTGCAAAAATGACTGCCCAGCTCAGTCGCGGCAGCGCTCGCGAAACTGGGTCGGGCTCATGCCCGTGCCCTGCTGGAACGCCCTGCTGAAGGCGGATTCACTGGAGAAGTGAAGGTGGTTCGCGACTTCCTTGACTGCCTTCCGAGGATCACTGAGGAGGTGACGCGCAAGGTCAAGCCGCGTCCGTTGCAGGTACCCGTGCAGGGATTCCCCCTGGGTCTTGCGGAAGTGATGCCTCAGCCGGGAATAGCTGATGGCGGCGATTTCGGCCAACTCGCGCGCCTGCCAATCCCTGGCAGGGTCCGCGGCAACAGCGTCCAGCACCAGGCCAACAGCCCTGGGCACGGGGGCGCGCCCTGCCGGCAGGGCTCCCCGCTCTGTCAGCAGTGCTCCCCAGAGTGAGGTCAGCAAGGAATGCACCTGCCACTCGCAGTCCAGGGGACGAGTCCGCACAAGACGCTGGATCCGCTTCAGCAGTGGCCCCAGAAAGCCGGGTGGGAGTTCGAAGACGGGATCTTCCCCCAATTCCTCAAACCAACCCTCCAGTCCTGGACCGCCAAAGCGGATACCTTCCGTCCGCAACGGCTTTCCTCCGCGCGGCAGGTACGCCCTGGATTGCCGCAGGTCCACGAGCCAACAGGTCCGGCCGGGGCCCAGACGGTGACGCGAGGCATTGACCTCGAGATCTCCTGCCCCGGAAACAACCCGGAAGAGGAACAGGCCCGCCTTGTCCAATCCCGCGTGACGCTCCGGTTCGTCGCGCCAGACCTGTCCGATGGAGAGGACGTGCCAAAAGAGCCGGCGAGCCGGCAACGACGGATCGGCAAAGTGAAGTTGGGAAAAGGAAATGGACATGGACCGGATCAGACGTGGCGTGGGATGGCCGCATCCGGCATCACGAGGGCAACGCGGGTGCCACGGCAGCGCGCGCCGCGCGGACCTTCTCCGTTGGCACGTACGTGGCCGCGAATTCCTTCCGGTACTCCCCGAAGGTTCCGTTCGCCAGGTGCGCCCGGATCTCGGCCATCACGGTCAGGAAGAAATGGGAGTTGTGGATGCTCACCAACCGCAACCCCAGGATCTCATTCACGTTCAGCAGATGCCGGATATAGGCGCGGGTGTGGTTCTGACAGGCGAAGCATGGACATCCCTCCTCGATGGGCCCGAACTCCGCCTTCACCGCCCCACCCTTGATCGCGAAGGTCCCCTTGCGCGTGAACGCCGTTCCATTGCGCGCCACGCGCGTCGGCAGCACGCAGTCGAACATGTCCACCCCACGCGCCACCAACTCGACCAACTGCGCCGGCGTCCCCAGCCCCATCGCATACCGGGCCTTGTCCTCCGGCAGGTGCGGCTCGGTGATTTCGACCGCCTTCATCATCTCCGGTTCCGGCTCCCCGACGCTCACGCCGCCGATGGCGTATCCATCAAATCCCATGGCCACCAGTTCCTCGGCGCACTTCTGCCGAAGGTCGGGATAACTGACCCCCTGCACGATCCCGAAGTAGTGTTGCCCCACGGCCCGGGGTTGCTCGAGGCATTCGGCCGCCCATCGGATCGTCCGCTTCACTGCCCGGACGACTTCCTCCCGCGACGCGCTGTGCGGCGGGCACTCGTCGAAGACCATGGCGATGTCCGATCCGAGATGCCGCTGGATCTCCATGCTTTCCTTGGGACCGAGGAAGAGGGCCTTGCCGTCGAGATGGCTGCGGAACTCGACGCCGTGTTCCTTGATCTTGCGGATCTTACCGAGGCTGAAGACCTGGAACCCACCCGAGTCCGTCAGGATCGGCTTGTTCCAGTTCATGAACCGATGCAGCCCACCGGCCGCCTGGATGATCTCCATCCCGGGACGGATCGCGAGGTGGTAGGTGTTGCCGAGGATGATCTGCGACCCCATCTCCAGCAGTTCGCGGTTGTCGAGGGCCTTGACCGAGGCCTGCGTACCCACGGGCATGAACACCGGGGTCTCGATCACCCCCCGGGTCGTCGTCAACCGCCCCAGCCGTGCGCGGCAGGTCGGATCCTTCTTCAGCAACTCAAACATGTGGGGAGGACTCTGGACGGTTCCGTGGCGGTGCCAAGCCCGGCATCCATCGCAGATCCCCTGAAAAGGGGATCAATCGGCCCCTCCAATTGGATGAGTGTTTGACACATCCCAAACACTAGGCAGCCTCACGCAAGTAACCACACGTTCGGAATTCTCCTATGTACCCGTCGTCCTCTCCGACAAGAAACCGGCAAGGTTTCACGCTCATCGAGCTGCTGGTCGTCATCGCGATCATCGCCATCCTCGCCGGCATGCTCCTTCCCGCCCTCGGCAAGGCCAAGACCAAGGCCCAAGGCATCAAGTGCATGAGCAATGGCCGCCAGCTGATGCTCGCCTGGAAGCTGTACGCCGGTGACAACAACGATGTCCACGTTGCCGCCCAGAACCTCGCCCAGAATCCCCTGCGCCGTTCCAACTGGTGCGAAGGCGACGTGACGGAATACAACGACGCCAATTCGTCGAACGTCACCTTCCTGGTGCGTGGTCCTCTCTTCAAATACGGCGGCAACAGCCTGGAGATCTACAAGTGCCCCGCGGACAGGTCGGCCATCGGCCGTCTGAAGAACTTCCGGGGTACGCCCCGGTCGCGCTCCATCTCCATGAGCCAGGTCTTCGGCAACGGCGAGTGGCTTGATCGGTCCTTCAACGCCTCACAGAGGCGTTGGCGCACCTATGCGAAGGATTCCGATGTCGTCCAACCCGCGAACACGTGGGTCTTCGTGGATGAGCATCCCGACTCCATCAATGACGCTGCCTTCGCGAACGCCATGACGGGTGCTGAATCTCCCGTGACCCGCACCGGTCAGATCATCGACATGCCCGCGTCCACGCACAACGGTGCCTGCGGCTTCGCCTTCGCCGACGGCCACTCGGAAATCCGCCGTTGGGTCGGGTCTGTCATCAAGCCGCTGACGCGTTACGTCACGGGCGGCGTCCAGCTGAACATTCCCGCGGGCAACTCGCAGCCCGACGTCCACTGGATGTTCAACAACACCACGGTCGCCCAGTAACCCAGGCTGCTGGATTTTCAGGGCCGTCGGGCATTCCCGGCGGCCCTTTTCGTTTTGCACTGCATGAGCCTTTCGACACCGGCCAAGGCCAGCCTGATCCTCGTCGCCACCTGCGCGTGCTGGGCGTTCTCGTTTCCCATCATGAAGTCGCTGGAGCAGGTGGGACGGCTCACCCACCCCACGGCCTCGTCGGTCTTCTTCGCCGCGCTGTGTGTCGCCTTTCGGTTCACGGCCGCGGGATTGGTGATGGCGGCCTTCTGCGGTCGATCGCTCCGGAACGTCACGCGTCTGGAGGTCACGCAGGGTGCGGGGCTCGGGCTCTTCGGCGGGATGGGACTCGTCCTGCAGATGGACGGGATGGCCTACACCCTCGCTTCGACCTCGGCGTTCCTGACCCAGGCCTACTGCGTGCTGATCCCGATCTGGGTGTGCCTCCGCCACCTGCGTCCGCCGGCTCCGCAGGTCGTCGGGGCCTGCCTGCTGGCCATCGTGGGAGCCGGCGTGCTGGCCGGGCTCGGATCCGAGAAGTTCCAGTTCGGCCGCGGCGAATGGGAAACACTCGCCGGGAGCATCATGTTCACCGGCCAGATCCTGTGGTTGGACCGGCCGGTCTTTCATCCCAACAATTCCCGTCATGCCTCGGTGATCATGTTCGGGGTGATGGCGCTCACCGCCTGGCCCATGGCGCTCGCGACTGCACCCAACATCGGTGCGGTCCTGAGTGCCTACCAATCCCCGTCGGCCATGGCCCTGCTCGCCGCGCTGGTGGTCCTTTGCACCCTGATCACCTTCCCTCTGGCGAACCATTGGCAGCCGCGCGTCACCGCCACACAGGCTGGGTTGCTTTACTGCACCGAGCCGGTGTTCACCTCCTTCGTGACCCTCTTTACGCCCGGTGTGATCTCGACGGCTACCGGCATCCAATACGCCAATGAATCCCTCAACCTGCACCTGATCCTCGGTGGCATCGCCATCCTGGGGGCCAATGTCTGGCTGCTCATCGCCCCACCGCCCGCCCCCGCGCGCCCCTGAATCCATCCTGAACCCCGACCGCCCATTCCCATGCCCATCTTCTGGCAATGCGATCGCTGCACCGCCTGCTGCCGCTGGCCGGGCCAGGTCACCTTCACCGAGGCGGAACTCACCCGGATGGCCCTCCATCTGGGCCTGACCGAGGAGGCGTTCATCGCTCAGTACACCCGGGTCAATGCCCAGCGCACAGGCCTTGCGCTGACGGACCAGGCCGACGGCTCCTGCGTCTTTCTCGACGGGGCCGACTGCCGCGTCCAACCGGTGAAGCCCCAGCAATGCCGCGACTTCCCAAACCTCTGGAACTTCCCCGGCTTCGAAAAGGTCTGCCAGGCCAAGCCCGTCGACGTCTCTCCCCTCGAATGGAAGCAACGCATCGCCCAGGCCACCGGCCG
Source organism: Verrucomicrobiales bacterium (assembly GCA_027489875.1). GTDB lineage: Bacteria > Verrucomicrobiota > Verrucomicrobiia > Limisphaerales > UBA9464 > UBA6176. The sequence continues at coordinate 38,336 of JAIXZE010000431.1, forward strand.
CGTGGATGTACCCGACCCGGTCTGAGTCTCCAGTTCCCAGTCGCCAGTCCCCAGTTTCAGCACAGCGGCAAATCCGATTGAAGGCCGGGTGCCCCCACCCGGCGGGAGTTGCCCGATGTCGGGGTCTTTACGCCGGAGGCGTTGCAGCCGATAGCCCCGGGTCGTGCGAAGCACGCACCCGGGGAATAGGGTGTCGATTCAATCCGCACCCCGGCAGGGGTGCGAAGATTCAATAGCCTTCACCCCCCCGTATCCGCTTCAACGCCTCCGGCGTACCCCGGAGGCACGATCATGGACTTCAGGGTGCGGAATCTGCGGTGACAACTTTCGTCCAGGACGTGGCCCACCCAAAAATGGGCACTTGCCTGAAGCGCTGCGGTCCCGGAAAACAAGAAAGTGCCCCTTGGAACGCGACATTGGACCCCGGCTTGCCTGCGGGCAGCCGTCCTGTGCGTTCTCGCCGGGCTCACTTTCGCAGCGGGGCCATCGGGCGCGGATGCTCATTGGGCGTACACACCCCTGACTCCTTCCGCCGAACATCGGTCGTCCCACGGAAACCTGAGCGCCCGCATCGACCATCACCTCCGCGAAGCCGCCACGCGCCACAATCTCCTCCCCGCTGGTCCTGCGGACCGCACCACGCTGTGTCGCCGGCTCCACATCGTCCTGACCGGCCTTCCTCCCACCCCCGACGAACTCCACGCCTTCCTACGGGATGACTCCCCCACGGCGTACGAAACCCGCGTGGACCGGTTGCTGGCCTCGCCCGCGTTCGGCGAACGCTGGGCGCGTCACTGGCTGGATGTCGTCCGATACGCCGATTCCGTCACGCTTCGCGGTCTCGTCTTCCAGGAAGCCTGGCGTTACCGGGACTACGTCATCGATAGCTTCAACCGCGATCGCCCCGTCGACGCCTTCATCCGCGAACAGGTCGCCGGCGCGCTGCTTCCTGCTGCCAGCATCGACGACCAACGACGCCATCTGGTCGCCTCCACCTTCTGGGTCCTGGGCGACGCAAACCTCGAGGAACAGGACAAACGCCAACTCGAGCTCGATGTCATCGACGAGCAGCTCGACGTCCTCGGCAAGGCGTTCCTGGGCCAGACCATCGCCTGCGCGCGCTGTCACGATCACAAGTTCGATCCCATCCCAGCCCGCGATTATCACGCGCTCGCGGGCATCCTCTCCGGCGTGCGCACGCTCGTGCACGAGAACGTCTCGGGCTGGACCGAGATTCCGCTGCCGGTTTCCGAAACCGAGGAACAGCGCTGGGCTGCGGCCGAGGCCCGATCCAAGAAGGCCGAGACCGACCTGAAGGCCGCGAAGGCGAACACCAACGCACCTCCCTCGAAGCCGGAGCTCCGCGCCCTCGAATCGCGTCTGGCCGAAACCCGCCGTGCCGCCCGCCGCCCGCATGCGATGGCCCCTGTCGAGATCGGTGCCACCAATCTCCCCGTGCTCCGCCGCGGCAACTGGAAGACCCCCGGCGAAGTCGTCCAGCGCGGGGTCCTGACCGTGGCGTCCCGCACACCCGCCCCGGCTTTCCCTGCCCGGGACAGCGGACGCCTCCAACTCGCCGACTGGCTGGTCGATCCATCCAATCCCATGACGGCGCGGGTCTTCGTCAACCGGGCATGGCACTGGGTTTTTGGAGCAGGGCTCGTCCGTTCCACGGACAATTTTGGAACGACCGGCGACCTGCCCAGCCATCCGGAGCTCCTGGATGAATTGGCGGCCGCCTTCATCCACGATGGCTGGTCGCTCAAGCGACTCGTCCGGAGTCTCGTCCTTTCGGAAGCCTTTCAACGCTCCAGCGATCCAATCGCCCCAGCGGTCGCCGCGAGCCTTGCCCAGGATGCCGCAAACCAATGGCTCGCGCGTTTCGCCAGACGTCCGCTCGAGGCTGAAGTCCTGCGCGACACCCTGCTCCGGGCTGGCGATGGAATCGATTCCGGTGGAATGGGTGAAGCGCCCATGTCGGCAACGCTCGCGGCCGACTTCGATTTCCGCAGCGATTCCCAGCGGCGCAGCATCTTCCTTCCCGTTTTCCGCAACGCGCGCCCGGAAGGATTGAGCGTGTTCGACATGGCGGATCCCAGCCGCGTCACGGGCAGCCGGGAACGCTCCACCGTGGCCCCGCAAGCCCTCTATCTGCTCAACAACCCCTTCGTCCACGAACAGGCCCGGGCGGCAGCCAAGGCGGTGTTGGATGCGCCCGATCCGGTGCTCGCCCTGTGGCTGCGAACCCTTGCCCGCCCGCCTCATCCGGGCGAACGGTCCCGCGCCGAGCAACACCTGCTCGCGTCCCAATCGAAACCCCAGGCACTCGCCGAACTGGCGCACGCACTCTTCGGCACCCTCGATTTCCGCACCCTGCACTGACGCCCCGCATGAACCTCCGCGCCAACTCCCACCCCATCTCGCGTCGGCAGGCACTCGCCCGCTTGGGCTGCGGGTTTGGTTCGCTTGCCTTCGCCGCGATGGCCGCCTCCGCAAGCCCGGCGGCTCCCGGACTTCTCTCGCCACGCCCCACCCTGCTTCGCGCACGGGCCAAGCGGATGATCTTCCTTTTCATGCAGGGTGGCCCCAGTCAGGTCGACACCTTCGACTACAAGCCCGCCCTCGATCGACTCGACGGCAAGCGCCATTCCTTCGATGACGCCCGCAGCATCGCGAAGACCGGAGCCTGGGGCACCGAGCAACGCATCCTGCGCTCTCCATGGGCCTTCGCCCGCCATGGACAGAGCGGGCAGTGGGTCAGCGACCTCTTCCCGCACACCGCCCGCCACGTCGACCGCCTCTGCCTCCTCCACGGCATGCACACCGAAGGCGTCGCCCACGGACCCGCCACGCTGTTCCTGCATTGCGGCTCCACCAACTTCGTCCGCCCGAGCATCGGCTCGTGGGTCAGCTACGGACTCGGGACCGAGAACGAGAACCTGCCCGCCTTCGTGTCGCTCGCCCCCAGCCTGGGCAATGGTGGCCCGCGCAACTGGGGTTCCGCCTTCCTTCCTCCCGTCCATCAGGGGACGGCGCTGGGCAGTGCTGGCCGTCCCCCCGCGGAGATCACCTTCCGATCCCTTCCGTCACCCGGCAGCGACACCGCCGCCCGGCAACGCCACTTCGACCTTCTGCGTTCCCTGAATGCCGAGCAGACACGAAATGCCGCCGCGGATCCCGCCGTCGAAGCCGCCCTGCACTCCTACGAACTCGCGTGGCGGATGCAATCCCACGCGCCGGCCATCCTCGATCTTTCCCAGGAGTCCGCGGACACCCTCGCCCTGTATGGCATCGGCGAAAAGGGCACCGACGAATTCGGACGCCAATGCCTCGCCGCGCGTCGCCTGTGCGAATCCGGCGTGCGCTTCGTCCAGGTCACCTACGGCGACAACACGGCGAATCCCCGCTGGGACCAGCACTCCGACCTCCCCAAGCACGCCATCCACGCGCAGGCCACGGACAAACCCGTCGCCGGCCTCCTCGCGGATCTGGCCCGACGCGGCCTCCTCGACGACACGCTGGTGTGGTGGGGTGCCGAGTTTGGTCGCACACCCTACGCGCAGGACAACGGCACCGGACGCGACCACAACCCCGGCGGCTTCACCACGTGGCTGGCCGGGGCGGGCGTGCGCCCGGGGATGGCCTACGGAGCCACGGACGAACTCGGCCACCTCGCCGTCGAAGGTCGGGTCCACATGCACGACCTGCACGCCACCCTCCTGCACCTCCTCGGCCTCGACCACGAACGGCTGACCTTCCGTCACGAAGGCCGCGAGCACCGCCTGACCGACGTCCACGGCGATGTCGTCCGGTCCATCCTCGCCTAAACCCAAGCGACCTGAAGGCCGGGTGCCCCCACCCGGCGCTCCGCGTAGCCGACAAGATCGGGAGGCAGACCCAAGGGAAGTTCCCAGATCCCAGTTCCGGAGTCTTTACGCCGGAGGCGTTGCAGCCGATAGCCCCGGGTCGTGCGAAGCACGCACCCGGGGAATGGCGCGTTGATTCAATCCGCACCCCGGCAGGGGTGCGAAGATTCAGTAGCCTTCAACCCCTGCCGGGGTTGGTGACTCCATGAGTCACCAAGACCCGGGGTTGCTTCGCACCCCGTATCCGCTTCAACGCCTCCGGCGTACCCCAAAGCCACGACCATGGACTCCAGACGACAGAGTCTGCGGTGACAACTTTCGCCCAAGACGCGACATCACGTCGACTGCTACCTCCCACATGTAGCTGACAAGATCGGGAGGCAGACCCCAAGGACTTGAAACTGAAAATTTCGAACTCCCCTCAAGTCACCCCAATGCCCGGGCGGCCGTCGCAATCGCGGGCTCCCCGCCGATCGTTCCCACCAGTTCGTCGAGGTATCCCGGAGCCTTCACCTTCTCGATCATCACGCGGGCGAGCCGCAACCGGTCCCTCACGCCGAGGCGCGTGACCTCCTCGGAGTAACCCGGACGACCCAGGAACTTCTCCAGGTAGTCCGCATGCCGGCGCCACTGCCGGAGATCGAGGACCTGCTTGGCCTTCAACCGTTCCCGATACCATTCCGAGGCCAGCATGTTCTCGCGGGTGAACAGCGCACGGATCGCCGGCGATTCCAACCCCTGCCCCTCGTACTGATCGTCGCGCATGATGTGCAACAGCGCTTTCAATGGTGGGCAGGCCGCATCGATGGAGCCGTCGTTGAAGTAGTGCTGCGCCACCCGGCGGTGCGTCTCGACGACGTTGGCCACGGCATCGGCGAACTCCGCCGGATCCTGCTGTTCCGGCCGGAGCATCGGTTCGGTCAGCACCGAATGCGGATGGTTGAAGACGCGGCCGAAGAAGTTGTTCACGAAGCGCGGCGTGATCCGGTATCCGAGCCGGCTCGCCTTGACCGTATTGCCGTCGAACTCGAAGTCCTTCACGCGCTCCAGATAACCATTCGCCAGCAAGGACCGAGGCTCGCGCTCCTCGACACCCATCCGACACCACAACTCGGGAACAAGCAGGGAAATGTCATGATCCACCCGGAGCTTCGGCCCCACGCACCCGGCGCTCGTCAGGAAGCCGTCGTACCCGGTGATGATGAATCCCGCCAACGCGGCGTTCAGATCGTAGACGGGTGGCAACGCGTTGAACGGACTCTTCGTGAGCGCTCCTTCGCTGCCGGCACCGGTCGTGCTCGGCGACTTGCCGGTCATGCTGGAGATGAACTCCATGAACAACTCCGGCAGCTCCAGGTAATGGATCGGGCCGTAGCAGGCCAGCGACCGGACGCCCTTCTCCGCCGGATTGTTCCGACGGCCCGCGAGCACGGCGTGCACCGGCACCGGCAAAGGCGCGTTGAACGGCAGCCGTCGCGCCAGTCGCGCACCCACGTCTGCGAGGTGCCATGTCCGCGGCTGCAACAGGTCGGGCCGGGTCTGGAGGTACCGGGGATTCTTCGACATCGCACCGTCCACCATCCGCGGCTGCGCCGTGCAGACGAAATATTGTTCGCTGGGATTCCGAGCCACGCCGGAAACCAACCGCTGCATCGGCTCCGTGAACTGGTGGAAGCCCACGGACTCCTCGACCATGTTCTGCGCATCCCGTCGCGTCAGCGGCGCGTAGTTGCTGAAGAAATTGTCGGTGCGCTCGAAGTCCGATTCCGCCGAGTGATCATACCCCCGGACGACGGCGTCGTCAGGACGCTGGAACAACCGGAACTCGACGTTCTGAACGAACTTCACCGAGGGTGTCGTGGACTGGTCTCCCAGGAGGCCTGCCCATTCACGGGGCACGGTGACGCTCGCCGTGATGTCGTCCTCGGCCTGAAGCTTGAGCGAGGGATGGAAATCCTTCCGCAGCCCGAAGGTGCGCCAGGCTCCCTCGTTCGCGTAGCCGACGCGCAGGAACTGGGTCGCCAATCGTCGACGTCCCAACCGCAACTCGTTCGCGGGTGTCCCGTTGATGACGTCGACCGAGAACTGTTCCCTCCAGTGATCTCCCCACGCCGGCTGCCAGAACCGCTTCACCACCAGCACCAGCTCCTTGATGTGGGCCGGGATCGAGTTGAGCCACGCGTTGTGTTCGTCCGAAAATTCCAGGCACGGCGTGAGCAGCTTGATCACCGAACCGAGCGTGCGCTGGGGCGACAACACCGGCCGGTGATCCGTGCCGTGGCGGGCCGGGTCGCGGAAGCGGCGTGAGAAATCACGTTTCAGGACTTCGTCGATGGCGTCGAAGTCCCGATGGAAATCCGCAACGAAGACGGGACCGTGGATGATCGCATCGGCGATCGGCTTGGAGATCTCGCTCTTGCCGCCGCCGCTGACCGTGCAGGGTTTGTGGCAGAGCACGCCTTCCTGGCGGGTTCCCACCAGACGCCACGCGCGGTTTCCGACCGGTTTCTCCAGATGCACCTTGAAGCCGCTCGGCAGGACGTAGGTGTGGCCCAACAGCAACTTCAATCCGCCTTCCGTTCCATCGGGCCGGGACCAGCGCACCGTCTGCGGCTCCAACTCGAAGCGGACACTTTCAGGGACGTAGATCACGTCGGGATAGGCGCGATCGACCGCGTAACCTTCCGGACGAACGTCGACCGCCGGCCCGAGGAGGCGCACGGCTTCCTCGAACGTGTGCGGATACTCCATCCGGTGCTGGTTGGCGTCGTACTCGCTCGCCAGGTCATAACGCGCAAACACCAGCGCTCCGCCCGCGTGCTCTTCCTCCGCGAGGCCAAGCAGGTTGGCGGCGAAGCTCACCTGCGTCTTCACCTCCTTCTTGCAGTACCCAAAGTAATTGTCCGAGATGATCGTCACGATCGTGCCGGAAGCGTCGCGCGCGGTGAGTTTGAAGGCATTGCCGTCGTTGTAGGGCTCGCCTTCCTTTTTCCAGCACATGCCATCCCGACGTTGCCGCTCGGTCGCGTCCTCCCAGCGCGGCAGGCCCAGTTCGTCCTTCGCAATCCCGGTCAGATGCGGCGCGAGGATCACGCAACCCGTGTGCCCCGACCAATGCTCCACATCCAGCGCTGCGTCGTTCTCGGGAAGGTATGGATCGCCCGCGTTGCCAAAGATGCTCTCGACGAAGTCGAGGTTCGCCACGAGGGACCCGGGCACGAAGAACCGGATCTCCATCGACTTCGCGGGCAGGTATCCGGGCACCTCCGGCGAAACCACGGGCCGCAACTGCATCGTCACGAAACACTCCGCGGGAACCGTTCCTGCGGTGAATGGCAGGCGCTGCAACTCCGGCGGAGGCTGGAATGCCCGACGCAACAATGCCGCGAACACCTCGCGCGGCACGCCCTTCTTGTCGTCCGGAATCGGCAGCCCACCCTCGGTCACATGAAAGATCCCGGCCGTCGTCCGGCGATCGGATTTTGGATTGTGCAGGACGCCATTCCGCAGTCGATAGCTCTTGAGCAATGGCGAGCTCACATGGTCTTCCGAAGGCGGCAGTGACAGCATCCGGGCCAGTCGTGGCCGATCCAGCACCAGCGTCTTCGCCGGCAGTTTCGGCGGCACGACGATCTCGCCGAGATAATCGTAGAGGAAGGTCTGGATGCGGTTGTCCGCCGGACAGAGATAGGTCGAGAGCAACCGATCCTTCTCGCGGCCGTGTTCGATGAAGAGCTTCAGGGTGGCATCCAGCGGATCGCCTCCACCAGGGGGTGGCACGGGGGCAAAACCAAGCTCCGCCAACTTCAGATTCAGGTGCCGGTGCAAGGCCTCGGAGTCCGCCGGAGTCAGTCCAATTCGATCAGGAGAATGCATGGGATCACGCAGGAATTCGCGCCCTTGCAGAAGGACGCGGCTGGACTTTACGGACGTTGCCGCAGACGGCAAGCCATGGACTTTCCGCGACCCAAGGAATCATTCATGGAGACCATCAACCACTACCCACGCAGCAATCGATCAATCACCACGCCGTCGCTGAGCGCCAGCGGACGTCCTACAGGTGTCCGGATTTCCTTCTCAGGATTGATGCCCATTCCCTGCAACAGGGTCGCGTGCAGGTCCTGCACGCGCACCGCATCCTTCGGTTCACGGTTCTCGCCTTCCGGATCGGTGGCCCCGTGCACGTAGCCGCGGCGGATGCCGCCGCCAGCCATCGCCACCGTAAATCCGTAGGGCCAGTGATCCCGCCCCTCGAAGGGGTTGAGTTTCGGGGTCCGCCCGAACTCACCCCCGCACAGGACAATCGTGGATTCGAACAGCCCCCGATCCTTGAGGTCGCGGATCAGTGCCGCAAAGGCGGGATCCAGCACTGCCAGCTTCTTGCGCTGGAGTTCATGGTTGTTCACGTGGGTGTCCCACCCATCCAACGTCACCTCGACACACCGCACCCCCTTCTCGACCAACCGCAGCGCCGCGAGGCAACCACGCCCAAACGGCGTGTCGCCGTAAGCCGCACGTTGGGATGCCGGTGCCTGCTTCACGTCGAAGGCCGCCAACTGTTCCGAGCCCATCAACTTCAGCGCCCGCTGCATCGTCAACTGATGCAGCGTGGCCTTCCGGTCGAGATCAGGCATCCGCCCACGCCCGAAGGCGTCCTCAACCACGGTCAGATCCGAGATCCGCTGCTGGCGACGGGCTTCGGGAACCTCCGTGGACACGTCCTGGATCGGCCCCTGCGGATCCTGCACCTGGAAGGCGTCGTACTCCGCACCAAAGTAACCGCCGCGCGCCGGCCATTGATCCGGCAGGATCGAAATGTGGCGTGGGATGTCCATGCCCGGATCCTCGCCCTCGTGGCAGACCACCGCCCCCACGGAAGGATGAACCACCGTCGGACTCGGACGGTATCCCGTCTTCATGTTGTACACCGCACGCTCGTGGTCCGCCTCCTTGCTGACGACCGAGCGGATCAGGGTCATGTCGGACAGAAGGTCGGCCACTTGCGGCAGCGCCTCGCCGATCCGGACTCCGCGGAGCGATGTCCCGATCGCCTTTGCGCCATGGGCGATCGCGGATCCCGGATGGGGATCAAACGACTCCAACTGGCTGGGACCGCCCGCCATCCACAGGACGATCACCGAGCGGGCCGGCTTCCCGCGCGGGGCCGCTTCGGCTTCGCGCGCCAACAACCGGGCCACGGGTGTCAGCCACGCCAAACCCGCGGACGCACCCCAGCGGAGCAACGTCCGCCGCGACACATGTCCGAAGCTTCGACAGGCCCCGTCGCCCCCAGGCAGATGGTTCAGTGGTTCCATGAAAACTCCGTCGAATTCATCAAGGTCCAGAAGAGATCTCCCATGCGATGCGACCGCTTGCCGTCCTCGCCGGAATTGTCGCGCAACCGGTCCACGAAGTGCGCCTTCTCCGCCGGTGTCGGTCGCCGCGTCAGCACAGCCAGATACGCCGTCTCCACCGCCACGTCATCGTCAGGAGCCACCGCTCCGATGCGCGTCGACGCATTCATCAGCAAGTCCTCCTTCGTGCGTTCCCGCACCAATTCTCCGTTCATCATCACGAGCCGCTGCGGGATCGTTCCGGAGAACCCGTCGAACTCATCCTCGCCGATGTCGCCAAACCGCTTCACGAAATCGTTCTGCTGGAGGTAACGGAGGACACGGACGAACACCGGCGAATCAGCGTCGATCGTCCTGAGGTTGGCCGACTGAAGGATCGCCCCGGCGACCTGATCCGGACGCAGGCGGGTCAGCGGGAAGGCCGCAAACTGCAGTTCCTGCTCGGGCGTCACCGGATGCCCAGGGTCAGCATTCCGGCTGTCCCTCCGGAAGACCTCCGTGGTCGCGATCACGCGGATCAGGCGCTGGAGGTCGAACCCGTTCGCGACGACATCGTCCACGAGGACCTCCATCGCGGGATGGAACGGTCCATCCAACGGGATTTCGTCGATTGGCTTGTGGAGCGGACGGTTGAACAACAACGCCCACGTGCGGTTGACCAACGTGCGCGCAAAGGCGCGGTTGTCGCGGTGGGTGACCCACGTCGCCAACCGCTGGCGCAAGGGTCCCTCCGCAGGCAGCAACCCCGCGTTGAAAGGAACCCGCGGGGTCACGACCTCTTTCTCCTTCTGCTTCAGGTACCGGTATTCGTAAGCCTTCTCCGCGTTGTCGCGGACCCCCGTCAGCGACATTTCAGCGCAGGCAAAGAACGCCGCCAACTGATGGAAGTCCCGCTGCTTCCACGGTCCCCCGAACATGTCGTCGTGGCATTGCACGCAATCGATCCGGAGCCCCAGGAAGGCCCGCGACACACGCGCGGCCAACTTCTGCTCGTCCGGCCCTTCGGCCTCGTTGTTCTGGTCGACCGTGACGGTCACGAAGTTCGCCTGGGGTCGACTCGTCCACAGGCCTTCCGCGGTCAGCAGTTCGCGCACGAGGGCGTCGTAGGGGCGGTTCCGGTGGATCTGTTCGCCAAGCCACGTCACCAACCGATGCCTCCGGTACACGATGAACGGCCCGCCTTCCACGCCGACGGCGATACGCGCCAACCGTTCCGCGAAGTAGTCGCTGAACCGCCGATCCTGGAGGAGGTGCGAGACCCACCATTCGGTCCGCTGCGCCGGGCTCACCTGCTCGAAGGCCCGGATCTCTTCAACGGAGGGCACGGTTCCCGTCAACGCCAGCGAGAGCCGCCGCGCCCAGGTCAGGTCGGACGCCAAAGGAACCGGCGAAACGCGGGCTCGGGTCCATTCCGCGGCAAACGCTGCGTCCACGCGACTCGCCGAGGCGCGTACGGACGTCTCAGCATGGCCAGGATCACGGACAGGCTCGGGTGCAACAAAGCGCTCGCGTCGGACAAACCGACCGGCCACCCCGCCCAGAACCAGGAGGAGGGTCACCACGAACACCGCATTGCGAAACCACGATTTCATGCGCGCTCAAGCCCGAGCAAATCATCAAACCGGCGAATTGCCACACGACAGTTTCCCGCTGAAACATCCGAAGCCGGTATACGGTCGTTAAGAGCAACATCAGGAACGGAATGTTTCAGCCCGATCAGGCACCACAGGAAGCCCCGGAACTTTCGGCAGCCAACCCGACGGAACAGGTCGCATCCCGCCCCCCCCACCCGCCGGCGCAGGACGGCGGACGACTCCGGCGGGTCCTCGGCCGGGTGATCCGCGGGCTGGACTGGACCTTTGGCCTGATCTGTCTCGTTGCCGGTCTCGCCATCTTCTCGGTGGTTCCCCTGCTCAACTTCATCAGTCTGGGATACTTGCTCCACGTCAGCGCACAGGTCGCCCGGTCTGGCCGGATCCGGGATGGTTTTCCGGGCGTCCGTCGGGCCTCCCGCATCGGAAGCTTCGTTGTCGGTGCCCTTTTGATCTGCATTCCCGCGCGCATCCTTTCGGGCCTTTGGAAGGACGCCGAGATTGTGGCCCCCGGGAGCACCGGTGCCTCCCTCTGGCGGATCGCCACGTTCCTTGTCACGGCGGTCACCCTGTTTCAGATCCTGTGGGCCAGCCTTCGGGGCGGACGCCTCCATCACTTCCTGTGGCCTGCCCCGCTTCGGTTCCTTGCCTGGTTGAAGTCCCCCGACAAAATGACATCGGTCCGGGACAGGCTTTCGGCCGCGATCGCCGGCCTTCGCCTTCCATTCCTCTTCTGGCTGGGCACCCGGGCCTTCGCAGGAACGTTTCTCTGGCTCCTTCTCCCCGTCGGAATCCTGATCGCCGCAGCCCAGCAGGCACCGGAAGCCGGGGGAGCCATCCTTTCCCTGCTGGGTGGCCTGCTCCTGATGCCCGTGGTTTTGTACCTTCCGTTCCTGCAGGTTCGCTTCGCACTTGAAGATCGGTTCCGGGCCCTGTTCGAGATCGGCGTCATCCGCCAGCACTTCAACCGGGCACCGTTGGCGTTCTGGTGCGCCCTGCTGGCCACGCTGCTGTTCGCCCTCCCACTCTACCTGCTGAAGATCGAACTGCCGCCGCGCGGCATCGTCTGGCTCCCCAGCCTCGTCTTCGTGCTCTTCATCTTCCCGGCACGACTGCTGACCGGCTGGGCCTTCGGCCGGGCCCGGCGCCAGCCCTCCCCTCGCCATGGCGTGATCCGGTGGGCCACCCGTCTCGGTCTCATCCCCGTCGTCCTGCTCTACGTCGTGATCGTCTATCTCAGCCAATACCTGTCGTGGAATGGAACCCTCGGCCTCCTGGAACAGCATGCCTTCCTTGTTCCAGCCCCGTGGGCCAGCCTCTGAAGACACGTCCAATCCGAAGCAGAATCTTCCCACGGCTCGCCAACTTCCCCGGCTCGTCGGGTTTTCCGGGACCACTCCCTACTCGACTCCGCGCGGGTCGACGCAGTAGCTTCAGCCCGCATCCCTGTTTGAAGTCGGCACCTCCGGTGTCGCCCACACACAGGAGAAAACCGTCATTCGTCGCCTTGTCAGGCCTCCCATGAAAACACATCCAAGACAGAACCCAGACTCCGACCGGGGCAGCAGGCCCCTGCCCTTCCGGCGCACGCTGGCCTCCGCCGCCATCGCGTCGGCGCTGTTGGGCGGCACTTCCTCGGTTCAGGCCCAGTCCGACAACTTCGACTCCACTTCCCTCGGTTCCCAGTGGGCCAGATATCAGTTCTTCGCCCAGAAGTACGATTCCGTCCCCTCTGGCAGCGGCCGGGCCCTCCGCATCCAGGCCAACCCCGTCCCCGGTGCCGCCCCGGCCGCCGCTGCAATCACCCAGACCAACGTCTACACGGACTTCTACGTCGCGCTGGATGTCGTGAACTGGGCCAACAGCAATCAGGCGCTCGTCCTGCTCGGACAGTGGACCCCAGGGGGGGCGGATGGCCTCACCGGAGGCACCGGCATGATCTTCAACTACAATCCCGCACAGGCCGGCGATAACGCGGGCAACCGCAAGGGCGGACAACTCCAGATCAACTCCATTTCCCCCGGCTTTGCTGCGGCAACAAAGTCGGTCGCTGAAATGACGCTGGAACCCGGCCGTTCCTACCGGCTCGTCTTCCAGGCCGTTGGAACGATCTACACGGGCAGGATCTACGACCTCTCGGACCTCACCACCCCGATCGCCACCATCAAGGCCGAAGACTCGACCTACTCCACGGGTCAGTGCGGCTTCCTGTCCTTCAGCCGCAACGGCACCGTCGGTGTCACCGATGTCACCATCGACAATTATGTCGCCGCGGCAACGGACCCGAATACGGCTCCGGCCCCGGCCCATGTGCACCCCATCGCCGGCACGCCGATCGTCGTGACCCGCACTCCCACGGCACGCTATGCGAACCTTCATCCCGCCGGCACCGGGATCAGCTTCCAGGCGCGCACCTTCACCGCAGGCCAGATCAATGCCGCGGCGACCAAGTTGTTCCTGAACGGTACCGACGCCTCCGCATCGCTCGCGCCGCTGCCCGCAAACGCCTCGACCGTCAACTTCACGACGGCCGCCGGAACCCTGAAGCCCAACGCTCTCTACTCCGCCCGGATCGTCCTCGAAGACACCACGGGCACGCTGAAATCCACGAACCAGTTCTGGTTCGATACCTTCACCGACGCCTTCCTAAAGACAGCTCCGGTCCTCACCATCGAAGCCGAGGACTACAACTACGACAGCGGCAAGTATCTCACGGGCGTCATCCCGGTCTCCGGCCTCACGATCGACAACAGCCTCATCGGCGGCGGCGGCACGGGTTACTACGGCCTCATCGGAACGCCCGATATCGATTTCTCGAAGCCGGGCGGATATTACTCCCCGCTCCTCGCAGAGTATCGCGCGGATGATCGCGTCCAGATCACCCAGGGTTCCGTCCTGCTCCCCGGACGTCGCGAAGGTGCGGACATCGCCGACATGGTCACCATGGCCGAAGAGGTCTACCGCATCCACGATACCCGCCGCTCCCAGTACGCCGC
>JAIXZE010000414.1 GCA_027489875.1 Verrucomicrobiales bacterium
GCAGTTTTCGTGGCCATGGAAACGGAATTCAGGATTTCGGCGGACTGCGAATGGTGGGCGTCGGGCACGGGATGCGTCAACCGATCTTCCCCCCGCCGGGTGAGGGCACCCGGCCTGCAGCCTCGTGGATTGAAGGCCACGTGCCCCCACGTGGCGCATTGGGTGGGACTCCAAACTTGAAACTCTGCTCCGCCGGGTGAGGGCACCCGGCCTGCAGTCTCGTGGATTGTAGGCCACGTGCCCCCACGTGGCGCATTGGGTGGGGCTTCAAACTCTTCCCCCGGCCTTCAATCACCTTCCCCGACCGCCGGAAACGGATTGGCCGCCATCCGCCACTCGGCATCCCGGACCACGGCGGCATCCATGCGGGCGGGTGCGGGACCCCGGAACAACAACGCCAATCCCACAACCGATACCCCGGCCAGGACCATCACCACCCCCGCTCCCCAGCCGCCTCCAGCGCGATGGGGCTGCAAGAGGCAGTTGATACGCTCCTCAAGGCCACCCGACCCTCCCCACGAGGCAACCCCCTTCATCCCCGATTCCACGCAATCCAGAAGGTCGCGGACGTACTCGCGGGCACCACCCCGATCTCCTCGAAGGACCCAACCGTCGGCGAGCTTTTCCAGTTCCAGCTCCATCCGCGCCCGCAGTCCCCACCACAGCGGATTCCACCATTGCAGGACGTCGACCAACATCCACACCCGATGCAGCCAGGCGTCGCCACCGGCGACATGGCCCGCTTCGTGGAGACACACCCGGCGACAGACTTCATCGGACCAACCCGCGGCATGCGCCGGCACCAGCAGCCACACGCGCCGGCCCACCCAGACGGCAGGGGATCGCAATCCCGGAATCACCCGGACCTCGACGTCGGCCTCAACACCGGCCCGGGAGGCTGCGTGATTCCAGGCCGCCCGCCAGGCAGCGGCTTCCTCCCCGGACATCCCGTTGCGGCACCACGACCGGATCCGCAGCCAGCCAGCTCCGCGTCGCAAGAGCATGACGGTGGCACCGGTGGCCCACGCGATGATCCACGCCTGCGTCGTTCCGATCCCGCCCGCTTTCCAGAGCGCCCATTCCCGTCCTTCACTTCCGCCGTGCCAACACCACGGCAACGCCGCAAGCAGGGCCAACAGCGTCATGCCCCGAATCCAGGCGCGGTTTCCCCGGGAGGCCAGCAATCGAGCCAACGCCCACAGCCAACCCATCGCCAGCGCGGCCCGCAGCCACCATTCTCCGCCCCAGGACCACTCCATCCCGAAGCTCATTGGGTCCCTCCATCGCCATCCAATTTCTTCCGCAAACGCTCCAAGGCCTCGGGCGACAGCTTCCGATCCTTCCGCGACAACAAGGTCTCGACCAGTGCCTCGGCCGAATCATCAAAGAAGGTGGCCAGCAACCGCCCCAGCGCCTGCTGTCGGACCCGGTCCCGCGAGGCCGTCGGGCGATACACATAACGCCGGCCCTCCTGAACGGATTCGGCGTGTCCCTTCTCGACGAGGATCGCGAGCAATGCGCGGACGGCGGAGTAGGAAGGGGCCTCGGCCATTTCCTCCTGGATCTCGGCCGCCGTCGCGGTCCCGCGGCGCCAGAGGATGTCCATGATCTGGCGTTCGCGGCGGGAGAGCTGTTCGTGTGGATCGTGCTTCGCCACGGGCTGGATCCTGCCGTTGCGGGCTGCTTCGGCAACCCCAAAGTGCTGCTTTCTTAGCACAAGGGCGTTGACGTCCTTCCGGACATGTGCTGGAATTTTAGCACCATGAGATGTCCCACACGTTCCATCCTCGGTCACGTCGCCACCTTCGTCCTCCTGGCACTCCTCGCTGGCTGCGCTTCCACGCCCGGCCCTTCGCGCGACTGGGAAGGCTCTCCGCGAAGCTTCCAGGTCCCGCCCCTGACGACCGCACCACTGACCCCAACCACGCCGGGGGCATCGGCCGGCACGGTGGATCCCGGAGGCAAGTGGGCGGCGCCGCCCGCGGACCAGCGCCCCGGATTGGCGACGAGCTTCGGTGAGTCGCGGCCTTCGAAGATCACCCGCACGCAGTTCAAGCGACAGGACCGCGAACCCCGCTTCCAGACGACGATGCACTACAACAACCGCGCCGGCTTGGATGTCCTGATGGCCCGTGGTTACGGCACGCCCACGCCCACGAACTGTCCGCTGCGCGCCGACTGGCAGAAGATTGCCTACGGGCTGCGCGGCGAGAACGGCTCCTGGCTCCCGGCGTGGAGGGCCGGTGCCCGGACCTACTTCGAAGGCCGGACCGGCGAACGCTACGCCATCGTCATCATGAATCCGTCGCCGTTGCGACGCGAGGTGGTGGTCTCGGTGGACGGTCTCGACACCATGGACGGCCAACCGGCGTCGCTGAAGAAGCGTGGCTATATCCTCGAACCCGGCGAGGAGTTCGCCGTCGAGGGATTCCGGACGGGTCCCGAGACCGTGGCTGCCTTCCGCTTTGGCAGCGTCAGCGATTCCTATAGTGAACAGCGCCACGGCACCTCCCGGAACGTCGGGGTCATCGGGTTGGCCGTTTTCGAGGAGTCCAACAAGGATGCGGACAAACGGGACGACGCCGATCCGTTCCCGTCCACCTGGGCCACGCCGCCGCGGCGGTAGGGGCTAAGCCAGCGAAGCCTGGCGACGTGGCGGTTCAGATCTTTGCGGCTTCGAGGCTTCGCGGCTTTTTCCATCCGTTCCCGGAAAACTGCGGAGCCAGAAAAGCCGCAAAGCCGCCAAGCCGCGAAGAATGCGGTGGGTGCGTGGTCCGGACCGACTTGCGGCGTCGCGGTTCAGATCTTTGCGGCTTTGAGGCTTTGCGGCTTGTTCCGTCCGTTCCCTGAAGACTGCGGAAACAGAAAAGCCGCGAAGCCGCCAAGCCGCGAAGAGTGCGGTGCGTGCGTGGTCTGGACCGACCTGCGGCGTCGCGGGTCAGAACTTTGCGGCTGTGAGGCTTTGCGGCTTGTTCCTTCCGTTCCCTGAAGACTGCGGAAACAGAAGAGCCGCGAAGCCGCCAAGCCGCGAAGGATGCGGTGGCTGCGTGGTCCGGACGGACCTGCGGCGCGCGGGTCAGAACTTTGCGGCTGTGAGGCTTTGCGGCTTGTTCCTTCCGTTCCCTGAGATCGGAGGAGCACACGTCTGA
>JAIXZE010000320.1 GCA_027489875.1 Verrucomicrobiales bacterium
CGGCGAAGCGATGGGCGCGCAGGGGTGGAGGCGTCGGCGGGCATGCGGGGGCAGGGTCGCGGGATGGGAGGGCGGGTGTCGAGGGCTTGAAGCTAAAAACGGCGGTAGGATCCGCAGATGGCGCAGATGGCGCAGCTAATCAGGATACGGGACCGAACATGACATGCTCCTTCAAGGTGATGGAACCCCGTGGGCCACGCCACACATCGTCCTCTGTGCCCTGAAAGGGCACACGGAACAGGGTGCGTGTGGTCACCGTTCGCCCCGTTGGGGCGAGGTGGCATGGGTTGGGGTGACCCAGGGTTCCGCTCCGCTCCACCCCGGGCTGTCGCCGTGCGCCGCGTTGCGGCGAGGGCGGGCGCGGAATGCATGTCCGGGAGATGCTTCCCCAAAGGCACAACCGCTGACTTCAGGTGTCAGAGTCCCGCGGTGACAGCTTTGGATCAGGACGTGAGAATTGGGAACTCTTCAACCCCAGCCTCGTGACCTCGCATGGGTCTGGGAACTGGGAACTTCCCTTGACCTCGTCGGCTCCAGGGATCACGCGATGATCTTGGAGACGACTTCGCCGTGGACGTCGGTGAGGCGGAAGTCGCGGCCCTGGAAGCGGTGGGTGAGTTTTGTGTGATCGAAGCCGAGGAGGTGGAGGAGGGTGGCGTTGAGGTCGTGGACGTGGACGGTGTCGCGGGTGGCGTTGAAGCCGAAGTCGTCGGATTCGCCATGGGTATGGCCGGGCTTCACGCCACCGCCGGCGAGGAGCATGGAGAAGCAGTTGGGATGATGGTCGCGTCCGTCGTTTCCGCCCTGGACCATGGGCGTCCGACCGAACTCGCCGCCCCAGATGACGAGGGTGTCGTCGAGGAGGCCGCGCTGGCGCAGATCGCGGATGAGGGCGGCGGTGGGACGATCGGTGTTGGCGCAGTTGCGCTTGAGGTCGCCGACGAGATTGCCGTGCTGGTCCCAGGCCTCGTGGAAGATCTGTACGAAGCGGACGTCGCGTTCGACGAGGCGACGCGCGAGGAGGCAGGCGTTGGCGAAGGTGGGTTTGCCGGGTTCGGCACCGTAGGCTTCGAGGGTGGCCTTCGACTCGCCGGAAAGGTCCATGAGGTCGGGAGCGGAGGATTGCATCCGGTAGGCCATCTCGAAGGCGGAGATGCGGGCGGCGATCTCGGGATCGCCAACGGTCCCGAGGCGCTGCTGGTTGAGCCGGTTGATGACGTCGAGGGAATCGCGCTGGGTGGCGTTGTCGATGCCCTTGGGATTGCCGAGGAACAGGACGGGTTCCGCGCCGGTGCGGAAGAGGGTGCCGCCGTACGGGGTGGGGAGGAATCCGGCACCCCAGTTGGAGGCTCCGCCGGAGGGTCCCTTGCTGCCCGTCGAGAAGACGACGTAGGAGGGGAGATTGCGGGATTCGCACCCGAGCCCGTAGGTGGTCCAGGCCCCGAGCGAAGGCCGGCCGAACTGTTGGGAACCGGTGTTGAGGAAGATCTGGGCGGGGGCGTGGTTGAAGGCGTCCGTGTGCATCGACTTCACGATGCAGAGTTCGTCGGCGACGGATGCGATGTGGGGAACGAGTTCGGAGAGTTCGGCCCCGGAGCGGCCGTGGCGGGCGAACTTGAAGCGGGGTCCCAGCAGGGTGGAACTGGGGTTGATGAAGGCGGCGCGGTAGCCCTTGAGGAGTTCGGCGGGCGGAAGCTTGCCGTCCCATTTCGCCAGCTCGGGTTTGTGGTCGAACAGTTCGAGATGGCTGGGTGCGCCGGCCATGAAGAGGAAGATGACGCGCTTGGCGCGGGGCGCGAAGTGGGGCGCGCGCGGCGCGAGGGGATCCAGCGGGGCGGCGGGGCCACCGCGGCCGGGTTGGGTGGCGGCGGACGCGGATTCCGCGAGGAGGGAGTTCAGGGCGATGCCGGCGAGGCCGACGCCGCACTGGCGGAAGAACCAGCGGCGCGAGAGGAACTGGCGGTGGAGCTCGGCGGCTTCCTGCGGGACAGGGATGCGATTCATGGCGGGGTCGTGGAAAGGGGCGTTGCGGTGGTGGCGCGTTGGCCGTGGCTCATTCGCGGGTGATGGCTTCGTCGAGGTTGAGCAGGACGCGCGTGACCGTGGTCAGCGCGGCCAGTTGGCCGGGGTTGGTGCCGGGCGGAAGGTTCGCCGGAAGGGCGTTGGTGCCCGTGCCGAGTTCGAACGGGTTGACCCAGCCATCGGCGATGCGCTGACGCGTGCGTTGGAACAGGGCCGTGAGTTCGGTCAGTTCGCCGCGCGAGGGCGGACGCGACAGGACGGCGCGGAAGGCGTGGGTGATGCGCTGGTCGTCGGTGGTGCCATTGCGGAGCGCGTTCAACGCGAGGGCACGGGCGCATTCCATGAACAGGGTTTCGTTGAGCGTGGTGAGCGCCTGCAATGGCGTGTTGGACCGGGTGCGGCGCACGCAGGAGAAGTCGGCGTTCGGGACGTCGAAGTTCTGGAGCGCCGGGTAAGGCGTCGAACGGCGGCGGAACGTGTACAGGGCGCGGCGGTAGCGGTTGGTGCCGCGTTCCTCGGTCCACTCGAAGGGGCCGTACGAGGAGGGTGGCTTGAAGAGGAAATCGGGGGCCGGGGCGAAAATGCCCGGACCGCCGAGCGCGGGATTCAGCAGTCCCGACGACGCGAGCGCGATGTCGCGGACGATCTCGCCTTCGACACGGATGCGTGGGGCGCGGGCGAGCAGCCGGTTCTGGGGATCGCGTTCGAGAAGCTCCGGGGTCACGCGGCTGGACTGCCGGTAGGTGGCGGAGCGGACGATGAGGCGGTGGAGCTTCTTGAGGGACCAGCCCTGGTCCATGAATTCGATGGCGAGCCAGTCGAGGAGTTCGGGATGGCTCGGGGCGGGGGCCTGGACGCCGAAGTCCTCGGGGGTCTCGACGAGACCAAGGCCGAAGTATTGCTGCCAGACGCGATTGACCAGGACGCGGGCGGTGGTGGGGGAACGTCGATCCACCAGCCACCGGGCAAAGGTGAGCCGGGAAGCGTCCGCGCCTTCCGTCAGACGGTGCAGGAAGGCCGGCGTCGCGGCGGTGACGGCCTTCCCGGGCTTGAGCCAGTCGCCGCGCTTGAGGACCGCGGTCATGCGGGCTTCGTCCCGTGGATACAGGGCGAGGCTGGTGTGGCCCTCGGGCCACTGACGCCAGAGGGCTTCGATCTGGTCGTTGACCGATTTCCATTCGGGAACGGTGGTGCGGAAATGCGAGAACAGGGCGTGGACCTGAGCCGGGCTGCGTCGATCGCGCGGCGTGGCCACGATGGGACCCAACAGGGCGGGGACGGGATCGAGTCCCGGGTTCGGTGCGTCCGTGAGGGTCAGGCGGAAGCGGCCGAGATTGTGGTTCTGGTTGTCGTCGGAGTTCCACCCGCCGTGCCCCTGTTCAAGGTGGAAGTGGAGGATGACGCCGCCGGCGGTCTCGATGGGTTTCTCCGGGATGAACACGGCCTGGCGGGCCGTGTTGCGACGGCCGGGTCCGGCATCGATGCCCCACGCGGTGTCGCCCTTGCCGTCGATGGCGTGGGCGATGGGGCCGTAGGTGCGCTTGCTGTTCGAACGGTCGTCGAACTCGGCTTCGAGGGGTTTCTCGGCGTTCGAGAAGTCTGCCTCCGCGCGGGTGAACTTCACCCAATAGCGGTTCGTGGGCTGGGCGAGGGATTGCACCTCGACCTTGAACTCGGACAGCGCGGCCATGCCCTTGATGGAACGTCCCGGGCCGCCGCTGGGAAGGTCGGGGTGGGGCAATTGTTCGAGGCGGAAGGCGGTGATGCGCGGGAGCGTGGTGTTGGTGCCGGCGAAATGGGAGGTCCACTGGGTGGGCGCGTAGCCTCCGGCGAGGATGGAGCCGTCGGGGAGGTATTCGTAGCGCGCGCTGTTGTCGCCGGCGTTGCGCGTGTCGATGCGTTGCCAGTGCGCGGCGGCATCGCGGACGGAATCCTCCCAGCGCGCGAGGCGTTGTTCCCAGTCGGGGGTGCGATGACGGAGATCCTCGTCCAGCGTGCGCATCTGACGGCGCAGGGATTCGACCTGCTGCAGTTGTTCCGGGAGGTACACCACGCGGGAGCCCTCGTGCTCGTTGTTCAGGAACGCGAACAGTTGGTAGTACTCCTCGTGCGTGATGGGGTCGTACTTGTGCGTGTGGCACTGGGCGCACTGGATGGTCAGGCCGAGCACGCTCTTTCCGATGGCGTCCATGCGGTCGAACATGGCGTCCATGCGGAACTGTTCCGGATCCACGCCGCCTTCCTCGTTGATCATCGAGTTGCGGAGGAATCCGGTGGCGACGGTGGAATCCTGGGTGGCATCCGGGAGGAGATCGCCGGCGATCTGTTCGATGACGAACCGGTCGTAGGGGAGGTCGCGGTTGAAGGCGTTCACCACCCAGTCGCGGTAGAACCAGATGAAGCGGAGCTTGTCCTTCTCGAATCCGTCGGAATCGGCGTAGCGCGCCGCGTCGAGCCAGTGCCGGCCCCAGCGTTCGCCGTAATGCGGCGACTCCAGCAGCCGTTCAACCACGCGGTCGTAGGCCTCCGGGGATTTGTCCGCGAGGAAGGCGTCGACTTCGGCGGGTGTGGGCGGGAGTCCGATGAGGTCGAGGCTCAGGCGGCGGAGGAGCGTGGTGCGGTCGGCTTCGGGCGAGGGCTTCAGCTTCTCGCGGGTGAGGCGTGCGGCGATGAAGGCGTCGATCTCGTTGTGACCCCAGCGGGTTGTCGGCTTCGGAGGGGCGGGTTTGGTGGGCGGGGTGAAGGCCCAATGCGTGCGGGCCTTCTCGGCCTGGGCTGCGGCGGCCGCGGGGTCGGCCGCCGGCAGGGAAGCGGATCCCGCAGCGAGGGCTGCGGCGGCGAGGAAGTGCAGGAACGTGCGCATGGAAGGCTTTTGTGGACTTTGCCCCGGCCTGTCCCCGGGCGCCAGTGCGGAGGGGTGGGTGAGGGGGGCGAAGAGTCGCCTGTTCCCAGTTGCCAGGAACACGGAACAGGGCGCGTGCGGTCACCGTTCGCCCCGTTGGGGCGAGGTGTCATGGGGGTGGGGTGACCCAGGGTTCCGCTCCGCTCCACCGCTGGGCTTTCTCCGTGCGCCGCGTTGCGGCGGGGGTGGGCACGGGATGCATGTCGGGGGAATGGGGCGCATCTTGACACTGCCCCCACATGGAACGGGGTGGCGACGTCCTCGTCGCCGTTCCAGAGCCTTTCTCAGGGCGATGAGGACATCGCCGCCCCGAATCCTTTTCAAAAGGGGGCAGTCTCAAGATGCGCCCGGGGGAACGGGGCTTTCATCTGGAATCCGCACCACGGGCTATCCGCTGCAACGCCTCCGGCGTATGATTGGCCCCAATCCATGGGTGTTGCTCCTTCACCGGATCCGCGTCGCATCGTTCTCCGTGCCGTCAATTGGCTCGGGGATGCGATCATGTCCACGCCCGCTGTGATGCGGATCCGCGAACGTTTCCCCGAGGCCCGGATCACGCTGGTGACGCCATCCAAGCTCGCGGGTCTGTGGGAGGGACACCCCGGGATCGATGAGGTCATCGCCCTCGCGCCCAAGGAAGGCGTGTGGTCGGTCGGACGCCGCCTGCGGCCCCTGAAGTTCGATCTGGGGTTCGCGTTTCCCAATTCGCCGCGATCGGCGATGGAACTCTTTCTGGGCGGTGTGCGGCGACGGGTCGGCGGTCGATGGCCGTGGCGGAACTGGATGCTGACCGACGTCGTGGAAGCGCAACCGGGCGCGGTGGAGATGCGACGCCGGACACCGGTGGAGATCCGTCGGGTGCTGGCGGAACCGGATGCCACCCCGCATTGGGGCGAGCCGTTGCCCGGGCCCGAGGCGCATCACATCCACCAATACCTGCGGTTGCTCGGTCCGGTGGGTGGGAGCATGGAACCGATGGCGCCCGTGATCCGGGTGGATCCGGCGGTGGCGGCGGCGACGCGGGCCACGTTCGGATTGGGGCCGGACCGGCGGTGGATCGGGATCAATGCGGGCGCGGAATACGGCCCGGCGAAGCGATGGCCGGCGGGGGCGTTCCGCTGGATGATCGGAGAACTCGTGCTGGATCCGGAACTGGGCGTGGTGATCTTCGGAGGACCGGCCGACGTCGATTTGGCCCGGTCGCTTGTCCCCGCCGGCACCAGCGCCGTCCGGGTGCTGGCTGGAAAGACAACGTTGACGCAATTGGCGGCGGCGTTGCAGTCGTGCGCGGTGGTGGTGACCAACGATACCGGCCCGATGCATCTGGCGGCGGCGGT
Source organism: Verrucomicrobiales bacterium (assembly GCA_027489875.1). GTDB lineage: Bacteria > Verrucomicrobiota > Verrucomicrobiia > Limisphaerales > UBA9464 > UBA6176. The sequence goes on from JAIXZE010000320.1 coordinate 6,262, forward strand.
GGGGACGCCCGTGCTGGTGCCGTTCGGGAGTACGTCGCCGGAGTTGACGGGCCCGGGTTTGCCGGGGGATCCGCGCCATCGGTTCGTCCGCGTGGGCGTGCCGTGCGGACCGTGCTTTCTCCGGACGTGTCCGGTGGATCACCGCTGTCTGGAGGGGATTGCCCCGGAGTGGGTGCTGTCGGAGTTGCGGGCGATGTTGGGGTAGGGTGGGCGTTCGGGCGCGAGGGGACGAATGGTGACATTGCCCCCCGATGGAACGGGGTGGCGACGTCCTCGTCGCCTTGGGAAAGGCTTTGAAACGGCGACGAGGACATCGCCACCCCGCTCACTGCTTGGGAAGCGTCGAGATGCGCCCACGGGAGGGGTGACATTGCAATTGCGTGCAGGCGCAATGCATCTGCAATGCGGGGCAATCTTCGGGACGGTGGGGAGATTTGGCGTTAAGCCACGTAATCCGTTGGATTACTGGAAGATACAGATGATTCGGAAGGCTGGCATCCCCGCTGCGTATGGGATGGCATGATGATGAAGACGATTGCCCCCCTGATTGCGAGTGTGGTTGTGAGTGTGAGCGCGCTGGCCCAGACGGCCGCGCCGGTTCAGTCGAGCGCGCGGCCCTTCGGGTTGCCGATCGCCGGACAGGTCATGCTGGCGGGTTCGGATGCGGCGGCGGCCACCTTCCAGAATGCGGAGTTGCCCGGGTTGACCCAGTATCTCAACTCGGTCCTCGGCGAAGGCCAGAGCTTCAACACCGGGAATTACCTCCTCGATCCGAGCAAGCTGTTCCTGAAGACGGATGCGAACGTCCGGGCCTACTTCATCGGTGAGGGCGCGGGATACCAGAACACGCTGGGCTACAACACGGGTGGCGGCGGCATCGATTCCGGCGACCCGACCATCATCTTCCCGAACGCTTCGACGGGCGGCCGGCGCACGGGATCGACCCCGCTTCAGGCCGGTGACTTCGTCGACCTCGGTGTGATCAGCGGCGGCCAGAAGCTGGACTTCTTCCTGATCGCGAACGGAGCGACGAGCAACCCGGGCGAGGTCTACTCGACGGATATCTCGGTGAATCCCGACGGGATCAACCACGTGGTTTCGTTCGCGGCGGTGCATGGATCGTACCTGGTGATCGGGTTCGAGGACCTGTTCGGGGGCGGCGACGAGGACTTCAACGACCTGTTGTTCGCGATCGACATCGGCGCGGTGAACGTTGCGGCCCTCACGGGGACGCCTGAGCCGGCGACGTACATGACGATGGGACTTTTCATGGTGGGCGGCCTCTGGGTGGCGCGCCGCCGCAAGGCCGCGAAGGCCTGAAGACACTTCCACGGCCAACCGGGGGGTTGGCCAGACAACGTCGCCTGTTCCGGCCGGGGGGGCTGGAGCAGGCGATTTTGCGTTTCCGGGGGCAGTGTGGACATGCGTCTGGGATTGGGTGAGAACTGGCGCCGCGATGGAGATGCGGGAGTTTGCAGAACAGGTCCTGTTCGGCCGGACGCTGGCGGAGAAGCTGGCGGATCCGGGCGAAGTCACGGACCGGTTGCCGGGCATGGCGATGGTGGCGCCCGAGATGCCGGGTCGGCCGCAGGAACTGCGGTTCAAATCGGTGGTGGGCGGCGCGAGCGAACCGGGCGGGATGTTTCCGGGAACACGCCATCTGGACCGGGGCGACGAGCGGGGGCGGGTGCTGCATTTCTTCGCGAATCACGAGTTGCTCGCGGTGGAGTTGATGGCGTTGGTGCTGCTCCGGTTTCCGGAGGCCCCGGCGGCGTTCCGGCGGGGCGTTTACAAGACCCTGCGGGACGAACAGGAACACACCCGCTGGTACATGGATCGGATGCGCGCGTGCGGCGTGGCCTTCGGGGAGTTGCCCGTCAGTGGTCACCTGTGGCGGCTGCTGTCCGGGATGGGTTCGCCGTTGGATTATGTGTCGGGACTGCCGCTGACCTTCGAGCAGGCCAACCTCGATTTCTCGCGGGAGTATGGCCGTGCCTTTGCCGCCGCGGGCGACGTCGAGACGGCGCAATTGCTGGAGCGGATCCACCACGACGAAATCGGGCACGTGGCCTACGGGTTGAAGTGGTTCCGGAAGTGGAAGGATCCGGCCCTCGACGACTGGGACGCCTACACGCAGCAGTTGAAGTTTCCGTTGTCGCCCAGTCGGGCGAAGGGCGGGGTGTTGAACGAGGAGGGCCGACGCGCGGCGGGATTTGGCGATCGGTTCATCGCGGAGTTGGGCGTCTATGGGCGTTCGCGCGGACGTGCGCCGACGGTGCACTGGTTCAATCCGCTCGCCGAAGCGCTGCTGGAACGGGGGCTGGGGTTTGAACCGGTCGAGGCCCAGCGGCGATTGATCGAGGATCTTTCGTTGCTGCCCATGTATCGGGCCGTGCGCGATGATGTCGTGCTGGTGCCGCAGCGGCCGTCTACGGCCTTCCTGACGGGTTTGGTCCAGGCGGGGTTTGCCGTGCCGGAGTTCGAGGAACTCGTCGGGGGACAGTTGGCGGAGGACAGCCTGTTGCGCGGTCGGGCGCTGGGCGGGTTGAACCCGTGGGCGTGGGCTCCGGATTCGATGGCGCTGTTGGGTCCGTTGGTGGAGCGCGTGGCGGAGGCGCGGCGGCCTGGGATGGCACCCTTCACGGCAGCGCGGTCGGCCCTGTATGGGAAGGTGTGGTCGGCGCGGTTCCTGGCCGATTGGCTCACGCGGTGGGAACCGACCGCCTGGACTTGCGGTCCGGACGAATGCGGGGTGGCGGTGACGACGTTGGACGACGCGCGGGCCGCCATCCGTGCGATCCGGGCGCGGGGACATCACCGGGTGGTGGTGAAGTGTGAGCTGGGACTCGCCGGGAACAGCATGCTGCGTTTGTGGGAACCCGAGGTCCTGCCGGCGCAGGAACGCTGGATGGAGGCGCAGTTCGGGGCGGGGCGGGCCTTGGTCGTGGAACCGTGGCTCGAACGGGTGGCGGACTTCTCGGTGCAGTTCGACCTGGGGAAGGAGGGGTTGAAGCTCGTGGGCTACGCCGGGCTGGAGAATGACCTTCGCGGGCAGTTCCGCTCCAACTGGGCGGAACCACGGTTCGAGCGTCGGCCGCCGGCGGCCGTGTTGCGGGCGCTGGGATCGGGCGGCGAGGAGGCCGGGTTGCCGCGTGATCTGGGCGGATGCCTCCACGGGTTGTACCGGGATCTGGGGGAAATGCTCGAACCACGATTGCGGGCGGTGGGACACGAGGGGCCATTGGGGGTGGATGCCTTTGTGTATCGCGGAGGGGATGGTGTGGCCCGGTTGAAGCCGGTGGTGGAGATCAACCCGCGCCACACGATGGGGAGGATGATGCTGGAACTGATGCGGGTGGTGGCCCCGGGACGTGTGGGACGGTTCCGGCTGTGGACGTTGAAGGAGGTTCGGGCGCTGGGCCATGGCGGGTTCGTGGCGTTCGCGAAGCACTTGGCGGAGGTGTCGCCCTGGGTGCGTGCCGGGGAGCCGGTGCCGCGGTTGGTGGGAGGATCCGTGTGCCTGAATGATCCGGAGCGGGCGCAGGGTTGGTTGGCGGTGCTGGAGGTGGGGGGCTGAGTGCGGGGGGAGTTTCCAGATTCCAGTTCCCAGGCCTCGTGACCTCGTCGACTACGAGGGTAGCAGACGACGTGAGGAGGCTGAGGGGGAGGGAGTTTGAAGCCGGCATCACCGCCTCGTGACCTCACGCGGCGGGGTGTTCATCCCGGAGGGATGGGAGCGGATAGCCCCGGGTCGTTGATTTTGAATTTGTACCCTGGCGAACCGTTGGAATTTCCTCGGCCCACCGTGCTCGTGCCCCGAAGGGGCAAACGGCGAAAGCCCGGGGTGGAACCCCGGGGACCACGCCACACAACGACCTCCGTGCCCTGAAGGGGCACACGGAACAGGGTGCCTGTGGTCACCGTTCGCCCCGTTGGGGCGAGGAGTCATGGGATGGGGTGACCCAGGGTTCCGCTCCGCTCCACCGCTGGGCTATCGCCGTACGCCGCGTTGCGGCGAGGCTGGGCGCGGGACGCATCTCCAGGGGGATGCGTCCCCAAAGAGACAACCGCTGACTTCGGATGCCGGAGCCTTCGGTGACAACTTTTGTCCAGAACATGAATTGTGCGCCCGGTGGGGGCCCCCGGCCTTCAACGGACTTTGGGGGCACATCTTGACACTGCCCCCGTTTGAGAATGGGAACGGGGTGGCGATGTCCTCATCGCCCTGCAAAAGGTTTTGGAACGGCGACGAGGACGTCGCCACCCCGTTCCATAAGGGGGGCAGTGTCAAGATGCACCCGGACTTTCGGCCGATGGATGTTCGATCTTCAAACCGTCGGGGAGGATCGGCATTGTCGCGGGGCCTCGATGCTATTCAACAGTTGGACCTTCGTCGTGTTCCTGGGGGTGGTGTTCGCGTTGCATTACGCGAGCCGGCGGGCGTTCTGGCAGGTGGGCGTGCTGACGGTGGCGTCGTTCGTGTTCTATGGATGGCACACGCCGTGGCTGGTGATCCTGCTGATCCTGTCGACGGCGGTGAACGCGCAGGCCGCGCAATGGCTGATGGCGGAAGGATGGAGTCCGCAGCGGCGTCGGGCGGTGCTGTTCGGGGCGCTGGGTTTCAACGTCGGGGCGCTGGCGTTCTTCAAGTACTTCGGGTTGCTGGTGACGACACTGGTGCCGGAGGCGTTGCGGGCGCGGATGCCGGCGTGGTTCTCGGAGGTGCCGCTGCCGATCGGCATCTCGTTCTATACGTTCCAGGGCATCAGCCTGGTGGTGGAGTCGTGGCACGCGGGTACGAAGGGGTTCCCCGGCCTGATGCCGCCGCGCGGACCCAGGGAAGTGGGCTGGTTCCATGCGCGGGTGTGGTTCTTCAAGGCGTTCTTTCCGCAGTTGATCGCCGGCCCGATCGTGAAGGCGGCGGACTTCTTCCATCAGATCGGACCCAAGCGTTGGGCGGACGTGGATTGGTCGGGGGCGTTGCGGAAGCTGGTTTTGGGTTTCTTCCTGAAGATGGTGGTGGCGGACAACCTGAAGGAGGCGACGGCGCTGTTGAGCCATCCGGGGTTCCTGGAGGTGCCGCGGTTGAACCTGTGGCTCCTGCTGTATGGGTTCTCGTTCCAGATCTTCGCGGACTTCGCGGGGTATTCGTTCATCGCGCAGGGGTTGGCGAAGCTGTTCGGGTATGAATTGCCGCTGAACTTCGATCACCCGTACCTGTCGACGAGCCTGACCGAATTCTGGCGTCGGTGGCACCTGTCGCTGTCGAGTTGGTTGCGCGAGTACCTTTACATCCCGCTGGGTGGAAACCGGCGGGGCGAGGTCCGGACCTACATAAACCTCTTCCTGGTGATGTTCCTGGGCGGACTGTGGCACGGGGCCGCATGGAGCTATGCCGCGTGGGGCACGGCGCATGGCCTGTTCCTCGCGCTGGAACGTCTGACCGGCATCGGGCGTGCGGATCCCACCCGCCTGCCGCTGTGGCGTCGGGCGCTGGGCATCGTGGTGACCTTCCATTTGGTGTCGTTGCTGTGGCTGCTGTTCCAGTTTCCTGACATCCGGCACGCGGGAGCGTACGTGCGATGCCTGTTCACGAATCCGGGCGGGGCGCTGCCGCAGTCGATCTTCGTGATCGCGGTCTTCTGCCTGCCCGCCGTGCTGTATCACGCGTGGGGGGCCAGCCGCGGGTGGCGCGGTCGGATGGGGCCGCTGTGGTCGGGGCGCGTGGAAGCGCTCGTCTATGGCGTGTTGTTGTTCCTGATCCTGGTGAACGCGGGGGCGTCCGGGGATTTCATCTATTTCCAATTCTAGGAGCCGACACGATGCGACCCACGACACGACATGCGCTCCAGATCCTCGCCGTCACCGGGGTGATCCTCGGGCTGTGGCAGGTGTGCCTCCGCGGCTTCGGATGGGAAGCGCGCTTTGCCGAATCCAACTACTTCGCCAACCGGATCCGGATGGAGGAATACCTGTTCCGCGGAGCTGCCCCGAAGCACGTGCTGGTGGGTTCGTCGCTGAGCGGACGTTTGCTTCCGGAGTATTTCGCGGGAACCGGGCTCTCGGACTTCGCGACGCTGGGCCTCGACGGTTCGATCCCGCTCGTGGGATTGGATGTGCTCGGTCGCCGCGCGGATCTTCCTGCGGTGGTTTTCGTGGAGACCTACCTCGTCGAGAAGGACTGGGGCGCGAACGATCGGCTGTTGATCGAGGGATTGGCGTCGCCGGGAACGACGCTGGCCCAGCACGTGCCCATGGCGCGGGCGTCGCGCCGGCCGACGAGCCTGATGTATTCGGCGGTGAAACTGCGGAAGGAATCCGGGGGAGGCGGGCTCATTGAAACGAACGCGCCGGACGTGCGGGAGCCCGGGCCCGCGATGGAGGTCGGGGTGCCTTCCGAGGCCTTGGTGGCGCAATGGCGGGAACGGATGCAGGCGTTGAAGGCGCGCGGTGTGCGCGTGGTGTTCGTCGATCTTCCCGGCGGCGAGGTGCGCATGCCGGGACCCCGGCGGTCGCCGGATCTGGTGGATCGGTTGGTGTCGGAGTTCGGGGCAGCGCGCGTCGATCTGCGGGTGGAGTGGTTCGGGCGCGGTTGGAAACCGCGGTACACGGACGGGCGGCATCTGGACGCGGGATCGGCGCGGGCCACGGCGCGGTTGTTGGCCGAACGGGTTGAAAAGGGAATGTGACGCGCATGCGCCCGATTTCGAGAACGTGGATCCTCGCCGCAACCTGCGCGGTGGCCGTGATGGCAGCGACGTGTGGATTGGCCGCGCCGTCATCCGGGGAGGCCTTGCTGAAGACCGACCTGCTCGCCGTGTTCGCGCATCCGGATGATGAAACGGGTGTGGCTCCGCTGATCGCGCACTACACGCTTGGCGAAGGCAAGGGGGTGGTGCCCGTGTACTGCACGCGCGGCGAAGGGGGCGCGAACATGGTGGGCCGCCAGGGCGGCGCCGCACTCGGGATCCTGCGCGAGGCCGAGTTGCGCGACTGTCTCCAACGGTTGGGCGTCCGGCAGTGGTTCTTCCTGGAACGCGAGGACTTCGCCTACACAGAGGATCTCCAGGCGACCCTCGAACGGTGGGATGCGGAGGCGACGTTGGAACGCTTGGTCCGATTGGTCCGCGCGTTGCGCCCGGAAGTGGTGGTGACGATGAATCCTGCGCCCACGCCCGGGCAGCATGGTCACCATCAGGCGGCCGCCTGGCTGGCGGTGGAGGCCTTCGATGCGGCGGCGGATCCCCGGCGGTTTCCCGACCAGATCGCGTTGGAGGGACTGACGGTGTGGCGTCCCCGCAAACTCTATGTGGGCGGCATGGGGCCGATGGCCACCACGGTGGTCACGACGAACGCCCTTCCCGATGGACGCATTCCTGCCGTGGTTGCCGGTGAAGCGTTGGCGAATCATCGCTCGCAGGGATTTGGAGGGATGGCCGGTTCGGCGTGGTTGCGTCGGCCGCAGACGCTGGAGTTGGTGAAGTCGGTGGTCCCATTCGTTGCCGGGGAGACGAACCTCTTCCGCGGATTGCCCATCGAGGGCGCGACACCGCCGCGCGTGGCGTCGCCGCCGGTTTCGAAACCGCCCGTTCCAGTCGCACTGCGGTTCCTCCCGCGTCCGGCGGTTTCGCGTTATCTGGATTGGGTCGAGGATCACGCGATCCCGAATTCCGCGACCTTCGAAGCCGATGTTCCCGTGGTGATGGGAGTGGCGACGCCGGTGCCGTTGGAGGTGTTGGACTTTCCGGGAACGCCCGCAGGGAAGCTACGCCTGGCCGTGCCCGAGGGTTGGCAGGTCTCTCCCTCGGA
>JAIXZE010000088.1 GCA_027489875.1 Verrucomicrobiales bacterium
CTGGAGATCAGAGGGGCTGCGCCGGGTGGGGGCACCCGGCCTTCAGACCCGGCAGAGCACTTGAAACTGAAGACCTCGAACTCCTCGTTCCGTCAGCCTCGGGACCTCGGCTGCTACGACTGGGATCTGGGGAACGGGAACGGGCTACATCGGGTGCTGGAGAACAGAGGGGCTGCGCCGGGTGGGGGCACCCGGCCTTCAGACCCGGCAGAGCACTTGAAACTGAAGACCTCGAACTCCTCCTTCCGTCAGCCTCTGGGAACTGGCAACTGGGATCTGGGAACTTTCAGTCCCCCTTTACCACGCCCGGCGGAGGACGCGGAGGAAGTTGGCGTGGTTGAGCCCGTCGATGTCGGATTGGGACCAGCCGCGGGCGCGGAGGCGCTCTCCGAGTTGGGTGATGTCGGCGATGGTCTTGAGGTCCTGCGGGGTCTGTTCGTGGCCGTAGGCACCGTCGAGGTCGGTGCCGATGCCGACATGCGCGGCGGAGCCGGTAATCTGGCAGATGTGGTCGACGTGGTTGGCGACGGTGTCGAGGGAGACGCCGGTGGACTCCGGGGTGGACTGCCCGCGGACCCATCCGGGGACGAGCATCCAGGCGTCCATGGCCATGCCGATGACGGCGTCGCGCTGGGCGAGGAGCCGGATGAAGTCGTCGGGCAACTGACGTTGGTGAGGGACGAGGGCGCGGCAGACGTGGTGACTGGCCCAGATGGGGCCGTCGTAGAGATCGAGGGCTTCGGTGAAGCACTCGTCGGAAAGGTGGGTGACGTCGAGGATGAAGCCGAGGCGCTGCATCTCGCGGAGGAGGTCGCGTCCGCGGGCGTTGAATCCGCCGGTGGTGCTGGTGCCCTGGGCATAGACGCCGGGGCCGTAGTGCGCGGGGCCGATGGCTCGGAGGCCATAGTTCCAGGCGCGTTCGAGGTGGTTGAGGGTGATGAGGGAATCGGCGCCTTCGAGGGAAAGGATGCATCCGATGGGGCGTGGGGCGGCCCCTGGGACTTCGGGGGTGGACCAGAGGGCGATCTGGGATTCGAGGGCGGCGCGGTCACGGATGAGACGGATTTCGCCGGCTTCCTCCATGGCTTCGTACCAGGCGCGTTGCCCCTGGGTCATGGCCCAGGCCTGGGCCGGGGAGGCCCATCCGGCGACGGGGCTGTAGGCGTTGTGTTCGACGCGGGCAATCTGCGTGGCGACGCAGAGGCCGATGCCGGCGCGGCGCATCTCCGGGAATGAAACGGTGGCGCGGCCGCGATCGGGTTTGTCGCGCAGGTGGGCTTCGCGTTGGCGGAGGTCAGCGAGGGACCGCGTGAGGTCGCGGTTCCACTCGATGGCGTTCATGGCGAGGTCGAGGTGGGCGTCGAAGACAAACATGGGAAGAAGATTGGAGGGGATTCAGGTTGTCCGCAGATGGGGGAAATGGGGACCAATGGGGTCCACAGATGACACAGATTTCACAGATGACACGGAGGATCGTTTAGAAGAGGGGGCCCAGGATCCAGGGAGCGAATTCCTCGTCGCCGATGCCGAGGAGTTCGGACTTGGTGCGTTTGCCGGCGGCGACGGCGACGATTTCCTCGAAGATGCGGCGGCCGACCTCCTCGACGGTCTCGGTGCCGTCGAGGATGGTGCCGGCATTGAGGTCCATGTCGTCCTTCATCCAATCGTAGAGGGTGGTGTTGGTGGCGACCTTGATGCAGGGCATCGGCTTGCAGCCATAGACGCTGCCGCGGCCGGTGGTGAAGACGCCGACGTTGCAACCGCCGCAGACGAGGCCGGTCATGCTGACGGGGTCGTAGCCCGGGGTGTCCATGAAGGCGAAGCCGGACTGGGAGACCTCCTCGGCATACTGGTAGACGGCGGCGAGGGGAGCCTGCCCGCCCTTGGCGATCGCACCGAGGCTCTTCTCGTAGATCGTGGTGAGACCGCCGGCCTTGTTTCCGACGCTGGGGTTGTTGTCGATGGTGGCGTTGTGGAGTCGGGCGTAATCCTCCCACCAACGGACCATTCCGAGGAGCTTCTCGCCGACCTCGCGGCTGACGGCGCGGCGGGTGAGCAGGTGTTCCGCGCCGTAGATCTCAGGGGTTTCAGCGAGGACGCTGGCTCCGCCGTGGCGCACGAGTTCATCGCTGGCGAAGCCGAGTGCAGGGTTGGCGGTGATGCCGCTGGCACCGTCGGACCCGCCGCAATTCAGCGCCAGGGCGAGACGGGAGAGAGGGAGTGGTTCGCGGCGGAGGGCGTTGGCGGCGGGGAGGAGACGGCGGACGGCTGCGGCGGCGGCCTCGATCGTTTTCGCCACGCCGCCCTGCGTCTGGATGTTCATGACCGCGGGCGGGGTTCCGCCGGGACCGGCGGTTTCGAGCTGTTGCTCGCGGATGAGGCGGTCGACCTGGTTGACCTCGCAGCCGAGGCCGAGCAGGACCCATCCGGAAATGTTCGGGTGTTTCGCGATCCCGGCGAGGACGCGCTGGAGAAGGCGGGTCGGCTCGTCGTCGGGCATGGCACAGCCACTCTTGTGGGTGAAGGCGACGACGCCGTCGACGCCCGGGAACTCCCGCGCGAAGTCCGGTCCCTTGAAGCGGTCGGCGACATAGCGGGAAACCGACGCCGAGCAATTCACGCTGGAGATGACAGCGATGTAGTTCCGGGTGCCGGCGCGGCCGCCGGGACGGGCGAAGCCGTTGAAGGTCCGGTGCTCGTCCGGGGCGAGTGGCGGGAGCGCGCGGATGTCCGTGCCGATGTCGGCTTGGCGGGTGAAATCGCGGGATTCGACGTTGTGGACGTGGACGTGGTCACCGGCGCGGATGGGGCCGCGGGCGAAGCCGATGGTCTGGCCATACTTCTTGAGGGCCGCTCCGTCTGGAAGGTCGCGAACGGCGATCTTGTGGCCGCGGCCTACGTCGTGGCGGACGGTGACGGAGGAATGGTCGACGACGAGTTCGGTGCCGGCCTTGATGGGGGCCTTGGCGACGACGACGTCATCCTCGGGACGAAGCCGGAGGGCGACCTGAGAAAGTGGAATGCCTGCCACGGGTCGAGGTTGGGGTGAGGAGGAGGGGGAGATTCAAGAGGCAAGATCCCGGATTCGGGTTTGAGGCTGGAAAGGAGCAGATCGGTGGAGGATGAAGAAGAAGGGTTGGGGCATGCCCTTGTAGTCCATGACGCCCAGGACGGAGTCGGCGTGGATCCGGCGGAACACGTCATTGATGGGGAGTTGGTCGTAGATCATGGTGGCGGAGGGGGTCCCGCGGAAGGTGGTCATGCGGAGGCGGGCGCGGGATCTGGAGGTGCCGAGGAGGGGCAAGAGGAACTGGAAGAGTTTTCCGACGGCGGCGGACTTGGGCATCTGTCCCTGCTTGGCGAGGGACAGGGAGGGGCCGAGGAGGGCGGGGTTGACGCTGGTGAGGTCTTGGTTCCGCTTGGAGAACACCAGAGGGTGCACGTCCTCGGGGCTTTCGAATCGCTTTCCGTACCAGTGATAGGATTCGAGGAGGCCATCCATGGGGTGGTCCGTCAGGAAGCCTTCGCCCTTCCAGCTTCCGAGCATGAAGGGGAGTTCCACGGGTTCCAGTGAATCAAAGAGGTCGAGGGCCTGCTCGGTTGTCGCCTTCCGGTTCTTCAGGAGATCCTGCGAGGTCATTGGTTGGGTGGTTGGGTTGGTCCGTGGTTTCGGCACGGGTGGCTTGAGCGGTTCGAGGGGGCAGGTTCGATGAATGGCACGAGCCCCCGGGAGTGCGTGGAGAATGCACTGGCCATGGGCGGGAGGATGATGGGTTCGTGGATTCGCTCAAACGGGAATCTTGTCCTGGGCCACGTCCCGGCCAACCCCCGCGATTGCCCTGCGTGGCCTCCGGGGCGTAGGGTTTCGGCATGGTTCCCCTCGTTGAGTCGCGTCTGGCGCGGCACCTGACTGAGCCCATCCGTGCGTTGCTGGTGGCCGGAGTTCACCGGCGGACGTATGCGGCGGGCGAGCGGGTGTTCGAGGAGGGCAGTCCGGGTGACGGCCTGTACGTGCTGGAGTCGGGTCTGGTGGAGATTGCGGCCCGATCGGTGCCGGGGCGGCAGCATCGGTTGGCGGTGATGGAACCGGGGGAGTACTTCGGGGAGATGGCGGTCTTTGACGGAGGCGCGCGGTCGGCTTCGGCCATCGCGTTGGAAGAGTCGGTCTTGCAGTTCGTGCCGACGCCGTTGTTGCAGAAGTTGCTGGAGCATTCGCCGATGCTGGCGGCGGCGTTGGTGCGGGATTCGAGCCTGCGGATGCGCGACTTCAACCGGCGGTTCCTGCAGGAACTGCTGAAGGCGGAACGGTTGAGCCTGGTGGAGCGGTTGGCGCGGACGATCGTCCACGATTTCCGGAATCCGCTGAACGTCATCGGCATCGCGGCGGACCTGGCGGCCGAGCCCTCGGCGTCGCTCGAATCCCGTCGGTCGGCGCGCGATCGCGTGCGGCGTCAGGTCGAGGTGTTGAACCGGATGATGCAGGAGTTGCTGGATTTCACGCGCGGGATGACGCCTTCGGCGGTGTTGCCCAAGGTCGACTTCGTGGACTTCGTGCGGGAGATGGTCTTCGAGTTGGAACCGGAGGCGAGCCGAAGGGGGGTCGGGTTGGATGCGGACCTTGGTCCCCTGAAGGAGGGTCCGCTGTTGGTGCGGATGGA
>JAIXZE010000405.1 GCA_027489875.1 Verrucomicrobiales bacterium
CCCAGTGCGAGCGTCGCGGTGGATTCGCCGGCGATGGTTCCTCCGTTGAGAAGGAGCGGGTGGATGGCTTCCGTGGTGCGACCGAGTTGGAGGGTCCCGTTGGTGCGGAGGGTGACGTGGACACCGTTGGGAAGGATGTCGCTGGTTCCCGGGGGAAGGGCGGACAGGTTCAAGGTGGCGGGAAGAACGCTTCCGCCGATGGCCACCTGTTGCGCGAATCGAGGAATCGCCGGATGGGCGGAGGCCCCGAGGCGGAGTTGCCCTTCGGCGAGGTCGAGGCCCGCGCTGAGGGCGGCCACATTGCCGGCGAGTTCGAGGATTCCCGGGCCACGCTTGGTGAGCACCACGTCCCGACGCTCCGCCGTGACCGCGTTGCTCAGGGAGAGCAACGATTCCGCGGCGACGTGGATGCCGGCACTGTCCGCAAGCCGAAGCGGGCCCGTCAGGAGGTGGTTGGCACCGAAGGCGTGGATCGCACCAAGCACGGTGAAGGGTTGGCCGTCCTTGGTGGGTCCATCCCCGGACAGGATCAAGGCCTCGCCACTGACGATGCCGGGACGTGCGAGTTCGAGTTGGCCCCGCGGACCGATCACGGTCTCTCGGGTGGTGTTGCCCAGGGTGCCCGCTTCAGCCAGTTGGAGGAATCCTTCGCCCACGTCGATGCGGCCAGCGAACCCGTTCGGTGCGAGCAAGCGCAGGCGTCCGGGTTGGTAGCGGGACGCATTCACGGAGAAGCTCGGGTTCAATTGTACCGTCAGGCCACCCGGCCCCTGGATCGATTCCGCGAACTCAGCCAGTCCTTGCGATCGGATGAAGAGCGGTCCTGCGGTGTCGAAACCGAGATGAACCGGGTTCTCGAAGCGGATTTCGCCGTCCCCAAAAAGTTCGAGCAAGGCATCGCGCTGGAATCGGACGGGGAGTTGGAACCGGTTGTCCGAGGCGGCCTGGCCGATGAAGAGCCCGTCCAGCGTGAGGGCGTTCCCGGTGACGCGGTACCCGCTGCCGGTGACCTGGACGTTGCGGAGGAAGTCCGTGGCCAGGTCATTCCGGGTGACCGCCGTGACCGGGAGGCTCCCCAGGATGGCCGTCTGCAGGCTGTTCAATGGAACACAGGGCGCAATCGAACAGGCCCAGTTTCCCTCCTCGCTCCAGAGCGTGGACACGGACCCCTTCCAGAAGCTTGCCGGCCCGTTGAAGTTGGGGCCGGCCATGACAACACCCGCGCCACACGCGGCAAGTGCCAGTCCGGACAGGCGAAGGATACAGGAACACCGGGATCCGATGCGTTTCATCTCACCCGTCGATACGCAGTTCGAACGGGGGTGTTACCGGAAATCCCGCAGCAAGGGCGAAGGTTCGTCAGCGCTGGGCTGTTTCGGCGCGGGCGGCCTGCTTCTTCGCGTAGGGCGAATACAGATTGAAGTAGATCGCGCAGAGCGGACGCGGCCCATCGGTCTGGCTGAGGATCACCGTGACATGGCGATCGAGTGCGATGCCATGGCGCAGTTCCGGACCACGGGTGGCGAAGGCCTTGATGGCCTTTTCCAGCAGCGACCGCAGCGTGGTCTCGCAATCCTCGGGAATCTTCTCGATGCACACCACGTGCCGGTCGTAGCTGGCCAGCGCGGCTCGGAGTTCCGGCTCAAACATCTCCAAAGTCAGATCCACGCGCGCAGCCTACCGGGCTGCTCGGGCATGTAAAGGCGCAGGGCAGATGTGCGAAGGGTTGGGGACGCCTCCGGACACTCCCCCATGCAACGGGGTGGCGACGTCCTCGTCGCCGTTCCAAAGCCATTCCCAATGGCGATGAGGACATCGCCGCCCCGAATCCTTTCCAAAAGGGGGCTGTATCCAGATGCGCCCAAGGGGCGGATGCGAAGTGGACTTGATCGCCACGGATGGTTAGAGAGCGGGATGGTCTTGGCTGTGGATCCATCCCGGTACGCCCAATCACTGGCCCGATTGGCGCGGAGAGCGTCCGCCCCCCTGCTGCGCGGTGTTCTGGTGGGCTGTGTCGCTTGGTTCGTCGGGGGATTTCAGTCACTGGGGGCGGAAGATCGGGGCGTCCGGGAATCGGGAACGGCCGTTGGGGCGCTGGGCCGATTGGAACCGTCGGGGGGAGTTGTCCAGGTGGCAGCGCCGTACTCGGTGCAGGGGCCTTCGATCCTCGCTGAACTGCTGGTCGGAGAAGGCCAGTCCGTGACCAACAACCAGGCGCTTGCCCGGACCCACGTTCATGAATCGGCCCAGGCCGCGTGGTAGCATGCACTCCGTCTGTTGGATTCAGCCAAGGCCAGATTGGCCCAGTCGGAGGCTGGCCTGGAACCCACCGAGATCGCCGTCCTGGAAGCGGAGCGCCAACGGGAGGAAGCGGAGTGGGCGGACGCGCGACGAGAGGTGGAACGATTGCGGAAGTTGCGCGAACAGGGCGCCAGCGCCCAGCAGGCCCTCGATGCGGCGGAGACGAGGATCCAGGCTCAGGCAAGCCGAATGGAAGCCGCGAACCGCCGTTTGGCCGCCGGGCGCGAGGTGCGGTCGGAGGACGTGGCCGTCGCCAAGGCCGAGGTCGCCGTGGCGGAAGCCCAGGCCGAACGGGCGCGGGCGGAGTGGCAGCAGAGCATCGTGCGCGCCCCGGCACCCGGTCGCATCCTGGTCGTCCATGCGCAGGTCGGGGAACAGATCGGTCCCGAAGGGCTCCTCGACCTGGGACAAACCGATCGGATGCGGGTCAAGGCGGAGGTTTATGAAACGGACATCCGCAATGTCCGGCTGAACCAGCGCGCGGAGATCACAGGCGAGTCCTTTCCCGGAACGTTGATCGGCCGCGTCGAGCGCGTGGGCCTGCAGGTACGTTCAAACCGGCTCCTGAAGCCCGATCCGTCCGAATTCGCGGATTCCCGCGTGGTGGAGGTGATCGTCCAGCTCGAGGACTCCCGCGCGGTTTCGGGACTGACCGGGGCGCTCGTCAACGTGCGGATCCTCCCGTGACCGTCCGCTGCCTTCATGTCCTGGGTCATGTACTGCGGCCCGCCGGGGTGCCGTTGGCGTGGCGTCAATTGACAGCCCGCCGCCTCCGGTTCGCGGCAGCCGTCGCCGGCATTTCGTTCGCGTCCCTGATGATGCTGATGCAGCTCGGATTCCGGGATGCACTGTACGACAGTGTGGTCCTGTTCCACCGGTCATTGAAGGGCGAGTTGGTCCTGATCAGCCGGCAGTACGATTCGCTGGCCGATTCTCGGTCCTTCCCCCGCCGGCGATTGGAACAGGCACGCGGGGTGGCCGGGGTGGCCGATGCGCGGGCTGTCTATCTGGCGATCGCACCGTGGAAAAACCCGGAGACCCGGCATGACCGGACGATCTTCGTGTTCGCCTGCGACGCAGCCGAGGCTCCCTTCGAAGTGAAGTCCGGAGCAGGGGTCCGCGACGTGTTGCAGCGCCCGGACCAGGTGCTGTTCGACGATGCCTCGCGTCCGGAGTTCGGCCCCGTGCCGCGGGAGATTCGCGCGGGCCGTGGTGTTGCGACCGAGCTGAACGGCCTCCGGTTCCAGGTCGCCGGATTGTACACGCTGGGCACGTCGTTCGCCGCGGATGGCAATCTGTTGATGGGAGAACCAGCCTTCCATCGGGCGTTCCCGAACCGGTCACCGGCCAAGGTCAGCATGGGTGTGATCCAGTTGGCTTCCGGGGCGGATGTTGAAGCGGTGCGGGCCGAACTGGTGCGATCCCTTCCCGCCGACGTCGACGTGCTGACCCGAGGCGAGATGATGAAACGCGAGAAGGATTACTGGGCCGAACGCACGCCGATCGGATTCGTCATCGGAGCCGGATTGATCATCGGGTTCATCGTGGGGGCGGTCATCGTGTACCAGATCCTGTACACCGACCTCACCGACCACCTCCGGGAATATGCGGTGCTGAAGGCGACGGGATGTTCGGATGCATTCCTGCACGGGGTGGTGGTCCAGCAGTCGGTGGTTCTGGCCGTCACGGGATTCATTCCGGCGGCCGCGATTTCATGGGGCGTGTTCCTGGCCACGCGGATCGCGACCTCGTTGCCGGCGTACCTCGACGTGGGCAAGTCGGTGATCGTCCTGTCGTTGACCCTTTCGATGTGCGTCATTTCGGGTGCGTTTGCCCTCCGGGTGTTGCGGCAGGCGGATCCGGCCGAAGTCTTCTGAACCGGTCATGGAACCCATCCTCCAACTGCGCGGCGTGGATCATGCCTTCGGCACGGGCGCGCTGCGGAGGCAGGTGTTGCACGGTGTGTCCGCGGAGATCCACCCCGGTGAGATCGTCCTGCTGACCGGCCCCTCCGGTTCAGGGAAGACGACGATCCTGACGTTGTCAGGTGGATTGCGGAGCGTACAGGCGGGAAGCGTGCGCGTGTTCGGCGAGGAGCTCGCCGGAGCCAATCGGGCGGTGGTGCTGGGCGTGCGGCGCCGGATTGGGTTCATCTTCCAGAGCCCAAACCTCATCGATGCGCTGAAGGTGTGGCAGAACGTCGCGTTGCCCTTGTCATGGGGCGGGCCGATCGATCCGGCGGAGGCCAGGGCGCGGGCTTGGGAGCAGTTGGACTTGGTTGGATTGCGTGAGCATGCCGACAAGCTGCCGAACCAGCTTTCGGGCGGGCAACGTCAGCGGGTGGCCATCGCGCGGGCGTTGGTCGTGCGTCCAAAACTCATCCTGGCCGACGAACCCACCAGCGCCCTGGACCGTCAGACGGGACGCGATGTGGTCGAATTGCTCCAGGTCCTCAGCCGGCATCAGGGCGGGGCGATCCTGCTGGTGACACACGACAACCGGATCCTCGACCTCGCCGATCGCACGCTGTCGCTGGAGGACGGACGTCTGGTGTCGCGGGGCCGGGATGCCGCGCGGATGGCGGGGCAGTTGACGGCCGGGGTTGCCGCCATGGGCAATCCGGTGGCATTGGCGAGGGAGGTGGGTTCGATGGATGAAGCGGCCTTCTTCGGCTTCCTCGACGATTCGGCCGCGGAGATCGAGGAGGTGCGGGCGGAGATCGAGAGGGCACGCGCCGGCGCAGCAGCGGCACGGTTTGATCGGGTTCTGGTCGCGATCACCATCAAGGCCGGGCAATTGATGGACGCGGATCGGGTAACGCTCTTCGTGGTGGATCGGGCTTCCGGGAAGCTGCGTTCCCGGGTGGCCCAGGCCGGTACGGACGCGCTGTTGTCCATCGAGATGGACATGGGGCAGGGGATCGCAGGGCAGGTGGCCCGCACGGGAAAGGTGGTGCGGTTGCGCGATGCCTATGTTGATCCGGCCTTCCACGCCGGAGTCGACCAAAGAACCGGGTACCGGACGCGCAGCCTCCTGTGCTTGCCCGTGACGAATCCGGAGGGCGAGGTGATCGCCGTGGCGCAGTTGCTCAACAAGCGGGGTGCGGACGAATTCAGCGAGGCGGATGAGGCGCGGTTCCGCGAGTTCCTGGGCCCCCTGGGACGATTCCTCGGGAACCTGCTGGTGGTGGAAGGCGCGTGACAGCGCGGAAACCCGCGCAGGACGAAATGTAAAATGTAAGGATGCGACCCCATTGTCTCCATTATGCAACGGGGTGGCGACGTCCTCGTCGCCGTTCCTGACCTTGGACCGGGGGAAACACCCCATCGAAGTTCCGGCGGAGGTGGGGTGAGATGGGGGAAGCAAAAGGTCGAACAGACCCCGCTTTCGAAACATGAACAAGACCACGCAACGCCTCGGCATCCTCCTCCTCTCCCTCCTGCTGCTCGCCGTCTCCAGTCTCGGCTGCAAGACCGCCGAAGGCTTCGGCAAGGACATGGAGAACGCGGGCGAGGGGATCCAGAAGGGTGTGAAGTAACGACAACCTGTGCTCCCAAGACATGGAGACTCCGCTCGCCAAAGCGGGGGGAGTTTTCAAGGATTGGGGGATGAAGGGTGCGTGGAAGTCAGGGTTGATCTTGGCGGTGGGGATCCTGTGGGTCGGGTGTCATGCGACCAAGGTGACCGAACCGCAGCGGTCGGTGACGGAGCAATTCCTGCTGAGTTCGGCGGCGGAGCGGGCGGTGGCTCAAGTGGACCTGTCCGTGCTGAAGGGGCGGAAGGTCTTCGTGCAGGAGCGGTACTTCAAGGGCTACGACGAGGCGTTCGCGATCGGCGCGATCCGGGAGCGGATCTCGAAGGCGGAGGCGCTGATGATGGGTCAGGAGGCCGCGGCCGATGTGATCGTGGAAATCCGTAGCGGCGGGCTTGGTTTGGATACGCGCGAGTCGTTGTTTGGCATTCCGGCGTTGAGCATGCCGATCCCGCTGACCGGGCCGGTTTCGACTCCGGAGATCGCCCTGTACAAAAGCGCGATGGCGGATTCGGCGGGGAAGTTCGCGCTGTTCGCCTACGAGCGGGTGTCCGGGGAACACGTTCACTCCACGGGGCCGATGGCAGGGACGGCGTTCTTCCATCATTATCGGTTCCTCGGGTTGCTCAACTGGCGCTCCACCGACGTGCCGGAGTTGGATCCCAAGCTTCGCAAGCGTCAGCGCAAATAGCCCGGATCCACCGCCCACACTGAGCCGCCATCGATACCGCCTATGTCCACCCCGCTTCCGATCATCCAACTCGACGGACTCAGCAAGGTTTTCCTGGCTGATGAAGTGGAGACGCACGCACTCAGCGGCATCCACCTGGAGATTGCGAAGGGCGAATACGTGTCGATTGCGGGGCCGTCGGGCTGCGGCAAGTCCACGCTCCTCGCGATCCTCGGTTTGCTCGATACGGCCACCCGCGGCACCTACGCACTCAATGGAGTCCAGGTCGCCAATCTTGGCCACGCGGAACGCGCCCGGATCCGGAACCGGGAGATCGGCTTCATTTTCCAGAACTTCAACCTCATCGGCGACCTGACCGTGTACGAAAACGTGGAGTTGCCGCTCACGTATCGCGGACTCGCGGCGGCCGAGCGTGAGGAGCGCGCCATGGAAGCCCTCGACAAGGTCGGCATGAGCCACCGGCTGAGGCATTATCCGAGCCAGCTTTCGGGCGGCCAGCAGCAGCGCGTTGCGGTCGCCCGAGCACTTGCCGGGAGGCCCACCATCCTGCTCGCGGATGAGCCCACGGGGAATCTGGACTCCAAGAATGGCGACGCCGTGATGGACCTGCTGCGACAACTCCACCGGGACGGGGCGACCCTCTGCATGGTCACGCACGACCCACGCTTCGCCCGCCATGCCGACCGGCAGATCCACCTTTTCGACGGGCGGATTGTGGATGAGTTGAAGGAGTCCGCGTAGTTAATCGCCCCGTGCCGGTGCCATGCAATGCAGGGTGCCCATTCGGGCATCATGGAGGGTGAGCGTGATGTCGCGGGCATCTTCGCCCACCAGTTTGGCGTCGCTGAAGTCTACGATCCGGACGCGGCCATGGGCGTCGAGGCGGAGATTCTCGGGCTTGATGTCGCGGTAGAGGACGCATCCCACCTACCGAGCGGGGTCCCCGATTGTGCCACAGGTCGCGGTGTGGATAGGCTGGGACGAAGATGGGAAGCAGCGATCTGAGATTGGGGGAAGAAGCCATGCGGGGCGAGGAACCGTTCCGATGGTGGCACGCCGTGGTGCTGACGGTGGCCATGCTGGGGTTTCTGACGCCCGCGGTCATCGATGGCATCGGTGGGGTCGCTCTGGATGGTATCACCCTTGCGTGCCTGTTTCCCGGGGTGGGGCTGCTGGCCTTTCTGTGGACGTGGCTGACTGCGCTTCCGGGGATCCTGGCGCTGCGTCGTCGGTCGCGGCAGCACTGGTCGGAGACCGCCCGGCGACTGCATCCGCACCGGTCTGGAACGGCGGTGGTGATCGCGATGTTCCCGGGAGTTCTCATGTTGCTGGCTTGCCTGGCATTCCAGGCGAAGCCGGCTGTGCTCATCGGGATCGGCGTGACCGGAGCCGCTGGATGCGTGTTGGGATCCATCCCGATCGGACTGGCGATGGGGCTGCGGCAAAGGGTTCCTGTCGGGTACTGGCTCAGGATCCTGTTAACTCAACCGGCGGTATTCTACGGGGCGATCCTGGTGTTGATGCCGGGGGCGCTTGGGTGGTCGGCGTGGGGCCTGTTGTTGATCGTGGTCGTGCGTGTGGTCCTCTTGAACGTGTGGGGCGCTGGAGGTTCGGTGCATACGGTCCGCCCTTTGCAGGTGACGCCGGAGTTGGAGGCAACAGCGGAGCGGTTGGCCCGTGATTCGGGAATCCGTTTGAGGCGCGTGGTTCTGGCGGATGCCGAATCTGCAGGTGCCTACGCATTCCCCTTCACCAAGGAGATCCTTGTCACGCGGGGACTGATCGAACTGCTGGGCCCGTCCGAGTTGGAGGCTGTGCTGGCGCATGAGATGGATCATCTCCGGGAATCCAGATGGATGACTTTGGCGCGTGTGGTTTCCGCGAACTCGTTCCTGCCGCTGTTGCTGGTGCGTCCACTGATGGCAGAGCTGGGACCGATTGTGATTGGGCCGCTGACGCTTTGGTGGGCGCTGGTCCCACGGCTGATTTCGCGCTGGGTGCTGCGGCACGAGGCGAAGGCCGATCATCGGGCAGCCTCGGTGGACCCGGTTGCTTACGGTCGGGCGCTCCTCCGGTTGCACGAGTCCAACCTGATCCCTGCGGTGCTGACGGAGAACCTGACCCACCCCAACCTGTACGACCGTCTTGTATCCTGTGGAGTGACTCCCGATTTTCCGCGACCGGCTGCTGCGGCGATCCAGTCACCTTTTGGCGTACTGACTTCGGCGGCTTTGGGCGGGCTGGGAGTCGCGGTCGCGCTTTGGGCGAGGTGAGCCGACGGATCGGTCGGATCCGACTTATGCGCTGTCACTCCAGAATGTCGGCTGCCTGGCAGACGAGTTCGTAGTAGGCGTTCCGACTCAATCCAAGGGCCGCAGCACCGAAGGCTTCGGCATCGTCGGGGCTGGCGAAGTCGCCGTAGTTGACCAGGACGAGTTGGTACAGGGCGCATCTTGACACTGCCCCCACATGGAACGGGGTGGCGACGTCCTCGTCGCCGTTCCAAAGCCATTCCCAAGGCGATGAGGACATCGCCACCCCGAATCCTTTCCAAAAGGGGGCA